>NZ_JBVVQA010000012.1:3899-88077 GCF_055811455.1 Mesorhizobium sp. WSM4845
CCCCGCACGCCCCCCCCCGGGTGTTCGTGTTCGTCCCCCCTACTAAGCCTTTTTTATTTGGGGGGGGGGGGGGGGGGGGGCCCCCCGCGCCAACGCTCGCAATAGGAGGGCTAACTCCAACCGGAAGCGCCGCCCACGACACAGCCCAATCAGGAGGGCACGGATCGGCCGATGCGCAGGAAATCGCCGTCGAAAGGCACTTGCCGCGTCGTACCGTCTGCCGCCGCAAGGCGCATGTGCCCCTGAGCGGTTATGATGTCGCGCGGCGGCTCGCCGCCGGTTTCTTGAGGCAAGGCGCCGATGACGTGGCGGAACGAGACGTTGCCGCCTTCGCCAAGGGCAAAGGCGGTTGCCACCCCTTCCCGCTTCAGCCAGTTGTCACCCAGCGACTCGGCGTGGCCGAGCGCGGTGCGGCCGTCCTCGATGCCGAGCACGCCGCGGTGGCGGCCGCTCCACGGCGCGTAGTCGCGCCCGCCATTGCTGATCCACAGCATGGTGACCGGCAGTTCGGCCGGGTTCTTCAGCACCACAACCAGATCGGCTTCCGCTTTTCGCGCCAGCGCGGTCCAGCCCGGCCCGCCATGGTCGGCCTCGACCAGCGTGACGAAATCCTCTCGGCTGTGGTCGATGCGATAGTCGGTCAGGTCGAGCCTGCCGCCATCGGCGGCGGGAAAATGCGTTAGGTCTGCAGAGCGCGCCGGATAAGCGAGCAGAAAACGGCCGCGGGCCGGATCGGGCTCGAGCGGGTCGTCCGGCGTCGCCGCAAACCGCTTCGGCGAAAAGGCCAGCCTGCCGCCGTCCGTCATCACCGTCATCGGATGATGGGCGACGGAGATGCCGCCGGAACCGCCGGAAAAGACATGCTCCTGGTAGAGAAACGGATGGCCGTCGCGCAGGGTCAGGATCTTGTCGAACGTGGCGCCCATGACCTTGTGCCGCAACCTGAAAAAGGCGCGCCAGCCATCGCCAGTCGCCGCGGAGGCGACGACATCCCAGCGGCTGTTGGCCGGCCAGCCGTGCAAGGGCGCCTCCTCGACATCGCTGCGCGAAAACGGCGCGCATAAAAAATCGCCGGACAGGCGAACAGTGCCCTCGGGCAGGTCTGGCGGCAGCATCTGTCGCGGCTCGTCGATCCACGGCGCGCGATGCAGCGGTTTTAGCCGGCGGCCGTCGCTATCGACCGTCATGTCGGCGAGATGGCCGACGGTGAGATCGACCGTTACCGAAATGCCCTTTGCCTTGATCGTCAGCGTATCCATGGAGCACCTGCTGATTCTGCCGGCGCCAGCAAACCCGCTCGGTGGCGGTTGCGCAAGCTGGGTGGAGGGCTTTGCATGTCAGAGACGCATTTGCCCGGTGATGTACCCCTAGCCTCGAGGCTTTCGCGCTACGATGTACCCCCACCCCTAACCCCTCCCCACAAGGGGGAGGGAGACTTCCGTTGGCGCTGACCTCGGCAAATTGCCTGCCTTCCGGCGCGCCCAAGGGAAAGTAAAGGCGCGCGGCAGCATTCCCTCCCCCTTGTGGGGGGTTAGGGTGGGGGTCCATCGTAAGGAAAGCCTCGGCCCCTCTCCCCGTCACTATACGGGGAGAGGATGCCGGCAGGCAGGTGAGGGGCGGCGCCAACGCCGGGGTGAATTCAAACCCGAAGCGATTGCCGTGAACACCGGCATTAACCAAATGGACGGCGCCATTGGGTTAGGCTAGTTTCCCACTCGTTTCAGCAACAGCTTACCTTCAGAATGTCCAAACCGCGCCTCTTTCCGCTCCTCCAAAGATTTGTCGCGGCGTTTGCGCTGCTGGTGCTCGTTGCCGGCTGCGCGACGACGCCGACGGAGACCATGCTGGCGGTGCCGGCGCCGGCGCAGAAATATGCGGCTGTTGTCATCGACGGCAGCAGCGGCAGGACGCTGTTCGAGGCCAACTCGACGGCGCCGCGCTATCCGGCGTCGCTGACCAAGATGATGACGCTCTACCTGCTGTTCGAGGCGCTGGATCAGGGCCGCGTCAGCAAGACGACGCTGATCCCGGTCTCGGCCAACGCCGCCAGGCAGCCGCCGACCAAGCTGCGCTTCCGGCGCGGCGAGACGATCGACGTCGATTCGGCGATCCGGGCGATCACCGTCAAATCGGCCAATGACGTGGCGGTCGCCGTCGCCGAATATCTCGGCGGCAGCGAAGACGCGTTCGCCGCGATGATGACCGCCAAAGCGCGCCAGATCGGCATGCGCAGCACCGTCTTCCGCAACGCCTCGGGCCTGCCGGACGGCGGCCAGCAGACGACGGCGCGCGACATGGCGGTGCTCGGCATGGCGCTGCGCGCCCGCTTCCCGCAGCATTTCCACTATTTTTCGGAAAGCGACTTCATGTTCCGGGGCAGGCTGGTGCGCGGCCACAACGACATGCTCGGCCGCGTCCGCGGCGTCAACGGCATCAAGACAGGCTACATCAGAGCCTCCGGCTTCAACATCGTCACCTCCTACGATGCCGACGGCCGCCGGCTCATCCTGGTGGTGATGGGCGCCGACAGCGCGCGCCAGCGCAACGACCACGTCGAAGCGCTGATCCAGCGCAACCTGTCGCCGGCGTCGAACACGACGACAAGGTTGTTGTATGCCGGGGAGCAGTGAGGGGCGGGCGAGAAAAGGCCTGGCTGTTCGAATGATGCACGCCGTGAGCCTGCGAGGCCGCGCAGCGCCCGGATACGGCACGGACCCCATATGAGATAGCCCGGAGGCGCCGGGACAACTTTACGGCGCCTTGCCCGTTGAAGCCTGCGCCTGCTTCCGCTAAGAAGCCGTGGCTGGCCGGTTCACCGGCTGCTTCGTTTTCCGGATCGTCGATCCTGAAAGCACCCGTAGCTCAGCTGGATAGAGCGCTGCCCTCCGAAGGCAGAGGTCACAGGTTCGAATCCTGTCGGGTGCGCCACTTAAACTCAAAGACATGGCTGGATCCAAACGACTCCGTAGGGTAAAAAAAACTCACCAGAACTTGGAGGGCTGCCTCGTGTTTTTGCGGGTTTTTGGCGCGGTCCACATTCTCTAGTCAAATACCTTTGAGTCAAATACCTTTGCCAGATCCGCTCACTGGCCGCTCGGTCGCAGCCTTCATCGCCCCGACGCTGGCAGCGATCAGTTCGGGCCCCGCGCATCAGGCAGACGCCAACGGTTTCCGATAGTGCTCGGTTTGTGGGACAGCCTACATTCAGGTTTACCTCGTCATAGCCGAACGCGCCCCGGCCGCGCGTCCTCTGCGAGCTTCGCAGGCTCCGACCCGCCGAGCTGCAGTCCAACGGGGTGCCGAGCGAGAATCTCATAAGCCGCCCGCGATCGCCATGGACACCGCGTCCGCTGCCACCAGTTCGGCCTAGAGCAGCGCCCGGCGCGTCAGCAGCCGATGGATAGCAGTATTGCCGATCCGTCCAGTCAATCATTGGCGCAACGGCAATTATATGTGCTTGATATTTAACGCTTTTTCTCGTATTTTCAAGACCCTTGGACGTGCACACGTTTTCGCGTTTTGTACCGCTCAGTGCACAGCGTGCACAAAAAAGCGACCACCCATTGGCATCCATAGTCAGCGGGGACAGCGTTCTGACGCGCGTGCCAAGAACTGGACATCGAGGATCTGCACTTCCATGACCTGCGTCACGAAGGCACGAGCCGCCTGTTCGAGGCCGGCTTCACCATCGAGCAGGTGGCAATGGTCCCCGGACACAAGGACTGGAAGATGCTCCGTCGCTATACGCATTTGAGACCGGAACAATACGATCGCACTCTGCTAGCGCGGAGCGCCGCCGAGCTCTGTAGGCCTTACCTTAACCAGCGCCGTGCTTTGATGTTCCGTGCTGCTCTGGTTGCCGAATCGGCATGTTTGTGCAAGAACGAAACGTAAACAGAGAGGATTGGCAGTGGTTAAACTGCAGTGGGAGAACCTGCTCAACTCCGAACGCCGGAAAGATCGTGCCAAGGGGCAGCCGCCAACGAGCTCCCAGCACGTCAAGACCGTCGAGCATCGGACCGAATTGGAACGCGACCACGACCGGATTCTGTTCTCGACGCCGGTGCGCCGTATGCAGGATAAGACCCAAGTTTTCCCGCTTGAAGCTCATGATAGCGTTCGGACGCGCCTGACCCATAGTCATGAGGTCGCCAATATGGCGCGGAGCTTCGGCACCGCACTCGTCTACGCCTACCCAGAAAAGATTCGGCTTCCAGAGGAATTGAAGGCTCCCCGAAACATCCCGGCGCTACTAGAGGCAATCGGATTGGCCCATGATCTCGGCAACCCACCTTTCGGTCACCAGGGCGAAGCAGCAATCCGGTCTTGGATGAGTAACAAGAGTGAGAAGGACCCCGAATTCTTCGCTGGCCTGAGCGCGGCACAGAAAGCGGACTTTCTTGAGTTCGAAGGCAACGCCCAGGCCTTCCGGCTGCTCACTCGCCTTCAGATTGTCAACGACGATTTCGGGCTTAACATGACCTACGCGTTTCTCGCGGCGCTAATGAAGTACCCAAGCCCGTCAGACCAAATTAACGAGAAGGTGCAGGCCCGCAAGAAATTCAACTTCTTTCAGTCCGAGGCGGAAATCGCCCGCGAAGTCTGGTCTGTCACCGGTCTCGCAGAGGGCGTTCGCCACCCGCTCACCTACATCATGGAAGCGTGCGACGATATCGCCTACTCGGTGGTCGACATCGAAGACGCCGCCAAAAAGGGCTTGGTCAATTTCGATAGCCTAATCAGCTATCTGGAGCACGCCGGTGCCGACAACAGGGTTGTCGCTGACGTGGTCGCGAAGGCAAAAGACCGGCACGAGGAGTTCCGGAAAGAGTCGCTCTCCGCGGCCGAACTCGACGACATCACCTTGCAAATGTGGCGCGTAACGACGATTGGTGTGATGGTGCCCTCTGCTACGGACGCATTCGTGGACAATTACGATGCGATCATGAGCGGGACATTCAAGGGCGAGCTGATGGGTGCGTCCAAGGCGGTGGACCTGTGGAAGTGCCTCAAAAAGTTCGCCAGGACCTACATCTACAACCATCGTAAGGTTCTGGAGGTGGAGCTGAAGGGGCACCAGACCATTCACAGCCTTATGGATATTTTCTGGAACGCGATTCAGGATCGCAGGGATGCAGATTCGATCGGCTCCAAGCGGCCGCCGCTTTCGAGCTACGTATACTCGCGGATCTCGGAGAACTATCGCCGTGTTGCCACCAACGATCGGAACAAGATGCCGCTTCGTTACCGTGAGTTGCAGCTGGCGACCGACATGATCTCCGGTATGACGGACACATTCGCCGTTTCCCTGCTCGGAGATCTTCGCAAGCGGGGAGCGGGCTGATGCACGCAGACGCCCACCTGCGGGACCTCGAACTTAGCTCAGGCATCGCCCGCTTCATCCGGGGACAGGATGGAGCCGATATCGGCCGTCTGGTTGACCTGCTGGGATCTGTGGGCGAGGTTGGGATCTTCGGCGGCATGCCACGTGATTTCGCTCGGGCCGGTGACAGCGCAGCCTTCAACTCCGATGTCGATGTTGTGGTGGACGGCCCGGCGGACGCACTCGATGACTTACTGCGGCCCATGGAGGCGGAGCTCAATCGATTTGGCGGCTATCGGCTGCGCTGCGGACGATTCGACTTCGACATCTGGGCCCTTGAGAAGACCTGGGCCGTGAGTACCGGCCATGTGGCTGTTCAGTCGCTAACCGACTTGGTCCAAACGACCTTCTTCGACTGCGATGCCGTCGTCTATCACTGCCGCACTGCTACCATCAGTCGGTCCAGCACGTTTTGGTCGAACCTCCATCGCGGCGTCGTCGACATAAACCTAGAGGCCAATCCGCATCAGGTCGGCGTGCTCGTCCGAACGCTTCGGGTGCTGTTCGAGTGGCAGCAGGATCTTTCGCCCAAGCTCGCGGAGTACCTGGTTGCTGGCTTGGCCGAGCACGGTGCTGCCGTCGTGCAACATGCCCTCGCCCAAGGTGGGCATTACCGCTTCACGCGCGAGATCGATCTAGAGGTCGCTTTGGGCGATCTACACTGCTGTGAGACTTCTCACGGGCTGCAGTTCAAGCATGTGATCAACCGGAAGCCACACAAGGTGACGCGAGACCGGTATTGTGGGCGAGAGGGGTAAACTCCCGTCGGAGGATGGCTAGTCCTCGTATCGTTCCTTCTCTTATCGCACAACAGTTCCCGTCCGCGAGTTGAGCGAGATGATGTTCATGTCTGGCTAGATCGAGAACACCTTGGATTGGTCGTCCACCGCCAACCCTCTTTGAAGCCGCCCGCTAAGCCTCCTGCTCTGCCGATCGGCGGCAACGTTGCTTCCTAAAGGACGACATGTCCGGCCGGAAAACGTCACCGACTGCACTACAAAGGATCGCTATCGAAAGTGTTTCGATCAAGTTCTTCAAACGTAAGCACTCCTTGGACAAGACCCCGAAGGAAGGCATGCCTTCGAACGCTGATTACTTTGCATTCATAAAGCCGACGGTCGAATAATATATTTGCTTTAGCAACAAGAGCGACTGGTGGACTTGCAGGTTTAAAGCGCATTGCTGTTGGCGTGGCAGAGAAACGGCGTCTTGCCGGTCGAGGACAAGGTAATGATCGTCGGACCGAAACGGTTCACCGCGCGACCTTTCATGATGCACCAGTCGCGATTCTAATCGCTCTTGCGCAAGCGTAGAACATCCTATTAACACATCACCGGCGGGCGTACGGTAGAGGGGGCGAATCGTTGGACGCATTTTTGGAGGAAATCGCGGCCGGTGAGCTGCGGATCATCCGGTGCGCGGTTTATCCCGGCCGTTGGGCGCAATTTTCGCAGGACCATGGGCTCAACTGGCAGGTGGTCCCGTTTCGCGCGGGCGGCGCAACAGGCGTGCCCGAGAGTTCAGGGCTCTACTGCTTCATCGTTGGCAACAGTCTGGGCGGCCTGCCGCAAGTCCTGTTTCCGCTATATGCCGGCGAGACCGAAAATCTGCGCAGCCGCTACATGCAATATTTGACCGAACGTACCAGCGAGCGCGGCCGCAAGCAGGTTCGAAAATTCCTGAACGTATTCTGGGGCGAAGCCGAGTTCTGCTTCGCCGAGCATGAGGCCGACAAGCCGCGATTGCGAGAGATCGAACGTGCGCTTAACGACAGTCTCCTACCTCCCTATTCGCTGCGCGATTTCAGCGCTGAAGTGAAAGCAAGCCGAAATGCATGGCAATGAGTAGCGCACTCTACCTTCCCGCCATCCAGGGCCAGTTCGGCAGCTGGTTTTATTATGCAGCGCTGATGCGGCTCGCCGATCTTCAGAAGCGGGTGCGCTATGCCCGTGAGATCCACAACAATCCCAAGCTGAGCGAGATGATCCAGCGCAGCCTCGACGACAAGACGCGCGCCCAGGACATTTCGGACTATCTGATCAAGACCCAGGACCGGTTCTTCAACTCACTCGTGGTGGGTGTCCATGGCGGCCACCCCCAATGGCACCCCTTCGACGTGGAGGTGCGCAATGACGCGCATCGCCTGTCAGATATCGACGACAAGGATCGCGAAGCGCTGGGCTATCTCGAGTTCAACGGAAAGGAAAATCTCTTCGCGCTGGACGGCCAGCACCGGCTGGCGGGCATCAGGCGCGCGCTCGAGAAGAACGCCGAGATCGGCGATGATCGCGTGTCGGTCCTGTTCGTGGCGCACCAGACCGATGCCAAGGGGCTGCGGCGAACCCGCAGTCTGTTCGTGGCGATCAACAAGAAAGCGGTCCCGGTATCGAAGCGCGACATCATAGCGCTCGACGAGGTCGATCTGGCCGCAATCCTCACCCGGCGGTTCGTAGATGAGCAGGTACTCTTCAATCGAGGTCAAATCGACATCGACCGTTTCACGCCGAGCATTCCCGCCCAGGCGCCCGCGCTGACCACGATCGGTCACTTTTACGATCTCATTAAGCTGGCGCTCGGCGACATCGGCGCAAGACGTGGCAACGACGAACTGAAGCGCGCCACGCGCGTCCGCCTGCCCGACCGCATAATCAACCGCTATGCGGACGAAGTCCTCGATTATCTCGAGCGGCTGATCGCGCTCGACCCCGAGCTCAACTCCGCGATGCGCAGCAAGACATTCGGGGAGCTGATACCGGTGGGACGCGCCGCGCCGAAGCATCGGCTGATGTTTCGCCCGGTTGGCCTCACGATCATGATGCGACTGGTCGCCTCTCTGCAGAAAGAGCATACGCTCGCCGCTGCCTTCAAGCTCGTCAAGAAGGTTCCGCTTGAGCTGACCAAAGCGCCGTTCAAGGGCGTGATCTGGGACGATCGCCGCAACCGGATGAATACCGCCAACACCTCACTCGCCCTCGCACTTCTCCAATATATGCTCGGGGAGCGAATGGCCGATACGAAGCTGCGCGAGCGCCTCGCCGTGGCGCAAGGCGTACCCGGCGGCAGCGTCCGCTTGCCTACGCGGTTCAACTGATGAGAGAGGCAACGGTGGACCTGATCGTCGCCGAAATCCCACTATCCAGCCCGCTCTCCGCTCCCAGGCTACGAGCGCGTGAGCTCGGGGCCGTGTTTAGCGACACAATCTCCTCGTACAAATTCTTCTGGCTGCTCGCGATCGTCGATCTGCTGCCGGAATTCGATCGGCCATTGCCTGCGGCCCGGCTGGTGCAGGCAATGGTCATCCGCGCGTGGGCGGCGGTGGCACTCTTCCGCCTATCGCTCGGCAAGGTCGATCGCCTGCAGGACTGCGTGCGCGCTCTCCAGGCAAGCTCGGACTTGCCGGCGCGAACCTCGGCCGCGAGGCTATCCCGGGCGCTCGACGCTTGGCCGGCGCTCCCCGACTGGGTCGATGAGCTTGCCCGCTTCGTGCCCGGCCGCTTCCTCGGCAGCTGGTTTCCCCAGGCGGCCCGCGCGACTCCATACGACCGGCGCGGCTCGCGCGAGCTCGTGGCAGTGTCGGATTGTGCCTTTGGCCAAGCCGATAGCGGTCCCTATCGGCTGATCGAAACGCGCGATGCGGTGCTGGTGGAACTCGCGCCGGGCTGGCGCGATTGGCTCGGGGCGAACCGCGCGCTCGTGCTTGGCTTCGCCGAGCAGCAACTCACCCGGTACCTTCAGGCGCGCAACCCCAATGTTCCTGGCATCGTCAACAAGCTCGAGCTGCCACGCCGTCGCTCGCTTGGCCTGGCCCGGGCGTGGTGGGCCGAGATCATCGCTCAGGCTGGCGAGCCGGCAATAGCGGACATCTTCAACGGCGAGACGCTCGATGAGCGATTCGAAGTCGATCATTTCCTGCCCTGGTCGTTCGTGGTTCATGACGAATTCTGGAATCTGGCCCCAATCGTGCCGGCCGTGAACCGCAACAAGTCCGATCATCTCCCGGCGCTTGACCTGTATCTACCGCGGCTCGCCGCGCTACATGCCGGCGTTCTCCGCCGCCCCGGCGTTCCACGCGGCCTAGCCCAGGCCTATGCCGAATTTCTCGGCGTCGATCCGTCGCAACTGATCGGGCTTACCCCGCAATGGATCGAGGATCGCTATCACCAGCTGGTCCGCCCCCTAGCACAAATCGCCGCGAATCAAGGGTTTCCGACAGACTGGCGCAGTGTTGCCGAGACCGGTGATGCACAGGAATTTGCTACCGAGGGTGGTGGTCAGGCTATAGGCCTGCTAGGGTCACCGGGGCGTGAGGTGAAGGGTAAAAGGTGAACAAGGTTCCAGCGGACTCGCAGACGTACCGGTTTGGCGGGCACCAAAGCTTCGCGCTCCGGACCGCTTGGCTGCCCAAGGCCGCGCAAGCCATCCAGGAGGGCGACGATGTCTTCAGTGATCCGTTGCGCGGCGTAGTTCGGCTTGGCCTCGGCAAGAACATGGTCGAATCGCTGCGGATCTGGGTCGAGGCTTATGGCATTGCCGCCCGAAAGGACGGCAAGTGGGCGCTCACACCGCTCGGCGAGGCGTTGCTCGGCGCCGGCGGCTATGACCGGTTCCTCGAGGACGAGCAGACGCTATGGCTGCTCCACTGGAACATCGCCACGCTACGCGAAAATCCGTTCTTCGCCTGGGAGTTACTGATCAACCGCTGGAGCGAGCGGTTCTTCACCACGTCTGAGGTCATGACCGCGTTCGCGCGCGAAGCCGAGCGAGCTGTCCGCCCGCTGTCAAGTGTCAGCGCTCGGCAGCATTTCGACGTTTGGCTGCACACCTATTTGCGCGGTCGCAACGGCCGCGGCGAGGAAGGGATTGATAGTCCCTTGTCGTCGCTCGGGCTGGTGGCGCGCGCTGGCGATCGCGAGACCGCGCAGGGTCGCCGCGAACCGGTCTTCGCCTTCGATCTCGATCCCAAGCCAATGATCAGCGACGCCCTGTTCGCCTATTGTCTGCACGCCTGGTGGAGCAATGCCTTCGAATTCGAAGAGACCGTTTCGCTTTCCTCAATCGCTTTTGGCCATGGCGCACCGGGTCGCGTTTTCCGCATGCCCGAAGATGAGGTGCTGGCGCGCGTGATGCGGCTTGCCGCTGGCCGCGGCGCCCGAATCGAGCTCATTGAGAGCTTCAACCAATTTATGTTGCGCCGCCCCGCGTGCCCGGCCGCGACGCAACTGCTTCGCGATCTGTTCCGCCAGCAGCCCGCTGCGGAGTTGATCGATGCTTGATGCCGGGAACCGCACGCCGAATCCTCGCTTCGACGCCCTGCTGCAGGTGCGCCCGCACCATCTGCGCTCGGTGCAAATCGAGCGCGATTTCGCCGACCCTCACGCCAGCCTCTATTACGTGGTAACACCGTTCATCCGCGCCACCGCGCAGCGGCTGGCTGCCGGTTTTCGCAGTGGCTCGACGGAACGCGCCTGGCGTCTGACCGGCGACTATGGCTCGGGCAAATCGAGCTTCGCGCTGGCGCTCGCGCGGCTTGGGCTCGCCGAGAAGAAGCTCCTGCCCCAAGAATTGCAGGAGTATAGCGCCAAGAGGCGGCTCGAGCCTGTGCTCGTGGTGGGCGAGCGCGAGCCGGTAGGCCAAAGCGTCCTGCGCGCTTTGCGTACCACGGCCAAGCGGTGCTTTGCGCGCATCCCGCGCGCGCTTGACACCACGCTCAATATGACACCCGAGCCGCCGCACGTGGTGGCGGCGCTGGACGCGTTGCGCGCGGCGCTTATCGCGGACGACAAGGCGGCTGGCCTGCTCGTTATCCTCGATGAACTTGGCAAGAATCTGGAATTCGCCGCGACCCAGAATGAGGCCGACGATATCTATCTCCTGCAGCATCTGGCCGAACTCGCGGCGCGCAGCGGCGATCAGCCGGTGATGGTGGTGGCGATCGTACACCAGGCGATCGCAGGCTATGCGAGTCAGCTTACCAGCGCGCATCGCCGCGAATGGGAGAAGGTGGCGGGCCGCTACGAGGAAGTCGTGTTCTCGCCGCCGCTCGAGCAGGCCGCAACGTTGATCGCCGCCGCGCTCGACGTGGATGTCAACGCCTGCTCTGCGCCGCTGGTGCGTGCCGCCGAGCGCACAATGGCGAGTGCGCTCGACCAGAATTGGTATGGCAGCGGCGTCAGCCGGGCCGCGATGGTCGACCTCGCGCCGGCATTGCTTCCGCTCGATGCGACCGTACTCCCCGTGATCAGCCGCGCAATGCGCCGCTTCGGCCAGAATGAGCGGTCTCTGTTCAGCTTTCTCTCCTCCACTGAACCCTTCGGACTGATGGCGCATGCCCAGCGGCCGGTAGACGGGTTCAGACCGTATCGGCTGCACGACTTCTTCGACTATCTCACCGCCAATTTCGCCGGCCTGCTCGGCTCGGGCGCCCATGCCACGCGCTGGAACCAGATCCGGGAGATATTCCGCTCGGCCGAGACGCGAGCAGCGGACGAGGAGGCCGTGCTCAAGACGGTGGCACTCCTCAACCTCATCGACGACCCCTCGCTCCCGCCCACGCGCGAGGCCGTGCTCCTCGCCGTGGCCGGGGTGGACAAGCGTGCGAACGACCGCGCCAAGGCGGCGATCACACGGCTCTCGCACGAAGCCCGCATCCTCTATGACCGCGGTGCCGCCGGCGCTTTGTGCCTATGGCCGCACACCAGTGTTGATCTCGACCAGGCCTTCGCTGCAGCCGAGCGGGCGATCGGTCCGATCGACAAGACGTTCGACCATTTAAAGCGACTTGTGCGCACCGACCCGATCGTCGCGCGGCGCCATTATGTCGAGCGGGGCGTGCTTCGGCATTTCGAGCTCATCTGCCTCGACAGCGGTCGCTTCGAGCAGGAGGTCCAAACCGCAATCGAACCGGACACTCATGCTCCGGACGGGCGGGTTGTGCTGCTGCTCTCCACCACCGAGCAGGCGCGCGAGGACGCCTGGAACCGGCTTGCGCATTGCACGCTTCCCGAGACGACCGTCGTAGGTCTGCCGCGCCCCACCGCAGGTCTCGACCCGCTGCTGCGCGATGTGCTCGCCTGGCGCTGGGTGCGCGATCATGTCCCGGCGCTGGCCGGCGACCGCATCGCACGCACTGAGGTCTCGCGGCAGCTGGCACTTGCCGAGGAACGTCTCACCCGCACGCTCGGCGGCCTGCTCGATGTGCGCGGCAGTGCTGCGGTCGGCATTCGCTGGCGCGATCGCGATGGTGAGCGTCAGTTCGCCTCGTCGCGTAGCTTTGTCTCGTATCTCTCCGATCTGTGCGATCGCGCCTTTTCGCTGTGCCCACGGGTCAGCAATGAGCTCATCAATCGCCGGACCTTGAGCACGGCTGCTGCGCGCGCGCGCAGCCTGCTCATCGAAGCGCTCGCCACCAACGCCGATCAGCCCGGCCTCGGCCTATCGAGTCAGAACACCCCACCCGAGCGCGCGATCTATCTGTCCGTGCTGCAGAAGGGCGGCATCCATGTGCAGCGCCAAGGCCGGTGGGAAGTCCGCATCCCGGAAGGGGGTGAGGACCGGCTGAATTTCGCGCCGGCGCTCAACGCGATCGCGCGTATTCTCAAGGCCGTGGACAAGCCGGTGGGCTATGAAGTGCTGGCAACCCGCCTGCGCGGCGCGGATTTCGGTATGCGCGACGGGCTTATCCCGCTGGTGATCGCGATCTATCTGCGCGCGAGCTGGCACGAGACCGCGGTCTATGAGGACGGCACATATCTCGAGCAGGTGGGCGGCCCCGAATTTACCCGCATCACCAAAGAGCCCGAGCATTTCGAGTTTCAGCATTGTGCTATCGAAGGGGTGCGGGCCGAGCTTTATGTCCAGCTGGGCGCAGCGCTCGAGACCCGGCTGAGCGAACGCCCAGCGTTACTCGACATCGTTCGGCCGCTGATGACCTTTGTCGGCAAACAGCTCCCTGACCATTCGCGCCGGACCCGCCGTTTGTCTCCCGCTACGCTTGCTGCGCGCGGCGCGCTGCTCAGCGGACGCGACCCCAGCGCCCTACTGTTCACTGACCTTCCCAAGGCGTTCGATATCGAGGCGATTGGCCCGGAGACGCTTCCTGGAAGCGAAGCGGTGGCCCGCTATGTGAAAGCGATGGCCGGGGCGATCCGCGAGCTGCGCGACGCCTATCCACGCCTTCTCAATCGCCTCGCCGCGGCGATCGGCGCGGCGCTTGAGACCGACGAGGACCTTCCAAAACTGCGCCCGCCGGTCCTCTTGCGCGGGCGCGCGCTCGTTCCCGCGCTGGTGGAGCCTGAATTGCGCGCATTCGTGCTGCGGCTCGCCGATGAAAAGCTCGACGACACCGCTTGGCTCGAGTCGATCGCCAGCTTTGTGGCTCGTAAGCCGGCCGAACGCTGGACCGACAGCGACGAAGAGGAGTTTCACCAGCGGCTCGCCTTCTTCACCCGGCGCTTCCGTCAGGTGGAGACGATTCACTTCCCGGGACAGGGCGATGACGACAGCGCCTATCGGATCGCGGTGACGTGCGCTGATGGCCGTCAGATCGAGCGGATCTTCCGCACCACTGCCGAGCAGGAAGCCGCCATCAAGCGCGCCGAGACTGAGCTCGCGCCGCTGCTGGAGCGCACCGGCAGGATCGGACGGATTGCGGCCGCGCGATTGCTTCTGGCCGCCGCTGACGACGAAGACGCCGACGTAGAGACTTCATCAAAGGCAGGATCGACATCGTGATCAATTGGAACGACCCCTCAGTTCGCCATATCCTGAGCCTTTCGGGCGGCAAGGACAGCACTGCGCTCGCCATCCACCTGCGCGACCGCGTGCCGAACATGGAATATATTTTCCATGATACGGGCAAGGAACTGCCCGACACGGTCGCCTATATTGAGCGGCTCGAATCCTATCTCGGGCAGCGTGTGATCCGCACCACCACGCGTCAGGGATTCGACGACATTCTGCGCACCAAGGGGGGCGTGCTTCCCTCCGGGCGGCGGCGCTGGTGCACCGACTACCTCAAGCTCAAGCCGTTCGAAGCCTATATCGGCGACGAACCCTGCATCAACTATGTCGGCATTCGCGCCGACGAGGAACGGGTAGGCTATATCAGCCACAAGCCCAATATCCGCGCGGTTTTTCCGTTCCGCGACGACGGGATCGACTATGCTGGCGTTGTGCGCATCCTGACCAATTCCGGGCTTGGCATGCCGCCCTATACCGAGTGGGGTCGGACCCGCTCGGGCTGCTTCTTCTGCTTTTATCAGCAGAAGATCGAATGGGTGCGCCTGAAGCAGCATTATCCTGAGCTGTTCGAAGAGGCCAAGGCCTATGAGAAGCCCAACCGCGTGAACGGCCAGGTCTTCTATTGGACCGACGAGCCGCTCGATCAGCTCGAGCGCCCCGAGCGCATGGCGGCGATCGAAGAGAATTGGGAACGGAGCCAGGAGCGCAAGCGCGCGCGGCGCACCCAGCGACCACTTGTCGACGTGCTCGGTGGCCTGGAAACCGAGGCCACGCCGCGTGACGGCTGCATGATTTGCCAGCTGTGAGCGGTTCACCGCAGGGGCATGCCACGCCGGGTGAGCGCTGGATCTCGTTTCTGCGCAGCTATGGTCCGATCAACAAGATCGACGGCATGTATGCCGAAACCGTAGCGCGGCAGGCGCAGGCGCATGGCGTAGCCCCGCTCGCCTTCGAGCATCCCGAGGCGGAGGCGCTCGCAAAAGCGATCGCACCGGCAGAGGGGCGGCTCACCAACATCATCCTGACCGGAACCGCGGGCGATGGAAAAACAAGCCTGTGTAGCGAGCTGTGGCACCGGCTGACCGGCGACGAGAGCCGTAAGGCCGGGCGGGATCGCAGCAATTACGGCAAGGTTGCGCTCGAGACGCCGGATGGCGAGCGTACGCTTCACTTCATCTTTGAGTTTAGCGGCTTCACGCCTGAACAGCGCCGGCCCTGGATGCCCGAGCAGATTGACTTACTCAACCGCTTCGCGCGGTCGGTGTTCGATCCTGAACCGCGCGAATACTTCGTTCTCGCCGCTAATGACGGCAAACTCGTCCAGGCGTTCGATTCGCTGCCGGATAGCGCCGACACGCGGGTCAAGCCGCTCATCGAGACGCTGCTAACACGCGACCACCGCAGCCAGGCGGGCGCGGAGTTGCTGTTTCTCAACCTGAGCCGCATGTCGACGCGCGAGCTGTTGGAGCGCGCACTCGATTGCCTACTCGGCCGCGCGGAATGGGCGTGCTTCGACGACGAGGCCAGCGATCCCGCGTTTAGCCCGGCTTCGCCCCTCACTAGGAACTTTCAGCTACTCCATGAGCCGCGCATTCGCGAACGGCTGCAGGCGCTTGGCGAGTTGTGCGACAGCAATGGCTTTCACGTCTCCATCCGCGAGGTCCTGCTGCTCCTTGTCAACGGCTTGCTTGGCTATAAAGGCGGCGACGGGGTGGCACGCCCCGATGCGCTTCGCGACATGGTGCGCGACGGCCGGCACCATGATGCGTGTCTCTACGACAACCTGCTCGGCGCCAATCTGACCGAAGCGAGGCGCGAGCGCTTCGCGGTCTTTCGCTTCCTCACCGGGTTTCGCATCGGACTTGAGACCAGTAATGCACTCGATGCGCTTCTGGTTTTCGGACAGAATGACACCGACCTCCAGCCGCATCACCAACGACTGCTTGCCGACGACGCGCAATATGGCGTGAACCCGGGGTTCGAGCGGCTGCGCGAAGCCTATCTCGAAGCCGATGAGGATCGCGGCGCGGCCGATGAGTTCCATGCCGGGCTGATCGCAGAGCGCCGGCGGCTGTTCTTCCGACTGACCGAGGAGGATCCGAGTTTCGATCCCTGGCAGTTGAGTGTCTTCCATTCGGCCGGCGCCTATCGCAGCCAGCTTCTCGCTCCCTTGCGCGCGAGCCGTGCAGTCAATCCGGCGCTGCTCGCGCGGCTCGTTCAGGGGCTGAACCGTGTCTGGACCGGCATGCTCGCCGGCTCACTCGACAAGCTCTATCTCACCACCGGCCTCGACTTCACCACCGCGCGGGTGAGCGATCTCTATCTCAACGCCGTTCCGATCGAACTCGACTTCAACGGCTCGGGACTCAGCTTGGGCTTCGATCCGGATCGCCACGTCCCGGTGCTACACGTCCATCTGCGCCAGGATCACGACGCGACGCTGCCGCTCACGCTGATGCGATTCGAATTTCTGATGCGCGTGGCACACGGCGCCCTGCCCTCGAGCTTCTCGAAAGAATGCTATGAGGACATCATCTCCTTCAAGACCCGCGTCCTTACCGACTTCTACCGGATCAACCAGGGTCGTTCGGTGCTGTTGTCGATCCTGAGTACCGGCGCAGATGGCGCGTTCGCGACGCGGCAGCTTGGGATACGGCTATGAATTTCCTGGCGCAAGGCAATCGGGCCGAAGTTGCCACTGCATCGGGCGCGCCTGGACAAAGTACCGTCTGGGTGGAGGAAGCGCTGTTCGGCCATCGCTTGTGGCCTCGCCAGACGCCCTGGCTGCTGTTTCTCGAATTTTTGAACGTGGCGGAGGCCTTTCATCGCATGGACGCGGACGCCGCCTTTTCGCCGCGCGCGCCCGACACGCTCCACCCCTACAAGATGCGTTTCCGCTTGGGCTTGCGCGCCATCCTCTTCAGCAATGACGAGATGGAGCGGATCGCAGCGGCATCGGACGACAGCGACAGCCAGTGGCGCGAATGGCTCGAAACGATGCAGGGCCTTAGCGCGGGTACCGACTTCGGCTACCTTCGCGACCGCTTCAGCAGCTTTCGCGATTTCGCCGAACTAGTGGGTCTAGTGCGTCAGACCACGCTCGAGAACGAATCGAACCGCCGCAGCTCGTCGCGCTTCATCTTCCCGTTCGGCGTGGACGCGCTCTTCAGTGACGCCACCTACAATGAGAAGACCGGCGCGATCACAGCCGACTTCAACAATTTTGGCCGCACCGGCGAAATCCTTTACATGATGGCGAGCCGCGCCGAGCGCGGTGCCGAGCTCCGCGCGCCGTTCGCCGCGCTGTTCGATCTGGAGCAGCCCAAGAACCGGCTGATCGCCCGGCTTTCCGCACCCGGCGATGGTGATCCCAACCGCGACCAGAAAGGCGAGACCTATCTCCCCTACCGGCAACATCCCGCGTTCAATCGGTTGGCGGATGACTGGCTGGCGATCTTCGCGCTCGGCCTTCCCGCGCAGGACGCGTTTGCGCATCTCGTTCCGATCGGGGCGTTCCATGTCATCCTCTACCAGCTCGAGACCGCCGCGGCGCTGGCGGGCCGTGCCGTGCGGCCGCCGCTGGTATGCGAACTCATCGCGCTGAAGCGCGAATTCGTGCGCCAGCGCTCGATCGTCTCCTACCAGGACAATGACAGCCTGACATTGCGCGCGCTCGACGGAGCGATCGACAGGTTTGAGGAGGAACCGGAATGGATGGCGCTGCTGAGCGACGAGGTCTCCGATCAGGAACGTGCCGATCGCGCCGCGGACCTGATCGAAGCACGCTTCCATTATCGCGAGAAGGCCGGCCGCGGCACCGCGCCGCACGACCTCATCGCCAATCTGCGCCGCGAAGTGGAAGAGAAACACGAGGTGGGCGCCGGCCGGGTCCACAGCAGCTATGCGCGGCAAATCGGTCTTGCCTCGTCGCGCGGTACCAATCGCACACGCTACGCGCCCAATGATGCGCTGCTCAAGACGCTCGTCATTACCCGTGTTGCTCAGCGGCTCGAATTCAAACGTTTTCTTGCCGACCTCCACGAACATTATGGCCTCGTATTCGGTGAGACCGAAGCACGCGCCGCGCTAGACCCGGTGGAATTCGACGCCGCGGCGTTCGAACGCAACCGTGCTCGGCTCGAGGCGCGGCTCGCCAGTATGGGGCTGTTGCAGCGTCTGTCGGACGGCTGCGCCTATGTCGTAAATCCCTTCTCGGTGGAGCGCTAATGTGATCGATGGTTTGACCCTCATCGGCCGCGTGGGTCGCGACATCATCCGCACAGGAATCGATCGAGCGCTGCAGGATCGCGGCACTGCGCGCTACGTTCTCTACGGCATCGAGCCCAGCGAGATGGCGGCGATCGTCCTTGCCATACAGGAGGACAAGGGCCTTTGCCAGCGGCTCGACATTTGTCTCCCGGCTTATGCCTTTGCCGATATCAAGGACATCGCGCCCGAGCATCTCACCGAGATTAACACAACCGATCTGCGCCACGCCGAATGCGACAAGGAAGCGCGGCTGCTCGCGCTGCTTGATGAATCGCAGGCACAGTCTCTTTCGCAGGTGGAGCCGATCGACGCGGGCACCCTGCTTTCGCTCGACCATCTCGACCTCTGGTTTGGGCATAGCGGCGCAGCCGCCGAGATTCTCGACGACGATCGCGCGATACAATGGCGTGCCGCAATTAAAGCGCTGGTGGAGCTCGACCGCGTATCGATGCGCCAGCTGGCTGACTATCTCGTGGCCGTGGCGGCCAATCTCCGCGCCGGCACTCCCTTGCCTGCCGCGCTCGGCAGCGCGCTCCCCAAATTGCATCTTCCACGCTTCGACCAGCTGTTCGACGATATTTCGCCGGCGCGACGCGGCCATTATTCGCAGTGGCGCGCGCGCTTCGTCGCGCATTGGAAGCGCGATTGCTACGTTTACAAGCGCGACCAAAGCCAGACCCCTTTTTCCACCACGCGGCTGCGCGAAAAACTCGACGGCATGGCCTCGATCCTGCCCGGCGACGTCTATGCTGTGCTCGCTGCCTATATCGAGGCGCCGCCGGGCACCGGTCCTGCTTCCTTCGCTCCATTCGAACTCGACTGGCCCGATGTCCGGC
The DNA here is from genome assembly GCF_055811455.1 of Mesorhizobium sp. WSM4845. Lineage (NCBI taxonomy): Bacteria > Pseudomonadati > Pseudomonadota > Alphaproteobacteria > Hyphomicrobiales > Phyllobacteriaceae > Mesorhizobium > Mesorhizobium sp. WSM4845. The sequence continues at coordinate 23,127 of NZ_JBVVQA010000012.1, forward strand.
TGTTCTTCGAGGAAGCGCAGCGTGCCGACGCCAAGTCGATCGGCACCGAGACCCGTGCCTTCTACAAACTCGCGCGTGAAGACCGGCTAACCCAAAACGAGTGGCGTTATCTTGACGAGCTCGCAGATGAGCGCGGGCGGAACCCCAGTAAGGATGAGCGCGACGAGGAATTCTACAGCGACCACATTGTCGAGATCCGTCAGGAGGCAAGGCTCGCTGCCTTATGGGATCGCTTCATTTTCGGCCCTGAAGTCCCCTGCACTGACATTGTCGAGGGGCTGCTCCAATGCGTGCGCCGGCTCTATCGCCCGGCCGCCCCCGGCCGGCAGACGCTCGTTGTTGAAGCAGTGGAGGACGAGAAGCGAGCTTTTCTTTCGCTCAATGAGGATATCTGTGCGATGTTCGCCGCCCGCTATCGCGGGCTCGAAGCTGCGCTCGAAGGCTTGGTGAGCTTTAAGCGCGTGCTCGCGTTTCGCCATGATAGTTTCGCCGAGGAGATCGCCGGCCGACGGCGTGGCGCGCAGAGCACCGCGCGCAAGGCCCGGCAGCTGCGTTTCAAAGTGCGCGTGGAGGAAGAGGGCAGCAGCGGCGCCTCAGTCCGGCTGGTATGGGAAGGATCGCTCGACGCGGTGGGTGTCGGCCTTGCGAGCGACCTCGAGCGCTTACAGGACAACAGGGCGCGCACTACGCTCGTGCGGTGCTCGGCCGGCTATCGGCATCGCGCCCGCGCCAGCCAAGTCGGGATCAATCTGCGCGACCTCTCGGGGCTCGACCCGGCTGCCCAACGCAATCGCGGATCGTTCGTGCCGGCGAGTTCGCGTTGTGAATCGCTTGCGCTGAACTGGCGCCGGGCGCTCGGCGAGGCGCGCAAAGCCGGTGTACTCGAGATGGATGCCGCCGACCAGCTCGCCAGCGCGTTCGACGCCTTTGAAAAGGCTTATGAAGGCGCGCTTGCCGACTGGACCTCTCTCGGCGTCAGGTCGCCGTCGCTGACTGATCAGGCGCAGGCCTATGGCGCGCTCATCGAAGCCGTTTGCGTGCGCCTTGCCAATCACCCGATCGTGGTGGAAGGCCTGCTTCGACCCTTGTTCGAGATCGGTGTGGCACCGATCCAGGGGATGACCAGCGCTCGCTCGTCGGTCATTTTATGCCCGTGGCATCCGTTGCGCCTCGAAGCGCTCCACGCTCAGCTCGCAAAGTTTCGCCGTGCGCTCGAGGCGCTGTTTGCTCCGCAGGCGCCTGAATTCGCCGACGGCGGCGCGCTGTTCTTCGAGGAGCTTTCGCGCAACCTGCGCAATCCCGCGCGCCCCGATCTCACCATGACCTGGCCGAGCGCGCAGCCCGTGCTCATCAGCGAGGTGGATGCGCTCCATGGCTATTCGCTGCTCGAACGCCCGGTTACGCGCGCCGGCGCCGATGCGCCGAGTAACGAGAATGTGCTCCCCACCGCGCGGCAGATTGCCGACCTCGCGCAGGTCTATCTCCAGCTCCAACCACACGAACGCGATAATCTGTCGATCGTGTTGTTCAATTGCGACGCCGCCGCCTTGCCCCAGGCGGTGGTAGATGCCGTTCGGAAGGATGCCGAGAAGGAAGGCGAAGAGGCGATGTGCCAAGTGGTATTGAGGCACACCGACGGTAAGCAGCTTCGCGCGCTGTACCAGCAGCTCGTCCACCGCGAACTCCAACAGGACGGACTGCACGCGAGCGAAGCAGCACGCGATTTCATGTCGCGTCTGCGCATCTCGATCCTCGTCAACGAACAACGCCCATCACAGACTAGCGATGGTCCGCCGTTTGATATCGTCTTCTGCCACGACGTGATCTCGCGCCAGGCCGAGCTCGGCTGGTCGGATGTGCCACGAATCGAACGACCTGCGATCGACATCGACCCAGCGCAATGGTCGCGGCGCAAGGCAATAGGGCGTTTCGACCGCGACGCGGTGCTGCATCTCACCTGCCCTGCGCAAACGCCGGCGGGCTGGAACTATCTCGATGGTCTGGCGGTGCTCGCCGACGCAGGGCTGGCGCTAGCCGCGCGCGAACGCGGCTTTTGCCGCGTGCCCGATCGGCGCACGGTGCTCCAGTCTGACGAAACCCGGCAAGTGCTCGACGAAACGCATCGGCTCGGTACGTGGGTCGTCAATTTCGATGACCTTCTCGATCGGCGCCAGCTTCTCAACAACGGTATCTCGGTCATCCGCTACAAGCATGCCGCCGGCAGCAATCGTTCGCTGATCATCTCGTCAAAGGCGTCCGATACGCTGCTACGCGCAACCTTGTGCAGCCGGCTGCGCAGTCTCGATGCCAGCTATGATACCGAGACCGTCGGCGTGCTTGCCGGCAGGCTGATCAATGACGCCAACTCCGTATCGGGCGATATCGTCCTGCGCGCGGCGCGGCGCGGGACGAGCGCGGGCGAGCTGATCGGCGTGGTCCTCAGCAAATACCTGGTGGACCAGGAGCTTGGCGACCGGCTGCGGGCATGGCTGTTCCTCGACGATTATGCGAGCTGGCTCGGCCAAGTAGAAGGCCGCATGGCCGATCTGCTGTGCCTCTCTCCCTGGACCGATATCGACGGCAACCGCTTCCTTGACGTAATTGTCACCGAGGCCAAGTTTGTCTCCACGACAAAGCTGCGCGACAAGGCCGATCACAGTCAGATCCAGCTCAAGGCTAGCTTGCGACGGTTCGAAAAAGCACTGTCGGCCGAAGGCGAGCCAGCCGACGCCGCGATCTGGCGAGCTCGGCTAGCTGAGATGCTGTTGGACGCGCAGCGGGACGGCACCAACCTTGATCCGAGCTGGCGCACCGCTATTCGCGACGGCCAATGCACGATCCGCGTGGCGGGCTACAGCCATGTTTTCAGCCACGGCTTTGGAGACGCCGAGATCGGCTCGGCCGACCACATGATAGGCGTAGAGGGCACGCAATCGGGCTATCAGGAGCGATTTGCGCCCGCCACGGTCCGCGAGATCGTGCGGACCTATGCCGAAAATCGAGATCCCACACCGCTCCGCCAGGAACTTGGAGCAATTTTGCTCGGCGAAACTCTCGAGCATCGGCCGCCGCCGCAGGCTGCGGCGGTTTCGCATCCCATCGCTAGCGAGCCAACTGAGACCGTCCCTCCATTCGGAAGCGCGCAGGCATCAGACGCCCCCGACCTGACCCCCATTCCGGGTTCCCCTCCTGGACAGGACGAGACCCAAGGATCGCAGCCCTTGCTTGGCTTCAAGGCATTGCTCACACTCTGGGCGCAGGACCGGCCGTCGCAGGAAAGCGATATGCTATGGCTCGACGATACGGCGCAGCGCTGCCGCGCAGCACTGCTGCGCTACGGCATGTCGGGCCGGCTCGAGCAGCAAGTGCTGACCCCCAACGCAGCGCTGCTACGGTTCCGAGGTTCGGACGATCTCACCGTGGCGAAGGTCGAGAACAAGCGCGAAGAGCTTGAGTCGACCCACGGCCTCGAGCTGATTGGCGTGCGGGCCGAACCGGGGTTCGTGGTTGTCTCGATCAAGCGACCGCATCGGATGACGCTCGGCCTGCCCGAGGTCTGGGCCGACTGGGAGACGCGCAGCGAGACTGCCAATGCAAAGCTTCTGATCGCGGTCAAGGAGGATGACGGCAGCCCGTTGTTTCTCGAGCCAGAGCCGGCGCCACATACGCTCGTGGCCGGCAGCACCGGCAGCGGCAAGTCAATCCTTGTCCAGAACATCATTCTCGGCATCGCTGCCACCAACCGCCCCGATCAATCCCGCATCATCCTGATCGATCCCAAAGCGGGCGTTGATTATTTCGCTTTCGAGGCGCTCCCCCACCTCGATGGACCGATCATCGATCAGGAAGGTGACGCGCTCACCCGGCTCGATGCGCTAGTGGTTGAAATGCAGCGCCGCTACTCGCTATTCAAGGAAGCGCGGGTCTCGAACATCGCCGCCTACAACAAGGTGGCAGGCGAGCCTTTGCCGCTCACCTGGCTGATCCACGACGAGTTCGCCGACTGGATGCAGCTCGACAACTACCGCGCGGGTGTCGAAGCGGCGGTCAATCGGCTCGGTGTTAAGGCGCGCGCAGCGGGTATCTATTTGATCTTCGCAGCTCAGCGCCCTGACGCCAGCGTCTTCCCAATGCAGCTGCGCAGTAACCTAGGAAACCGGCTGATCTTGCGCGTAGACAGCGCCGGCACCTCGGACCTCTCGCTCGGCATCAAGAACGGCGGCGCCGAGCGCTTGCTCGGTAAGGGCCATCTCGCCGCGATAATCGGCGGTGGAACCACCCCGATCTATGCCCAAGTCCCCTTTCTCGACACCGACCGACTTGAGCAGCTGGTAGCAGCGCTGCTCCGTGACTTAGGGTGACGCCAATGGAGATCAGAGCCTATCTGGACAACAATGCGACCACTCGTCCTCACCCTGAAGTGATGGAGGCGATGCGCTACTACCAGGAGACATTGTTCCTCAACGCCTCCTCAACTGCCGGCGACCTTCTCGGTGCGGCGCGTCCGCTCGATGACGCACGTATTGCGATGCTCGAGCTGCTTGGCGGCGCTGCGGATGCCGATCAGATCGTCCTTACCTCAGGAGCAAGCGAGGCCAATAGCTGGGTCATGTTCGGCGCCCTCGCGCCGGCATCACACGCGGTGACCTGCGCCAGCGAACATTCGTCGCTCTTAGCTGCGGCCCGATCTGCGCAGGCGCGTGGTCAGCAAATCGATGTTCTGCCGGTCAATGAACATGGCTTGATCGACCATGCGAACCTAGCCGCTGCTCTTCGGCCAGAGACGCGTCTCGTCTCGATCCACCTTGCCAACAACGAAACTGGAGCGGTCCAGCCGCTCGCTGCCTTAGCCGCGCTGGTCCGGCAACTGTCCCCAGTGGCTTTGCTCCACACCGACGCCACCCAGGCGGTGGCCCGCATTCCGATTGATCTCTCCGGCACGCTCGCCCAGGTCGACCTCGTCTCCTTCTCCGCCCATAAATTCCACGGCCCCAAAGGGATTGGCGGGCTGTTTATACGTGACGGTGCTGCGATCCATGCGCTGATTTCTGGCGAGCAGGAGAATGGCCTTCGCGGTGGAACGTCGAACGTGCCGGGGGCAGCAGGCCTAGCGGCTGCGGCCCGTGTGGCCAAACTGCGACTTGGCGACATGACGAAAGTAGCCCAAATGCGCGACCAGCTCGAGGCGCGACTTATTGCCTTGCGACCCGACGCAATAATTCATTCCCTCTCTACGGTGCGCCTGCCCAACACCAGTTCGATCGCCTTTCCCGGCGTTGTAGCTGACGAGGTTACCGAGCAGCTTGCCCTGCGCGGCATCTGCATCGCTACCGGATCGGCATGCACGGCGGGCGCGACTGCGCCCTCGCACGTGCTGACGGCGATGGGCGTATCGCAGGAAAATGCACGCGCGACGCTGCGTTTCAGCCTCTCAGTCAACACGACCCATTCCGAGGTTGATCGAACAATAACGGCTCTGGAGCCGTTTCTGCTCTCTTATCGACAAGCGACTCCGGCTGGCTCGTACATGCATCTCTAACTGTCGCCGGCAATTCTGCGCGCACTAAGCTCGGAACGCGTCGCCCTTTTGACCGCGCTCAATTGCGGTCGCCACAATGTGTTCGATCACCCGCTCTCGGTCTTTCCACTTCATCGCAAGCTTGCTGGAATCCATGCGGTGGTCGGCAAGCACATCCCGGAGCTGCTCTAGGTCCAGTGGCTCCAATTGACTGCGCAGGTGCTGTTCTCCCACCTGAATGGCAGTCAGAGGATCTACAAGGGACGCCGCGCGGCGGTTGCCCCGCTTGGTCAATCCTTCCGTTGGACGCGGCCGTGGGTCGCGTCCGATGTTTGCTTTTGTCGATTCGCCGGTGAGATCGGTCGGCTGAGGATCGAGAGCCTTGGCGACTTTGTCGGCGAAGGCGGGATTGGCGCGCATCTCTCCCACCACCACATCTAAGAGCGCCTTGAGCCGACGTTCGCTGGTCATAGGCTTGGCCATCACAGCTTCGCCCACAGCTCGTCGGCCAGCGCCAGGTAGGTCTCGGGCTCGCCCTTGTAGCCGTACTTCTGCTTCATCGTCCGATCGCCAAGTACCGTTTCGGCTGAACCGGAGATGCTGTTGGATTCCGGTATTACTGTGTCGAAGCAAGGGGCGTCCTTCTCCTGCCGCAACATCTTGGTCGTGTTCTGGTGCACGGTGGACTGCGCACGGAACTTGGACACAACCACGCCGAGCGGGTCGATCGTCTCAGCGATCTTGTCAGAAAATTCGCCGATGCGTTTCACGATCTGAGGAATACCATAGGTCGACAAAATGTCAGGGATAGTAGGGATGATGTATCCGTTGGAGATACGTAGGCCGTTAAGTGTAATGATCCCAAGATTCGGTGGGCAGTCGACCAACACCAGATCGTAGTCATCTAGGATAGCCTTGACTGCGCGGTAGAGGATGGCGATCGGGTTGGCCTCGAAGAACCTTCCAGAGGGAATGCTTGCCAAGCGATCCTGCACGTCGATCAGATCAAGGCTAGACGGCAGGAGATCGATGGTACGCGCTTCTCGGACGTCAGAGACGTTCTTCTGAAGCGTCTTCGACAGATTGAACGTAGCGTTGTCAGGGTCGAGGGCGTCCTTGAAGAGCTGGGCAAGCGTATGTCCATCCTGGTTTAGCTTCTGCCACTTCTTCTCGCCGATCAGCATCGTTGTGGCATTGGTTTGGGGGTCAAGATCGATGACCAGGACTCGCTTGTTACGGTAGGCAGAGAGAACCTCCGCGATGGCGACGGTCGTATGCGTCTTGCCAACGCCGCCTTTCAGATTAATTGTCGACACCACTTGAGCCATCGGAATTCTCCTCTTTCGTAGCCATCCCCGTACTTGTGACTTTCGAAAGATCGGTCCGGCCTTGAGGTCAGCTACCGGTTGGGGAAAATTGCTGAATCGGGCGCGCCAATTCGCTACCGCCTGCCGCGAGACATGGGCCATATCCGCAATCTCGTTAATCCCAACCAGTTCGTCGTCCTGCTCTGCCATCCAACCTCTTTAGCCTGTGAACGGTGGTCACAGAAGTTGTTTACATCGGTCACAGCCGGAGCGCAAGGGGGTTAACTACTTCCGCTTTATGTCGCCATTCAGTCGCTGCTACCCGAACTCGATTCAAGCAGGCGCGTGGTCGCTGGGCTTCACCCAAGGCGAGGCTCAAGGCCGCGTGTTCGTCTACTGTCTGCCCAACGGACAGGGCGCCACGGCAATCTGCCCGTGGTCGACCCGGGCGCGATCCGGTGCGTCATGCGCCGTACGCGTCACTTGGGATGAACTGCCGACATTCAAAAGTGCCAGCGCATGCGCAAGGCTTGAACCCCGAACCATTCGTTCTGCGCAAGGCCGGTCAGACCTTCTACAAACTTTTGTGATTTGCCGACCACCCCTCCACTTCGTCATTCCAGGGCGAAGCAAGGAGCGAAGCGACGCGCGCAAACCCTGGGATCCATGCCGTTACCTCGCGGCAGTGCTCCGGCGGAGTAGAACCGAACGCTACCACCCCGTTCCGCGAAAAAGCTCGAACCAGTCTGGATTGATCGTCTCGATCAGCTCGATCTTCCATTGGCGCGGCCAACGCTTCAGCGACTTTCTCGCGCTGGATGGCGTCTCGAATGTCGAAATGTTCCTCGTACCAGACCACGCTGCACGCCGTAGCGGCTGGTGAGGCGCGAGCCGCCGCCGCCGGATTTGTGCTCCGGCATGCGGCGGCCAAGATCATTGGTGACACCGATGTAGATCGTGCCGCGCTTCTGGTTTGCGGTCATGGTGGCATAGCCGGGCGAGCGGTACCCGAGATCAATGAGTTCGGGATGGCGGGAACCCATCCGCCTCAAATGATTTGTTGAGGACAGATCTCGAAAGGAGACCCCATTGTCCGCACCTGACGAAATGGATGTCGTCCTCGAAAATTTGCCTTTGAGGATCGGCGCCTATGTGCCCGACGACTTGCTTGAGGACTGGTTCGCGCCGGGAACGGGCATGAACCCGGTCAGCCCGGCAGCGCTGGCGGCCGCCAAGGCTTACGGATGGCGCTTCGAATGCGAGTTCAAGCACTACCCCGAACGGATGGAGGGCGTGTTCTGGAAGTGGGTGCCGGCGATCTGATCCGCGCAATTGCCATCGGCCCCTTGGCGCTTCAGTGATCGAGGTTGCCGCTGCGGGTGATCGCTATCGTGATCGCCTCAGCCTATCGGCGTTTTTCCGGTTCCGCCGCATTCGGGGCAGGTGCGGCCGTCGATCATGCCTGTCCCGGCGCAGCGGCGACAAATAATCACGCCGGCGCCGGGAATGCCTGGCGCGTCGGGATTGGCTTCGCCAAATTGCGCGGGTTTGCCTTGCAGCTGCTTTTTCACCCGGGCGACCGCGGTTTCATCGACTTCAAGCGGCTTGCTGCTGTCGTCCGGCAGACCTTCACGGGATTGGCCTATGGTTTCGTTGCGCGGCCGGTCGTTCGTGCCTGTCGTTATCTTTGCCTTCTGAGCCATTGCAGTACTCTTTTTGCGGTGGCGCAGCTCTCAGCTTTTGCGCTTCGAACGCCTCAGCTCCGCAGAGGTTCCGGTTGGCAATTGTTCGCCGGCAGGGCGGGCGGACGTGGCAAAACTGCCAAGCGCATCCAGGCTGAAACGGCACGCGGTCGGAGCGCCGCTCAAGCAGGACGGGAATTCCTTCAATGGCGCCGCGTGGCTACTGCATCAGCGCTAGGACAGCCGCTCCGAACGCACTTTCACATCGTCGCTCAGCTGCCGCACGACCTCGGCGGTCTTGCGGATATCGGCTTCGTCGAGAGCGACGCCCATGGTCGAGGCGATCGCCAGCAGCTGGGCGTTCAGCTCGCCGTAGCGCGCGGCGCCTTCGCGCGTCAGCTGCACAAGCTTCGAGCGCCGGTGTTTTGGATTGTCGATGAATTCGACCAGCCCCTCGGCCGCGAGCTCATCCGCCAGCCGCTGCATGCGCTGGCGGCTGGTGGGCCGCATCTGGGCGATCTGCGGCACGGTGAGCGGACCAAGCAGCGCCAGGCTTCGCATGAAGCCGAACGCACCGCCGCCCCAACTGGTGATGAGCCCGGTCTTCTGGCCGAGAGCCCGTATCCTGAAGAAGCACTGGGCCACTTCGAGCATCAGCTCGGCGATCGCCTCGGCCTTGCCGTCAGCGAAGGGGTCCGTCCCGGTCGTTCGGTCAGTCCCGTGTCGTGCCGACGCCATCGCTTCAGTTCCTTTGTCCGGGCCAATCTCTGCGATTGACACCCCCGTTGTCAACCTTTAGAATGACACCTTAGTTGTCGTTTCTAGGCGGCTATGGGCTTCGTAGCCCTAGGCATCTGCGGGAGCAGACATGGCAATGGACCTGGCTGGGCAAACCGACAGCGGAACCGCAGGTGTCATCGCGAGACCGCCGCTGCTCTTTCTCGCTGCTTTCCTGATCGGCTTCGTGCTGGATCGCCTGCTGCGTTTGCCGTTCCCCGGTCCGGGGCTGGTTAGCTGGATCATCGGCGGCTCGCTGATCCTGGTCGGTTTTGTGCTTTTCGCCGCGGGCATTCGCAACTTCACCCGCGCGACGACGCCGGTGCCGACGAATGAGCCCACGCGCGTGCTGGTGACGACCGGCATCCACGGCTGGACGCGCAATCCGATCTACCTCGGCATGTTCCTCATCTATGGCGGCATCGGCGTGGCCGCGCAGAATAGTTGGATCCTTGTCCTCACGCTGCCGCTGGCGATCCTGATCCGCTACGGCGTCGTCGCCCGCGAGGAGGCCTATCTCGAGCGGCGGTTCGGCGATGCGTATCGCGGCTACAGGCAAACCGTGCGGCGGTGGCTCTGAGCGTCGCAAGAATGCCGACAGTTGCGCACGTCAGGAAACCGCAACGAGATGACCGTTGCCAAGATCCCTCAGGGCCAGTTTCGGCGGCTCTTCGCCGATTTTTCGGGTCGGGCTCGGGATCTCCTGATCGAGACGCGCGAAACGCGGCCGGCGTCTTGCCGGATCGGGCACCGGCACGGCTTCGATCAAGCGCTTGGTGTAGGGGTGGCGCGGGTTCGAAAAGACCTGGTCGCGGGTGCCCATTTCGACGATCTGGCCGAGATACATGACGGCGACACGATCGGAAATGTTCTCGACCACCGCCATGTCGTGCGAGATGAACAGATAGGCGATGCCGAATTCGCGCTGCAGTTCCTTCAGCAGGTCGAGCACGCGGGCCTGCACCGACACGTCGAGCGCCGAAACGCTCTCGTCGGCGATGATGAGTTTGGGTCTGAGCGCCAGAGCGCGCGCGATGCAGATGCGCTGGCGCTGGCCGCCCGAGAATTCGTGCGGATAGAGCTCCATCTGATCGGCCGAGAGACCGACGCGTTCAAACAACGCCGCCACAAGCTGGCTACGCTCTTCCTTCGAAGCGATGCCATGGATCAACAGCGGCTCGGCAACGAGGTCGCCGACGCGCATGCGCGGGTCAAGCGAGGCATAGGGATCCTGGAAAATCATCTGCACATCGCGGCGAACCGCCTTGCGCTGGTCACGGCCAAGGCCCGCCAGATTGCGCCCGCCGATGACGATATCGCCGTGGTAGGGCACAAGCCCGGCCAGCGCCTTGGCGGTGGTCGACTTGCCGCAGCCGGATTCGCCGACCAGCGCCAACGTCTCGTGCGGCGCGATCGAAAAGCTGATGCCTTCGACGGCGTGGACACGGCGGTTCACTTGGCCGAAGAAGCCACCGCGCAGGTCGAAGCGAACATGCAGATCGTTGACCACCGCCACGCTTCCGGGCATTTCCGCTTCGACGGATTTTTGTTCGGCGGATTTTTGGCGGCCGACGCCGGTACCAATGCGCGGCACGGCGGCGAGCAGTTCACGCGTATAGTCGGCTTGCGGGCGGGAAAAGATATCGGCGGCTGTTCCCTGCTCGACCATGCGGCCGTGCCGCATGATGACGACGCGATCGGCCATTTCGGCAACCACGCCCATGTCGTGGGTGATGAGGATGACGCTGGTGCCGTGTTCGCGCTGCAGATCGCGCAACAGTTCCAGCACCTCGCCTTGAACGGTGACGTCGAGCGCCGTCGTCGGCTCGTCGGCGATCAGCACATCCGGTTTCAGCGCCAGCGCCATTGCGATCATCACGCGCTGGCGCATACCGCCGGACAGTTCGTGCGGAAACTGTTTTAGCCGGCTTTCGGCTTCCGAGATGCGGACGGCCTTCAGCGCCTCGACGGCGCGCCGGCGGGCCTCGGCACGCGACAGGCCGGTATGGGCCTCGATGGACTCGACCAGCTGCCGGCCGATCGACAGCACCGGATTGAGCGAGGTCATCGGCTCCTGGAAGATCATCGCGATGCGGGCGCCGCGAATACGGCGCATCCGACGCTCATCGAGGACTGCCAGATCGATGTCGCCCCGATCCATGTCGCGAAGCCTGATCGTGCCGGATTCTATCCGGGCGGCGGGCTGCGGCAGCAACTGCATGATCGCCAGCGCCGTCATCGACTTGCCGGAACCGGATTCACCGGCAATGCAAAGCGTCTCGCCGCGTGCAATCGAGAACGACAGGCCTGATACCACCGGCCGCTCGCCGTCTTCGCCGCGCACGCTGACGGTCAGGCCGGAGATTTCCAGCACCGGACCAGCCGTGACCGAAACGGCCGGGGCGGGAGCCCCGGTCCGCTTGCTGGTTGCGCCTTTGCTCATTCGAAGACGCAGCGCGGGAAGTAGAACGACACCACCCAGTTCGGCATGTCGACGATCTCGCTGATCCTGAGATCGCCGCAGACCGAAACCAGCATATAGGCCTCGACCGGGTCCATTGCGTAGCGGCCGGCAAGCAGGTCGATCATCTGCGAGACCGCTTCCCTGGCGCCCGTCATCAGGTCCGGTCCGATGCCGGTCGTCACCTCATAGCCTTTGGCATCGAGATGGCGCGTCACCGGGCCAGGCGTGGTGAAGCGCGGTGTCTTCAACCGCGCATTTTTAACCAGGTCGAGCTTGAGCACGACATCCATCGGGCTTTCAATCGCCGTGCCGCACACTTCGCCGTCGCCCTGCGCGGCATGCGTATCGCCGACCGAAAACAGCGCACCGGCGACCTCCACCGGCAGATAGAGCGTGATGCCCGCCGCGAGATCGCGGATGTCGAGATTGCCACCGACGCGCCTTGGCGGCACCACCGAGTGGAGACCCATTTCAGCCGGCGCGTTGCCGATGGTGCCGGCAAAGGGTTTTAGCGGCACCCGCGCATGCTTGCCGAACAGCGCCGGCTCGAGCGAGGCGGCGTCGTATGTCCAGATGTTCAGCGCCGGCTCCGGAAAATCGTCGGCGAGCAGCCCGAACCCCGGAATGTTCGCCGTCCAGCCGAAGCCGGACGGCTTGAACATCTCAATTGTGATCTTCAGCGCGTCGCCCGGCTCAGCCCCGTCGACATAGATGGGTCCGGTGACGGGATTCACCTTGGCGAAGTCGAGCAAAGCGACGTCGTCCACAGTGCTGTCCAGCGTCAACTGGCCTCCGGACGAGTCCAGGCACTGAAACTCGATCGTCGAACCGGGCGCCACCCGCTCAGTCGGGACAAAGGAATTGTCCCAGCCGAAATGGTGATGGCGCCCGTGGATGGTGTAGTCGCAGTTATTGCACATCGGTCACATACACATTGTCGTAGTTGATCGGGATATGGACAGGGTCGACATAGAGATTGTCGGCGCCGCCCATCCGGGGCGATTTCATGGTGAAGCGCTGCTCGTTGAAGACTGGCACCCAGGGCGCGTCTTCCATGATCTTGCCGTAGATCGCGCTCCACATCCTGGCACGTTCGCCTGATTTGGCCGGATCGACGATCGAGTCAGCCTCCGCCGCCTTGGCGTCGAGATCCTTGTTGCAGTACCACGACCAGTTCCAGCCGCCCGGAACCGCGCCGGCGCAGCTGAGGATCGGCCCGTAGAAATTCGACGGATCGGGGAAATCGGCGATCCAGGCCATGCCGCCGGACCAGATCATCGGCGCGCCGGCCTTGTCGCCGCCGGCGGCGATGACATTGGCCTGCGCCAGCGACTGGATGCTGGCCTTGATGCCGACTGCCGCCAGGTCCTGCTGGATCGCCTGGGCAATGCGCGGGTTGGGATCGGTGTTCATGGCGAACAGCTGGGTGTCGAAACCATCGGGATGACCGGCCTCGGCAAGCAAAGCCTTGGCCTTGGCCACGTCATAGGGATAGCCCTTGAATTCCTTGTCGTAGCCGGGCATCGACGGCGGCAGCGGCTGGTTGGCCGGCACCGCACGGTTGTTGATCAGCTGGACGATACGGTCCTTGTTGATCGCCATGTTGACCGCTTGCCGCACCTTCACATTGTCGAAAGGCGCCATGGTGGTGTTCATGGTGATGTAGCCGGTGTGCAACTGGCCGCCCTCGACGACACGGGCCTTCTGCTCGGGATCGGCCATCACCTCCTGGAACTTGGCCGGCGGAATAACGTCGCCGAGCACGTCGATCTCGCCCTTCTGCAGCCGCAGCAGCGCGACGATCGGCTCCTGCCCGATCTCGAAGCTGACCTTGTCGAGATGCGGCAGGCCCTTGTGCCAGTAATCCGGGTTGCGCTCGAAGACGACGCGCTGGCCGAGCGTCCATTCGGCGAACTTGAAAGCCCCGGTGCCGACCGGATGCTTGCCAAAATCCGCGCCGTATTTCTCGACCTCCTCCTTCGGCACGACATGCGAGAAGTTGATGGCCATGACATGCAGGAAGGTGGCGTCGGGCCGGGTCAGTTCGAACTTGATGGTGTAGGGGTCGACGACGGTGACGCCCGCCAGGCTTTCCGCCTTGCCTGCAGCGACATCCTCATGGCCCTTGATCGAGCCAAAGAAGCCGGCGCCCGGGCTCTGCGTCTTCGGATTGGTGACGCGATCGAGCGAATATTTCACGTCGTCGGCAGTCATCTCGCGGCCATTGTGGAACTTCACCCCCTGGCGCAGCTTGAAGGTGAAGGTCTTGCCGTCGGGCGCGATCTCGTAGCTCTCGGCGAGGTCGGGCCGCAGATTGGTGGTGCCCGGCTCGTAGTCCATCAGCCCGTCGAACAGGGTCTTGATCATCGACCAGTTCTGCCAGTCATAGCCGATGGCCGGATCGAGCGTGGCGACGTCGTCCTTGTAGGTGATGGTGATCGCGCCGCCCGGCTTGGCGTTCGGATCGACGGCGTGTTCGGCGCCGGCGCTTGTCATGCCGAGCATCAGCGCGAGCGCCGATACCGCAACGGTGGAGGTCAAGAATTTCTTCATCTCATGTTCCCTTTCTCTGGTTGTTACCGTCTTTTTTTGGCTTCATCTGAGCTTGATACGCGGATCGATGAACGGTGCGACGGTGTCGGCCAGGAGATTGCCGAGCACGATGGCGCAGGCCGAAACCAGGGTGACGCCCATGATGATCGGAATGTCGACGCGCTGAATGGCCTGCCAGGCAAGCTGGCCGATGCCGGGCCAGCCGAACACGCTTTCGACCACCACGATGCCGCCCATGAAGATGCCGATGTCGATGCCGATCATGGCGATGACCGGCAGGATGGCGTTGGGGAGCGCGTGGCGGAAAATGATGGCGCCGCGCGCAAGGCCCTTGGCGCGGGCGGTCCGCATATAGTCCTGGCGCAGCACGTCGATCATCGACGAGCGCATCATGCGGGCGTACCAGCCGGCGCCGAGGATCCCCATGGTCAGGGACGGCAGCACCAGATGGCGCCAGGTGCCGTAGCCGCCGATCGGAAACCAGCCGAGCTGCACGGCGAATACATAAAGGAGCAGCAGGCCGACGACGAATTGCGGCGCCGAGACGCCGACAAAGGACGCGACCATCAGCGTCTGGTCGGTGGCGGTGCCGCGCCTGACCGCGGCAAGCAGACCCATCGTCAGGCCGATCGCCAGCTCGCACAGGATGGCGCCGACCATCAAAAGCAGGCTTGCCGGCAGCCGCGAGACGATGAGCTCCGTGACCTCGGAACGCTGGATGTAGGAGCGGCCGAGATCGCCGCTGAGCAGGCTGGCCAGATAGTGCCAGTACTGGATGAAGAAGGGCTGATCGAGGCCAAGCTGCCGGCGGATGTTCTCGACCGTCTCGGGCGTGGCGCTGCGGCCGGCGATCTGGCGGACGGGATCGGCGGGCAGCAGGTAGAGCAACGCAAAGGTGATCAGCGACACGCCGAGCAGGATGAGCAGCGATTGAATGACGCGGCGGCCGAGATAGGCGATCATGCCCGGCCCCTTTGCGTCGGATCGAGGATGTCGCGCAGCGCATCGCCGATGAGGTTGAAGGCCAGCGCCAGCGCCAGGATCGCCGCACCCGGAAAGAAGACCAGCCAGGGCGCTGCCTGAAAATATGTCTGGTTCTCGAAAATGATGTTGCCCCAGGATGCGGTCGGCGGCTGCACGCCGATGCCGAGATAGCTGAGCGTTGCTTCGAGCAGCACCGTGGTCGAGATGCCGAGCGTGCCCCAGACGATGATCGTCGGCAGCAGATGCGGCAGGATATGGCGAAACAGGATGCGTGGCGCGCTCGCCCCGATGGTGCGCTCGGCGTCGATGAACTCGCGCTCGGCGAGCGAGCTGGTCTCGGTGTAGATAACCCGCGCGGTCTGCACCCAGTTCACCAGTGCGATCACCATGGCGACGATCCACAGGCTCGGCTGGAGCACCGCCGCCAGGCAGATGGCGAGCAGCAGCGCCGGAAAGGCCATCATCAGGTCGGTGAAGCGCATAAGCGCGCCGCCGATCCAGCCGCGGAAATAACCCGCGGTGACGCCGACCAGCGTACCGATCAAAAGCGCCACGCCGTTGGCGACGATGCCGATGATCAGCGAAGTGCGCGCGCCGAAAAGGATGCGGGTCAGCAGATCGCGACCGAGCAGATCCGTGCCCAGCCAGAAGCTGGCATTCGGCGGCAAGGGCGCGCCTTCAAGCGTCAGCCCGTCGAACATCTGCTCGTTCGGATCGTAGCCGGTCAGCCACGGCGCCAGGACGGCGCCGGCCACGACGACGGCAACGATCACCAGGCCGATCAACGCCAGGGGACGCTTGACCAGGCGCCGCCAGACGCCGGCGCGTGGCTTGACCGGCATGCGCCCGGTTGCCGGAAGATCAGGCGCGATGGGATTGGTCATCGCCGCCTTCTTCCGTCATCGCCACGATCCTGCGCGCGGCCTCTTCGACACTGATCTGCCAGCTCATCGCCAGCGACCGGAGCTGCGCATAGGCGCGGCCGTCCTCAGCGCCTTTCGACAAGGCCTCCACCGCGCGCACGATGGTCTGGCGCTCTGCGACGCGCAGGCGAAGCGACGATATCTCACTTGCCAAAAGCTTGCGCGCCTCGAAACTCTGCCGTGCGATCAACAGGGCGCTGTAGACGCCGGCATTGCCGACCGGCTTCAGCAACTGGGCGTCGGCCTTGTGCGACAGCGCCCACTCGATGCGGCCCGGCGCTTCGGAGCCGATCAGCGCCACCAGCGGCATCGGCGCCTCGCCCGGCGCCCAGGGGAATTGTTCGTCGAAGCCGAGATCGGCATCGAAGAAAACGAAGTCCGCCGCCAGCGCCTCGGCCGGCAGTTCCGGCCAGCAGCCGACCGTCTCGAGCCCGATTGCCGACAGTTGCCGCGTGATCGCCTGCACCGTCGGATGCGGACGATGCAGGACAAAGGCCTTGGCGCCGCCGAGATTCGGGATGCGCGGGACCTTGCTCACGACACCACCCTCAGGCTTGGGCGGCCGAATGTCTCGGTCCGGTCATAGCGGGACAGATAGGGATCGGGCGCGACACCCTTGGTCACCATCACAGTCTTGAACGCGGTGCCCTCGATGCGCCCGATCTGCACCGGCAAGGTGGCGTGCTGGGTTTGCGGATCGATGGAGATGTCGCCGAGCGGGGTTCGAAACGAGGTTCCGGCAAAGGCCTGGGAAAGGTCCGGCCATTGTGCGCCGGGATTGCGGGCGAGGATTTCGGCAAGCGTCCGCACCGAGGCATAGGCCGCTGCCTCGAAGGACGAGGCTGGCATGATGGTGGGCGCCGAATCGCCCTGGCGATCCGCTGCCGAGATGTCGTGAAAGTACGGCCCGACGGAAAGGTGGCCATTGCCCGCCCCGTTGAGCGCCGGCAACTCGCATTCGGTGAGATTGCAGGACAGGATCGGGCAGCGCTCCGGCCTGAAATGCGGGTCGCGTTCGGCAAGTTTGGCATAGGCCGCAATGAAGGCATAGGACGAAGAACCAATCAGATTGTTCAGGACGAAATCCGGCCGGGTCGCCTGGATCTCGGCGATCAGCCTGGAGACATCGACCTCGCCGAGCGGCAGATAACGTTCGCCCAAAACCTTGCCGCCGGCGTCGGCGATCAGGTCGCGCGCGACACGATTGGTCTCCCAGCCCCAGATGTAGTTCGAGCCGAGCAGGAAACCGTTGGCGCCGAAGCGCGGCACGACATGGGCCAGCAGCGGGACCAGATGCTGGTTTGGGCAAGCATGCATGTAGACAACATGCTCGTTCGCTTCGAAGCCCTCATAGGGGCAGGCGTACCAGAGCGTACCGCCGGCGCGCTCGAGGATCGGGATGACCTCCTTGCGGCTCCATGACGTGATGCAGCCAATGATGTGGCGCGCGCCGCTGTTGGCGAGAATGTCGGCGCAGCCCGTCGCGTAGCCATCGATGTTGCCTTGCGGGTCGCGCTCCACCGGAACGAATTCGATCGGGATGGCGGGATCGGCGTTGATGTCGGCGATGGCCGTCATCGCACCGGAACGGCAGGATTCGGACAGCAGGCGGTAGTTGCCCGACCGTGAGTAAAGGATGCCGATTTCGATACGCCGTCCCAAGCAAATCCCCAAAATAACAATGCCCCGCAGCCGCCGCCGCGGAAGGCGAGGCATACGAGGCATTTTTGCCGCCCGGCGGTCGGAGCCGGTATTTTCTCCATTAGCGTATTCGGTACGGCGGGTCAGTCAAGCGGGAAAGTGAGGGCCGGGAACGTGACCGCGTTGCATCTGGTTGCGCGAGGGGTCTCGCAGAGAACTCGTCCTATCCGGAAATGGCGTGTCCGCCTGCGCGACGCACCTTCGCTAACGAGCGGGTTTTGCTTTGAATCTTACCTCGGCGGCTGGCTGGAGCCACAGCTAGACTACGCTTTCAGCCTCGCCCCGTCAGGATCGAAGAACGGCATCGCCGAGACCACCGCGCGTGTCGGCATGCCATCGATGTCAACGCTGAGCACCGTGCCGATCTGCGTGAACGGCAGCCGCAGATGCGCGGTCGCCAGCACCTTGCCGAGCGAATGGCCGCGGTCGCTGTAGGTGACGACGCCGGCATCCTCGCCGGGTTCACGGTGACACTGGTGACGCTGATCGGCGCCTCTGCGACGGCAGGTTACATGTGCGCGCGTTGTATACCTTGGCGATTGGCGGAAACGCCTATCGCTTCGGCGTCCTGGGGCGGAGCAAGGAGCGAAGCGACGCGGGCGCAGACCCGGGATTTATCCCGGACATCAGCCCAAGAATGCAGCGGACCAGGATAAATGCAGATCTGTAGTGATCCTTCGCGCCCCCCTCTGTCCTGCCGGACATCTCCCCCACTTGGGGGGAGATCGGCAGTTTTGGCGCACCGCTCGCTCTTGCAACGGTGGCGGTTCGCGAAGGCGGTGGTGGCGGCCAATCTCCCCCCTTGTGGGGGAGATGTCCGGCAGGACAGAGGGGGCGCCTCGCTCCGCCATCAAAGGTTCTGTACCGCCGTGACGCTCTGAGGGCACGGCATGGATCCTGGGGTCTGCGCCGCGTCGCTTCGCTCCTTGCTTCGCCCCAGGATGACGAAAGCGATGTAGCGATGAGGGGCAGCCTACAGCGATTGCCCTGGCGTTTGAACAAGCCCCCCGCTCGGAGCGCCCCGCCTACTCGCCGTAGACGTCGAAGGCAAAATACTTGTCGTTGATTTCCTTGTATTTGCCGTTGGCGCGCAGGGCGTCGATCGCCGCGTCGAGTTTTTGGGCCAACTCCTTGTTGCCCTTCTGCAGCGCGATGCCGACACCCGGGCCATGGATGGCCGGGTCTGGCGCCAGGGTGCCGAGCAGTTTGCAGCAGGCGCCCTCGGGCTTTTCCAGCCATTCGGTCAGCAGGATCGAGCCGTCCATCACCGCGTCGAGACGGCCATTGACCATGTCGGTGCGGGCGTCGTCGCCGGTCGGATACGGTCTGATGGTCAAGCCTGCGTATTTCTGCTCGGCGAAATTCTGGTGGATCGTGGCGCTCTGCACGCCAAGCGCCTTGCCTGTCAGGTCCTCGGGCGAGGTGCCGGTGACGGTCGAATCCTTCGGCACGGCGATGGCCGGCGGCGTCTGGTAGTATTTGTGGGTGAAGTCGACCTTCTCGGCGCGTTCCGGCGTGATGGTGATGTTGATGATGGCATCGAACTTGCCGGCCTGCAGGGCCGGGATCGAGCCGTCGAAATCCTGCACGACGAACTCGCACTCGGTCTTCATCTCGGCGCACAGCGCCTTGCCGAGATCGATGTCGAAGCCGCCCAGCGTGCCATCGGCATTGGCATAGTTGAAGGGCGGGTAGGCGCCCTCGGTGCCGAGCCTGAGTTTCTTGTCCTGGGCGGAGGCAGCGCCGGTGGCGAGCGCCGTGGCGACGGACACGGCAAGCACGAAAAGGCGCATAATCCAGATCTCCGTTGATGGGCCTGAGTCTACGGGGTTTTGTGGGCGCGGCGAAGACGGAAACGACATGCGCGGCGGCGATCACGGCGCGGCAAGGCCGATTGCAGGCTTCGTCGGTCAGCCGGCTGCTCGTGCCCGCCCGGTGGCGGCCTGGTCGACCACCGACCCATCCGCGGAAAGGGCAACGCCAAATTTCTCGCTGGCCTGTTCGGGCGTATAGTACCCCAGCCTGACATCCCGCAGCACCAATTGCGGATCGCGCTGCAGGGGATCGCCATAGCCGCCGCCGCCGGGCGTGCCGACGCGCACGCGGTCGCCGGCCCTCAGCGCGATGTCCTGCTCCTTGGAGAGGTGCGGCGGCACATGCTGCTTGCCGTCGCGAAAAACGGTCACCGTGTTGACCGCGCCGTCCTTGCCGCCGAGCGCGCCCTGCGGGCCGAAACGGCCATGGTCCATGACGAAGGAGGCGCGGGCGTCGCCCCGCAGGATCTCGACTTCGTAGGCGAGACCGAAACCGCCGCGATGCATGCCGGCGCCGCCCGAGCCTTCGCGCAGGGCATAATGGCGGTAGAGCACCGGAAACGCCTGCTCCATGATCTCGACCGGCGGCGATTTGGAAATGCCGATGGTCGAGCAGCCATTGGTCAGGCCGTCATGACCGGCATTGCCGCCATAGCCGCCGCCGGAGATCTGGTACATGACGTAATCGCGGCCGCGCGCCGGATCGTTGCCGCCGAGCGCGAAATTGCCGCTGGAGCCGGCCGGAGCCGCCGTCACCTTGTCGGGCAGTGCCTGCACCATCGCCGCGAATACCGCCTCGGCGATGCGCTGCGAAACCTCGGCCGCACAGCCCGACACCGGGCGCGGGTATCTGGCGTCGAGGAAAGTGCCTTCCGGCCGCTTGACGATCAGCGGCTCGAAGGCGCCGGCGCTGATCGGCACATCGGGGAAAATGTGGCGCATGGCGAGATAGACCGAGGACAAGGTCGTCGCCAGGACGCTGTTCATCGGCCCGGCACAGGGCTTTGACGAGCCTGAAAAATCGAAGCTGAGCGTGTCGCCGTGTTTTTCGACCGCCAGCGCGATGGTCAGCGGCTCGTTGACCACCCCGTCGGAATCGACGAAGGCTTTTGAGCGATAAATGCCGTCGGGAATGGCCGCTATGTTGGCGCGCATCTGTTCGGCGGCGCGTCGGCGCAGCTCGGCGATCGCCTCGACGACTGTTTCGTTGCCGTAACGATCCATGATTCCGTTGAGCCGGTCTTGGCCGATCAGCAGTGCCGCCGCTTGCGCGCGGATGTCGCCGATGCGCTGGTCGGCAACCCTGATGTTCGAGCAGATGATGGCGTAGATCTCGCGATCGAGCACGCCCTGCTTGAACAGTTTCACCGGCGGCAGCCGCAGGCCTTCCTGCTCGACCGCCGTTGCCGAGGCGGAAAAGCCGCCCGGCACCGAGCCGCCGATATCGGGCCAGTGGCCGGTGTTCGACAGCCAGCAGAAAATTTTTCCGTCTCTGTAGACCGGCATGGCGAAGCGCACATCCATCAGATGGGTGCCGCCGAGATAGGGGTCGTTGACGATGTAGATGTCACCGGGCTCGGGCGGCAGGCAGCGGCCGTCGGCGATCATCTCGATCACCGTTTTGGTCGAATACTGCATGACGCCGACGAACACCGGCAGGCCCTGGCTGCCTTGCGCGATCAGCGATCCGTCAACGGCCGAATAGATTCCGTCGGAGCGGTCATTGGCCTCGGCGATGACAGGCGAGAAGGCGGCGCGCGAAAACGTCAGGTCCATCTCGTCGCAGACCTGCTGCAGCGCCGCCTGGATGACCGAAAGCGTGATAGCGTCGAGCTTTTCCATCTCAGGCCTCAATGCCGATGTCGATGATGATGTTGCCGTCGGCGTCCGAGCGCGCCTGGTCGCCGGGCTCGAGCACGGTGGTGGCGTCCATCTGTTCGAGGATCGCCGGCCCTTGTATGGCGGCGTCGAGCGGCAGATTTTCCCTGCTATAGACCGGCGTGTCGTGCCAGCGCCCGCCATACCAGACCGGCCGGATTTCGCGACGCGCCTCATCAAGCGTTTTGGCGCGGCCAGCCGGGTCGATCAGCCGTGACAGATCGATCGCCGGCCGCACGCCCGTCACCGACGTATTGAGATTGACCAGATTGGCGCGGATCTCCGGCAGCTCAACCTTGAAGCGGGCAAAATAGGCCTTTTCGAACAGCTGCTGCAGTACCGCGCGCGTCACCGCGGACGAAGGTAGCGGCACATTGATGATATGGGTCTGGCCGACGAATTGCATGTCGGCGGAATGCGTGACGCGGATCGTCTCCGGCTTCACCGCCTCCTTGCCGATCAGCTCTTCGCCTTCGTTTCGGTGCCGTTCCAATATCGCGTGAAGCTGGGTTTCATTGAGACTGGCTACCGGCTGGTTGACGGTGTTGACGAAATCGTGCCTGAGATCGGCGACGACGCAGCCGAGCGCATTGGTGATGCCCGGCCGCGCCGGCACCAGCACCTTGGGCAGGCCGAGCTCGCGCGCCAATGCCGTCGCATGCAGCGGCCCGGCGCCGCCGAAGGCGAACAGCGCGAAATCGCGCGGGTCGTGGCCGCGCGACACCGAGACCATGCGGATGGCGCCGGCCATCTTGATGTTGCCGAGCCGCAGCACCGCACCCGCCGCCTCGACGCCGGACAGGCCGGTGGGGCGGCCGATCCTGTCTTCGAAGATGCCGGTGACGTGCTCTGATGTGACCGGGTTCTCGACGGCGAGCAGCTTTTTCGGCGCCAGCCGGCCGAGCACCAGATTGGCATCGGTGATGGTCGGCTCGCTGCCGCCGCGCCCGTAGCAGATCGGGCCGGGATTGGCGCCGGCGCTTTCCGGGCCGATCTGGATCAGGCCGGCCGCGTCGACGCGGGCGATCGAGCCGCCGCCGGCGCCGACCGTGTGCACCGCCACCATCGGCACATGGATCGGCATCGCATATTCGATCTCGATCTCGTTCGACACCGCCGGTTCGGCATTGCGGATCAGCGCCACGTCGGTCGAGGTGCCGCCCATGTCGTAGGTGACCAGGTTTTCGAAGCCGGCGCGTTTTCCGGTATAGGCGGCGGCGATGACGCCGGAGGCCGGGCCGGACATCACGGTCTTGGCCGATTCACGGGTGACAAAGCGGGCCGAGATCATGCCGCCATTGCCGTTCATGATCAGGAAGTCGCGGGCATAGCCTTTTGATGCCAATTCCTTGCGCAGCCGCTCGACATAGCGCTCGAGGATCGGCTGCACCGAGGCGTTGACCGCAGCGGTGACGCCGCGCTCGAATTCGCGCGCTTCCGACAGCAGCGCATGGCCTGTCGTGATGTAGCTGTTCGGCCAAAGCGCGGCGGCGATCTCGGCGGCGCGCCGCTCATGCGCCGGATTGGCGTAGGAATGCAGGAAATGGATGACGAGCGATTCGCAGCCCGCCTCGATCAATTGTGAAACCGCCGCGCGCATCTCGGCCTCGTCGAGCGGAACGCGCACCGCGCCCGAGGCTTCGACGCGCTCCGACACTTCAAGCCGCAGATTGCGCGGAATGATCGGGACGAAGCTGCCGGTCATGCCATAGGGCTGCGGCCGTGTCCGCCGGCCAAGCTCGATGACATCGCGAAAACCGCGCGTGGTGATCATGCCGGTTTTGGCCAGCCGGCGTTCGAGCACTGCGTTGGTGGTGGTGGTCGTGCCGTGCACGATGAGGTCGATGCCGCGGATGGGAAAACCGGTGGCGTCGAGCGCCGAAACGACCCCAAAAGCCTGGTTGTCGACAGTGGTCGGGGTCTTGGCGATATGCACCTTGCCGCCATGACGGCCGTCGATCAGAAGCAGGTCGGTAAAGGTTCCGCCGACATCGATGCCGGCGACGACGCTGCCCGAGGAATCCAGCGTCTGCGCCGAAAAATTCTCTTCCATTGTCGAAACCCGAAATGTCAGGACTACAGATATGTCTCAGTTTGGAAAGGTGTTTCAGCCTGGCGTCTTGACGCAAATATCATTTGTATACTAATAAATTCCGGACACAAGAGCTTACCGCTTGGCAGTGTGCGAACGGCACGCCGGAACCTGATCGGTTCGGGCGCGCAGGAGAAAGTTTGGCGTCAGCGTCCTCGGGTTGGCCAGAAGGTTAGGTTTGATGAACACCACATCCGCGCTCAACACCGCCGGCGCCCGGCCGCTGCAGTTCCCGATTCCGGCCAATGTCTATGCCGAAACTGTCGTCTCGGTGAAGCATTATACCGACCGGCTGTTTTCGTTCCGCATCACCCGGCCGCAGTCGCTGCGCTTCCGCTCCGGCGAGTTCGTCATGATCGGCCTGCCCAACGCCGAAAAGCCGGTGTTCCGCGCCTATTCGATCGCCAGCCCCGCCTGGGACGACGAGCTGGAATTTTTTTCGATCAAGGTGCCGGACGGCCCGCTGACCTCTGAGCTGCAGAAGATCGAGATCGGCGACACCGTCATCATGCGGCAAAAATCGACCGGCACGCTGGTGGTCGACGCGTTGACCCCGGCCAAGCGCCTGTTCATGATCTCGACCGGCACCGGCATCGCGCCCTTCGCCAGCCTGCTGCGCGATCCCGACACTTTTGAGAAATTCGAGCAGGTCGTGCTGACCCACACCTGCCGCGACAATGCCGAACTGACCTACGGCCAGGAGCTGGTTGCAGAGCTGGAGAACGACCCGCTGATCGGCGAACTGACCGGCGGCCGCGTCACGCTCTACAATTCGACGACGCGCGAAACCTCCGAGCGCATGGGCCGCATCACCGCGCTGATCGGCTCGGGAAAATTCTACGCCGATCTCGGCATCGACA
The DNA here is from genome assembly GCF_055811455.1 of Mesorhizobium sp. WSM4845. Taxonomy (NCBI): domain Bacteria; kingdom Pseudomonadati; phylum Pseudomonadota; class Alphaproteobacteria; order Hyphomicrobiales; family Phyllobacteriaceae; genus Mesorhizobium; species Mesorhizobium sp. WSM4845. The sequence goes on from NZ_JBVVQA010000012.1 coordinate 47,680, forward strand.
AGCTCAACCCGGAGACCGACCGCATCATGATCTGCGGCTCGATGCACATGCTCAGGGACGTCAAGGAACTGGCCGAAAGCCTCGGCTTCGAGGAAGGCTCGCTGCACCATCCGGCGAGTTTCGTCGTCGAGCGCGCGTTTGTCGGGTAGAGCCTTGACACAGTTCGGTCGAGCGCCACGACGGTGCTGAACCTTTGACGCCGGCGGGACAGCGCCCCCCTCTGTCCTGCCGGACATCTCCCCCACTTGGGGGGAGATCGGCTGTGATCCCGGCTTTCGCCAATTGTCTAAGTTGCAGGATTGAGCGGAGCGGCCAAGCTGCCAATCTCCCCCCTTGTGGGGGAGATGTCCGGCAGGACAGAGGGGGGCGCCAAGGATCGCTACAGATCAGCATTTATCCTGAGCCGCTGCATTCTCCGGCTGGCGTAACGGCATGGATCCTAGGGTCTGCGCCGCGTCGCTTCGCTCCTTGCTTCGCCCTAGGATGACGAAGGCATGGGGGCTTACGGCTAATCGCAAATGTTGCAGGCCTTTTTGATGCGGTGGGAAGGATGCTACTGCTTTCATTCTACGCCGCCGCGCTGTTCGGCTGATGTCACAGCAGGCTTTTTCCGTTATGACCGCCTGAAGGACTCGTGAAGCGCTGCTTCACGGTCTATCTTCGACCGCAAGTCGTCGAACAAAGGGGCAGGAGATGAGCAGCACCAGCCGCGAAGCAGAGCGCGGACCTTCGAAGATCACGCCGCTGCCGGCGCGCACCGCTGCCAATGCGCCGGCGCCGCAAGCGCACGGCATTGCCCGCAACCCCGGCATGAAGCTCGATCTCGGCTTCATGGAATCGATGCGCAGCGTCAACCGCTCGGCGCTGGAACGGCGTGTCGCCAGCCTGACCAAGCGGCGCTCGATCAAGGCCGACAACCAGGCCGCCTGGCTGCTGCGCGCCGTCGCCTGCATGGACCTGACGACGCTGAACTCGAACGATACCGACGAGCGCGTGCGCCGGCTGTGCGCCAAGGCGGTCAATCCGTTCCGCCGCGACATCGTCGAAGCCCTCGGCATATCTGGTGAAAAGATCCGCCCGGCGGCGGTCTGCGTCTACCATCCCTTCGTCGCCACCGCCGTCGATGCGCTGCGCGGCAGCGGCATCCATGTCGCCGCCGTATCCACCGCCTTCCCGCACGGCCTCACGCCGCTGTCGACGCGGCTGCAGGAGATCGAAGCGTCGGTCAGCGACGGCGCCGACGAGATCGACGTCGTCATTCCGCGCGGCCTGGTCTTTGCCGCGAAATGGCAGGAACTGTATAGCGAAATCGTCTCGATGCGCGCCGCCTGCGGCGAGGCGCATTTGAAAGTCATCCTCGGCACCGGCGACCTCGCCACGCTGCGCAACGTCATGCTCGCCTCGATGGTGGCGATGATGGCCGGCGCCGATTTCATAAAGACGTCGACCGGCAAGGAAAGCGTCAACGCGACGCTGCCGGTCGGCCTTGCCATGGTGCGCGCCATCCGCGCCTATTTCGAGGAGACCGGCTACCTCATCGGCTTCAAGCCGGCCGGCGGCATTTCGACGGCAAAAGCCTCGCTAGACTGGCTGGTGCTGATGAAGGAAGAACTCGGCCGGCGGTGGCTGGAGCCGGACCTGTTCCGCTTCGGCGCGTCGAGCCTTCTGACCGACATCGAGCGCCAGCTCGAGCATCATTTGACCGGTCATTATTCGGCCAATCATCGCCACGCGATGGCGTAGCGGGTGCAGGTCGTGAACGTGGAGTTCCGTGGCGCCCCCCTCTGTCCTGCCGGACATCTCCCCCACTTGGGGGGAGATTGGCTGTTTCGCCGGCGGCGCCTCTTTTTTCGAGGTTGGCCGTTGGCGAAATCAAAGTTGAAGGCCGATCTCCCCCCTTGTGGGGGAGATGTCCGGCAGGACAGAGGGGGGCGCCAAGGAACGCCCACCAAGACAATTATCGGGAGCGCCCCATGAACATTCTCGAACGCTATCACGCCATGGACTACGGCCCGGCGCCGGAGGCCCGCAATGAGGCCGATGCCTGGCTTGCCGCTCGCGATTTTTCCAAAGCGCTGTTCATCGGCGGCGACTGGAAAGCCGGCGACGGCAAGACCTTCGACACCAGCGATCCCGCCTCCGGCAAACTGCTGGCCAAGGTCTCGGATGCCGGAGCTGCCGATATCCATGCTGCGGTTTCGGCCGCGACAAAGGCGCTGCCGAAATGGAGCGCCAGCTCCGGCTACAGCCGTGCAAAGGTGCTCTATGCCATCGGCCGCGCCATGCAGCGCCACCAGCGGCTGTTCGCGGTGCTGGAATCGATCGACAACGGCAAGCCGATCCGCGAAAGCCGCGACATCGACGTGCCGCTGGCCATCCGCCATTTCATCCATCATGCCGGCTGGGCGCAGGCGCTGGACAGGGATTTTCCGGATCAGAAGGGCGTCGGCGTCGTCGGCCAGATCATCCCCTGGAACTTTCCGCTGTTGATGCTGGCCTGGAAGATCGCGCCGGCGCTCGCCGCCGGCTGCACGGTGGTGCTCAAGCCGGCCGAGTTCACGCCGCTCACCGCCATCCTGTTCGCCGAGATTTGTCAGCGCGCCGGCGTGCCGAAGGGTGTCGTCAACATCGTCCAGGGCGGACCCGAAGCGGGCGCGGCAATCGTCAACCATCCCGGCGTCCAAAAAATCGCCTTCACCGGCTCGTCCGAGGTCGGCAAGATCATCCGCAAGGCCACTGCCGGGTCGGGAAAAAAAATATCGCTGGAGCTTGGCGGCAAGTCGGCCTTCGTCGTCTTCGAGGATGCCGACCTCGACAGCGCCGTCGAGGGACTGGTCGACGGCATCTGGTTCAACCAGGGCCAGGTCTGCTGTGCCGGCTCGCGGCTTCTGGTGCAGGAGGGCATCACTGAAGCCTTCATCGCCAAGGTCAAGGCGCGGATGAGCCGGCTGCGTGTCGGCAGCCCGCTCGACAAGAACACCGATATCGGGCCGCTGGTCGACCTGACCCAGCTCGATCGCGTCAAGGGCCTGGTCGCCGAAGGCGCCAAGCAGGGCGCCGTCTGCTGGCAGCCGGACGTGGCGCTGCCGTCAACCGGTTATTATCACCTGCCGACACTCGCCACCGGTGTTTCTCCGGCCAACATCCTGGCCCAAGAAGAAGTATTCGGGCCGGTGCTGGCGACCATGACCTTCCGCAACACCGAGGAAGCGATCGAACTCGCCAACAACACGCGCTACGGCCTGGCCGCCTCGGTGTGGAGCGAGAACGTCAACCTTGCGCTGCACGTCGCGCCGCAATTGAAGGCCGGCGTCGTCTGGGTCAACGGCGCCAACATGTTCGATGCCGCCTGCGGCTTTGGCGGTTATCGCGAGAGCGGTTTTGGCCGCGAAGGCGGGCGCGAGGGCATGTTCGAATACCTCTCGGCAAACCTGCCGCTCGGCCCGGTGATCAAGCCGGCAGCGGCTACGGCCCAACCCGTCGAGCGGTCGGAAAGCGATGTCATCGACCGCACGGCAAAGCTGTTCATCGGCGGCAAGCAGGTGCGGCCGGATGGCAATTATTCGCTTGATATAGCCACTGCCAAGGGCAAGCTTGCCGGCGAGGTCGGCCTCGGCAGCCGCAAGGATATTCGCGATGCCGTCGCGGCTGCACGCGCCTGCAGGGCCTGGCCGGAGGCGACTGCCTATAACCGCAGCCAGGTGCTGTATTATCTGGCCGAAAATCTTTCGGGCCGTGCCGGAGAATTCGCGGCGCGTTTAACGGAGCTGACCGGCGCCACCGCCAAGGCGGCGCGCGACGAGGTCGAGCAATCGATCGAGCGGCTGTTCCTCTATGCCGGCCTGGCCGACAAGTTCGAGGGCCGTGTCCACCAGCCGCCGGCCCGCGCCGTCACTTTGGCGCTGCACGAGCCGGTCGGCGTCGTCGGCATCGTGGCGTCCGACAATGCGCCGCTGCTCGGCCTGATCTCGCTGGTGGCGCCGGCGCTGGCCATGGGCAACACCGTGGTCGCGGTGCCGTCGGAAAAATATCCGCTGCTTGCCACCGATCTCTACCAGGTCATCGAATATTCCGACGTTCCGGCCGGGGCCATCAACATCGTCACCGGCCGCAGCGCCGAGCTCGCCGGCGTGCTGGCCAGGCATGACGATGTCGACGGGCTCTGGCTGTTCGCCGATGCCGAGACCTGCGCCAGGGCCGAAGCCGACTCCGTCGGCAATCTCAAGCGCGTCTGGACCGGCAACGGCCGCAGCCTCGACTGGACGTCGGCCGAGGCCGCCGGCGATGCGTTGCTGTGCCGTGCCGTCGAGGTCAAGAACGTCTGGGTGCCCTACGGCGATTGAGCCCTCTTCGCCCTGCGCGCCGTCGGACGAGAAGCGTCCGGGCTTGACGGGCCAAAAGATGTTCTTTACCGAGAAAAAACATTTGGCCTGCAGGTGAACATCGGAATAGGCGGCATGGTAGCGTCCGTCTGGCACATTGCGCCTTGGCCTTGAGCCGGTAAAACCGGGCGATCGCAGACAGGCGAGGAGAAAGAGCATGGCGGATCTGGCGGGCAAGATCGTTGTCGTCACAGCGGCGGCACAAGGCATCGGCCGGGCGAGCGCGCTGGCTTTCGCCAGGGCGGGCGCTGTCGTGCATGCCACCGACATCAACGAGGTGCTGCTCGCCGAACTCGGCAAGACGGCTGGCATCAAGACCCGCAAGCTCGACGTGCTGAACGATGAGGCCGTGACGTCGGCCTTCGCCGAGATCGGGGCCGTCGATGTGCTGTTCAACTGCGTCGGCTTCGTCCATTCGGGCTCGATCCTCGAGATGAAGGACGCCGATCTCGATTTTGCCTATGATCTCAATGTCCGCTCGATGATCCGCACCATCCGCGCCGTGCTGCCCGGCATGCTGGAGCGCGGCGACGGCTCGATCATCAACATGGCGTCGCTGGCCGGCTCGACCAAGGGCGTGCCCAACCGCTTCGTCTACGGGCTGACCAAGGCGGCCGTCATCGGCCTGACCAAATCGGTCGCCGCCGACTATGTCGGCAAGGGCATACGCTGCAACGCCATTTGCCCGGGCACGGTCGAAAGCCCGTCGCTGGAGGACCGCATGCATGCGCAGGGCGACTACGAGGCGGCCCGCGCCGCCTTCATCGCCCGCCAGCCGATGGGCCGCCTCGGCACTCCAGAGGAAATCGCCGATCTCGCCGTCTATCTGGCCGGCGCCACCTATACGTCGGGGCAGGCTTATAATATCGACGGTGGCTGGTCGATCTAAGAGGCCTCCGGCCGCAATTAGGAGAAAAAGAATGAAACTGCTGCGCTATGGCGAGGCGGGGAGCGAACGCCCCGGCCTGCTCGATGCGGATGGGACGATCCGCGACCTCTCCGCCCATGTCACCGACATTGCCGGCGAGGCGCTCGACCCGGCATCGCTCGAAACGCTGTCGAAGCTCGATCCGAAATCGCTGCCGGCGGTTTCCGGCAATCCGCGCATCGGCGCCTGCGTTGCCGGCACCGGCAAATTCATCTGCATCGGCCTCAACTATTCCGACCATGCCGCCGAGACCGGCGCCACCGTGCCGCCGGAGCCGATCATCTTCATGAAGGCAAGCTCGGCCATCGTCGGGCCTGACGACGACGTGCTGATCCCGCGCGGCTCGGTCAAGACCGACTGGGAAGTCGAGCTTGGCGTGGTCATCGGCAAAACCGCGAAATACGTCACCGAGGCCGAGGCGCTGGATTATGTCGCCGGCTACTGCGTCGCGCACGACGTGTCCGAGCGCGCCTTCCAGGCCGAGCGCCAGGGCCAGTGGACCAAGGGCAAGTCCTGCGACACGTTCGGGCCGATCGGCCCGTGGCTGGTGACCAAGGACGAGGTGAAGGACCCGCAGAACATCCCGATGTGGCTGAAGGTCAACGGCAAGACGATGCAGAACGGCTCGACCAAGACCATGGTCTATGGCGTTGCCTATCTGGTTTCCTATCTCAGCCAGTTCATGTCGCTGCATCCGGGCGACATCATCTCGACCGGCACGCCGCCAGGCGTCGGGCTGGGCATGAAGCCGCCGGTGTTCCTGAAGCCCGGCGACGTCGTCGAGCTCGGCATCGAAGGGCTGGGCATGCAGAAGCAGACGTTCAAGGCGGACGAGTAGCGGCGCTCTGCCTTCTCCCCTTGTGGGAGAAGGTGGCCTCGCCCACGGGTCTTGCCTCCGGCAAGCCCGAGGACAGGCTCCGCGAGGTCGGATGAGGGGTGCTCCAGCTTGGCACGGACGGCATTCCTTCCAACACCCCTCATCCGGCTCGGCGCTGCGCGCCGATCCACCTTCTCCCACAGGGGGAGAAGGAAAAAGGGGCGCTACTTCAGCACCTTACCATCCGCTCCGAACCGATAGGTCTTCGCCGGATCCGGCGTCGCATAAAGCGTCGCTCCCGGCTCGGCGTTGTAGACGCCAAAAATGCGCACGGTGATCAGCCCGGCCTTTTCGCAGTCGAGATAGAGGTTGGTGTCGGCGCCGAGGTGCTCGGCATGGACGACCGTGCCTTTCCAGGCGCCGGATTTCGCATCGACGGTCAAATGCTCGGGACGGACGCCGATGGTCTTGGCCGTCTCGCCAAGCCTGGCGCCGTCGACGAAATTCATCTTGGGCGAGCCGATGAAGCCGGCGACGAACTCATTCGCCGGCGCATTGTAGAGCTCCATCGGTCCGCCGATCTGCTCGATCCTGCCCGCATTGAGGACGACGATCTTGTCGGCCAGCGTCATCGCCTCGACCTGGTCATGGGTGACATAGATCATCGTCGCCTTCAGCCGGCGATGCAGCTGCGCGATCTCCAGCCTGGTGTTGACGCGCAGTGCGGCATCGAGGTTGGACAAAGGCTCGTCGAATAGGAAAAGCTTGGGTTCACGCACCACGGCGCGGCCGATGGCGACGCGCTGGCGCTGGCCGCCGGACAGCTCGGCCGGCCGCCTGGCGAGATAGGGTTCCAGCGACAGCATCGACGATGCGATGCCGATGCGGCGGTCGATCTCGGCCGCTGGCGTGCCCGCCTGCTTGAGGCCAAGGCCCATATTGTTCTTCACCGTCAGATGCGGGTAGAGCGCATAGGTCTGGAACACCATGGCGATGCCGCGCTTGGCCGGCGGGGTGGCGGAGACGTCCGCACCGTCGATGACCACACGCCCCGAGGTCGAATCCTCCAGCCCGGCGATGACCCTGAGCAGCGTCGATTTCCCGCAGCCGGAAGGACCGACGAAGACGACGAATTCGCCATCGGTCACTTCGAGGTTAATGCCTTTCAGCACTTCGACCGGCCCAAACGCCTTCTTCACATTCTCGATATTCAGCGAGCCCACGGCGTTCCTCCGGATTGGAATCTGGGCGCCAAGGCACCCCCCTCTGGCCTGCCGGCCATCTCCCCCTCAAGGGGGGAGATTGGCAGCTTCGAGGCCTCGCGCCGCTTTGGGGCGCTGAAAATTTGCGAAAGCGACACCGACAGCTGATCTCTCCCCTTGAGGGGGAGATGGCCGGCAGGCCAGAGAGGGGTAGCGCCAAGCGCGATCCCTGACAGCGATCCGTATATCAAAGTCGCACCGCCTTTCCGCTGCGGACGCTTTCGTCGGCGGCAAGGCAGACGGCGAGCGACTTCACCGCGTCGTCCATGTGGCGGGAGAGATCAATATCCTCACGAATCGCCTTCAGCAAAAAAGCCTGTTCGAGATCGCAGAGTTCCTGATGGCCGGGTTCGCCCTCCATCGACAGCATCTCATCCGGCTTGGCGAATTTTCCTTCCGCGCCGGTCGCCGCGCTGTGCAGGCGGATGGTCGATGTCATGGTGTGGGTGTCGATGTCGTCGGATCTGACGCCTTCCTTCATGACGATCGACACGCAGCCATTCGGAGAGATCACGTCCTTCACAAAAAAGGCGGTTTCCGAGATCATCGGCCCCCAGCCGGCCTCGTACCAGCCGACCGAACCATCGTCGAACAGCACCTGCAGATGCCCGTAATTGTACATCGTGGGCGCAATCTCGTCGCTCAGCCGCAGCCCCATGCCGCGCACCTCGACCGGCCTGGCGTCGGTGATCTGCAGCATCACGTCGAGATAGTGCACGCCGCAATCGACGATCGGCGACGTCGTCTGCATCAACTGCTTGTGCGTCTGCCAGCTATGGCCGGAGGATTGCTGGTTGAGGTTCATGCGGAACACGTAAGGACCGCCGAGCTTGCGCGCCTCGGCGATCAGCCTGATCCACGACGGGTGATGGCGCAGGATATAGCCGATTACCAGTTTTTTGCCGTTGGCCTTAGCTGCGGCAACGACACGTTTGGCATCCGCCACCGTCGTCGCCAGCGGCTTTTCGACAAAGACATGGCAGCCGGCCTCGAATGCCTTGATGGCATAGTCGGCATGGCTGTCGGAATAAGTAGCGATACAGGCGATATCTGGTTTTTCGTCGCGCAGCGCCTCGTCGAAGGAGCGCCTGATGCCATAGCCGGAAAGCCCGGCCGGCAGCGGCACGTCCGAACGGTTGACCAGCGCGGCGATCTCAAAACCCGGATTGGTGTGATAGGCCAGCGCATGGCTGCGGCCCATATTGCCGAGCCCGGCTACGACGACGCGAAGAGGTTTTTCCGAACTCACTTGACCGCTCCCGAAGTAATGCCGCGGATCAGCTGCCGCGAGAAGATGACGTAGAGGATCAGCACCGGCATGATCGCCAGCGACAGCGCGGCCAGGATGGCGTTCCAGTTGGTGACGAACTGGCCGAGGAACAGCTGGGCGCCGAGCGTCACCGTCTTGGTCTCCTCCGACGGCGCCAGGATCAGCGGAAACCACAGATCGTTCCAGATCGGGATCATGGTGAAGACGGCGACCGTCGCCATCGATGGCCGCACCAGCGGCAGCACCAGCCGGAAGAAGATGGTGTATTCGGACAGACCGTCGATGCGTCCGGCATTCTTCAGATCGTCGGACACCTGCTTCATGAATTCCGACAGGATGAAGACGGCGAGCGGCAGGCCTTGCGCTGTATAAACCAGGATCAGCGCCGTCAGCGTGTTGACCAGCCCGCTCGCCACCATCAATTGCAGGATGGCGACGGTGCCGAGGCGGATCGGGATCATGATGCCGAGGGCGAGATAAAGCCCCATCAGCGAATTGCCGCGAAAACGGTATTCCGACAGCGCAAAGGCGGCCATCGCGCCGAACAGCAGCACGAAGAACAGCGAGGCGACGGTGACGACAAGGCTGTTCTGGAAGTAATGGATGAAATCGCCCTGGCCGATGACGGTGGTGTAGCCGATCAGGTCGAAGGTTTTCGGGGTCGGCGGCGTCAGCGGCGCGCCGAAGATGCCGGCGCGGGATTTAAACGAATTCATGATGACGATGATCACCGGAAACAGCGCGATCACCGTGTAGGTCAACAGCACCGCATGGGCGCCGATGGTGCGGGGCAGGGAGTGGGTTGCCGTGCTCATATCGCCCCCTAAAACTGATAGCGACGCAGGCGCGTCTGGACGAGGAACAGGTAGACGCAGACGCCGCCAAGGATGATCAGGAACATCATCGTGGCGATCGCCGCGCCCATGTTGGGATCGCCGACCTGCAGCTGGAAACCGAAGAAGGCGCGGTAGAGGAAGGTGCCGAGGATATCGGTCGAGTAATTCGGTCCGGCCAGCGCGCCTTGCGCGGTGTAGATCAGGTCGAAGGCGTTGAAATTGCCGACGAAGGTCAGGATCGAGATGATGCCGATCGACGGCAGGATCAGCGGCAGCTTGATCTTCCAGAACTGCGACATGCCGGTGATGCCGTCGCATTCGGCGGCTTCGATCACCTCCTCTGGGATCGACAGCAATGCCGCATAGATCAGCATCATCGGGATGCCGACGAACTGCCACACCGAGATCAGGCTGAGCGTGGTCAGCGCATATTGTTCTTTGCCGAGCCACGGCGTGAACAGGCTTTTGAGGCCGACGAGATCCATCAGGTTTGGCGCCACGCCCCACAGCGGCGACAGGATCAGCTTCCAGGCGAAGCCGACGATGACGAAGGACAGGATCGTCGGCACGAAGATCGCCGTGCGGTAGAAGGCGGAGAATCTCAGCCGCGGGCTGGACAGCAGTGCGGCCAAAAGCACGCCGATCGGATTCTGCACGATCATGTGGATTATGAAGAACCAGACGTTGTTGCGCAGCGCGTTCCAGAAATTGACCGACCAGTTGGGATCGCCGAACAGCCTGCGGAAGTTTTCGAACCCGACGAAGACCTGGGCCTGGTCGATGTTGCGGAACAGCGAGAGCTGCAGCGTGCCGGCCAGCGGCAGGATCATGATCGCCGTATAGACCAGCACCGCCGGCGCCAGGAAGACGACGATATGCCAGCGGAACGGTCGTTTCGGTGCTGCGGCCATGCGTTCGGTCCCCGCCGATCAGGTTCTTGCAATTGCCACCAAGGGTGCGGCGCCTCCCTCCCCCTCGAGGGGAGGGTGCCTCGCGAAGCGAGGCGGGTGGGGTCGGCTAAGGCCGCGCCATCGTGACTTCGACCGCGCCTCCCGGCAACGATCAAGTCGCAGCCTGCCTTTACCGACCCCCTCTGTCGCCTCCGGCGACATCTCCCCCTCGAGGGGGGATAGCGCTCGCTCTTACTTCGCCGGCTTGTACCAGCTGTCGAGGCCGTCCTGCAGCTTCTTGGCGGCAGCTTCCGGCGTGACGGTGCCGTTGATGACGTTGGCCGATTCAACCCACGTCTCGTTCTCGAGATTCGGCGTGCCGCGCGACAGGATCTGATAGGTCGAGCGGATCGTCGACTTGCACTTGTCGCGCCAGGAGACGAATTCCTGGGCCAGCGGGTCTTCCATCTTCACCGGGGTGTTGTTCAGGCTGAAGAAGCCCGGCAGCGCGTTGGCGTAGATGGTGGCGAAATCCGGCGAGGCGACCCAGGTCAGGAAGGTCTTGGCCGCATCCGCATTCTTCGACGCCGCATTGAGGCCCATGCCGATGTCGGTGTGGTCGGAGATGTAGCAGGTGTCGCCGGCCTTCTGCACCGGCGGCGGGAACGCGCCCATCTTGAACTGCGCCTGGGTGTTGAACAGGCCGATCTCCCACGAGCCGGCCGGGTAGATGGCGGCGCGGCCGAGGGTGAACAGGTTCTGGCTGTCCGGGTAGGTCTGCGCCTCGAAGCCGTCGCCGAGATAGGGCTTCCACTTGGCCAATTCCTTGAAAGGCTCGACCCACTGCGGATCGGTCAGCGTCTGCTCGCCCTTGATCAGCGCCAGACGGCCTTCTTCGCCCTTCCAGTAGTTCGGGCCGATGTTCTGGTAGCCCATGGTCGCGGCTTCCCAGAGATCCTTGGTGCCCATCGCCATCGGGATGTAGGTGCCGTCGGCCTTGATCTTGTCGAGCGCTGCGTAGAACTCTTCACTGGTCGTCGGCACCTTGAGGCCGAGCTGGTCGAAGGCGTCCTTGTTGTAGATGAAGCCGTGGATGACGGAAGCCATCGGCACGCAGAAGCTCGCCTTGCCGTCGTCGGTCTGCCAGGCGGCCTTCGCGACGTCGGAAAAATTCTCCATGCCGGGCAGCGTCGAGATATCAGCGAGATTGCCCTTCTTGAAAAGTTCCAGCGACTTGTCGAACGGGCGGCAGGTGATCAGGTCGCCGGCCGAGCCGGCGGCGAGCTTGGCGCCGAGTGCTGCATCATATTCGGTCGGCGCCGACGGCGCGAACACCACCTTGATGCCGGGGTTCTTGGCCTCAAAAGCCGGGATCAGCTTGTCTTTCCAGATGGCAAGGTCGTCGCCGCGCCAGCTTTCGATGTTGAGCGTTACGTCCTGGGCACAGGCCATTCCGGCCGAGCCGAGAATGCTGGTGCCGAGAAGCAGTGCCGTCAGTAGTTTGGTTGTCATGCTCAGTCTCCCTGTTGACCTTTTTCAGGTTCGGTTTTGAGAACAGAGGCTTTCCGCCCCATGCTCCCCTCGATCGCGGAAAGCGCCGGGCGCAGCTTCTGGCCGGTGCCTTCCAGTATCTTCTGCGCCGCATCGGCGCTGGCGGCGCCGGCGGCGAGCAGAATGGCGGTCTTGACGGCGCCGCCGCTGATCTCGAGCAGGCGCGCCGCATCGTCCCTGTCGCGTCCGCTGATGGCGGCGACGATGCGGGCGGCGCGGTCGCGCAGCTTGATGTTGTCGGCCATGAGGTTGACCATATAACCGTCATGGACATGGCCAAGATGGATGGCGGCCAGCGTCGACAGCATGTTGAGCGCAATCTTCTGGGCGGTGCCGGCGCCCATGCGCGTCGAGCCGGCGATCAGCTCCGGCGGCGTTTCGAGCAGGATGGCGATGTCGGCCAGCCGAAGCAGCGGCGCATTCTTGTTGTTGGCGATGGCGATGGTCGCCGCCCCCCGGGCCCGGGCTTCCTCGATCGCCCTGACCGCATAGGGCGTCGAGCCGCTGGCCGAGACCGCGATCAGGCAGTCGCCCTCGCCGATGCCGGCAGCGACAACCGCCGCTGAGGCTTCGTCGGTGTCGTCCTCCGGCCCGCCGGCCAGTGCCTTGAAGGCATCGTCGCCACCGGCGATCAGGATGGCGATACGGTCGCGCTGAATGCCGAAGGTGCCCGGCAGCTCCAGCGCATCGGCGAGCGCCATCAGGCCCGAGCTGCCGGCTGCCGCGTAAGCGAGCTTGCCGCCGCTGTTCAGCCGGCTGGCGATGATCTCGGCGGCTTTGGCGATGGCCGGAACGGCGCCGCGCACCGCCTTGGCGGCCTCGATCTGCGCGTTGGCCAAAGAGGAAAGGATGGCGTCCGGAGCCTGGATGTCCAGCCCCTCGGCATTCTGGTGAAGCGCTTCGGTGCGCGTTTCGGCCATCCGCTTTCCCTCCAATCCGCAAAACAATACCAAAAAAATACCACTTGTCCACACGCATTAGCGATTTCCCTGCCATGAAATCGCCATTCAAGCAAAATGCGGTGGTTTTTCAATCAAATACGCCTTAATCTTTTTGAAACGGAAATTAATCCTTGGCTATTGGTATTTTATTGGTATTATCCGCCAGGAGGAGAAATCGTGTGAAATTTGTGCTTGGCATCGATGGCGGCGGCACCAGCTGCAGGGCGGCTCTTGCAACGGCGGACGGCACTGTCGTCGGCCGCGCCAAGAGCGGTGCCGCCAACATCCGCACCGATCTCACCGGCGCCAGGGCCAACATCGTCGAGGCGGCAAGGCAGGCCTTTGTCGCCGCCGGGCAGGACCCCGAACTGATTCCGCAGACCCCGGCCGTCCTCGGCCTCGCCGGCGCCAATGTCGGCACCTACAGGCAGCAGCTCGAAGCGATCCTGCCGTTCAGCCAAAACCGTGTCGAGACCGACGCCGAGATCGCCCTGGAAGGCGCGGTCGGCTCCGGTGACGGCGCCATGGCCATCCTCGGCACCGGCACCGCCTATATGGCGCGCAAAAACGGCAAGTCGCGCGCCATCGGCGGCTGGGGATTCCAGGTCGGCGACCAGGGCAGCGGCGCCCGCATCGGCCGCGACCTGCTCGAGCAGACGCTGCTCGCCTATGACGGCATCCGCCAGGGATCGCCGCTGACGCAGGCCATGCTCGCCGTCTTCCGCGACAATCCCGAGGATTTGGTCGAGTTCACCACCAACGCAAAACCCGGCGATTTCGGCGGCTTCGCGCCAAAGGTCTTCGAGCATGCCGAAAAGGGCGACATCGTCGCCAACTGGATCCTCGACAAGGCAATCGCCGATGTCGAGGCAGCACTTGGCGTGCTCGATCTCGGCGACGACGATCCGCTCTGCCTGCTTGGCGGGCTGGCGCCGCTCTATGCACGACGCCTGTCGGCGCGCTACCGGGCGCTGCTGAAGCCGCCGCTCGACGATGCGCTGGGCGGCGCAGTGCAGATGGCGGTGCGCGTTTTCTCGGGTGCGACGGAGGCGGCACGATGAGCGAGGCCGCCGATCAGATCTTCGCCACGCTGAAGCAGTCGGCGCAAAGCGGCACGCCGCTCTATCTGCAGCTCAGGAAGAGCATCGAGGACGCGGTCAATCGCGGCCTGATCGGGCCGGGCGACGCGCTGCCGTCCGAGCGCGACATCGCCAGCAAGGCCGACATTTCGCGGGTCACCGTGCGCAAGGCGGTGCAGGATCTGGTCAAGGGCGGCATCCTTGTCCAGCGTCACGGCTCCGGCACCTTCGTCGCGCCGCGGATGGAGCGCGTCGAGCAGTCGCTGTCGCGGCTGACGTCTTTCACCGAGGACATGGCGCGGCGCGGCATGGCGGTGCGTTCGGCATGGCTCGACCGCGGCCTCTATGCGCCGTCGCCGGACGAGATGATGGTGCTCGGCCTGTCATCGAACGAACTGGTGGCGCGGGTGGCGCGCCTGCGCATCGCCAACGATACGCCGCTGGCGATCGAGCGCGCGGCACTGTCTGCCAGCGTGCTGCCCGACCCGGCGGCGATCGGTTCGTCGCTCTACGCGGCGCTTGAAACGACCGGCCATCGGCCGGTGCGGGCGGTGCAGCGCATCTCCGCCGCCAATCTCGGCGACGACGACGCGCGCCTGCTCGAAGTGCCGCCTGGCATTGCCGGCCTGCACATCGAGCGTATTTCCTATCTGGCGAGCGGCAAGGTGATCGAATTCACCCGCTCGATCTACAGGGGCGACGCCTATGATTTCGTCGCCGAGCTCCGGCTGAGCGGGCCGGGCGAAGAGGGCCGGCCATGAGCGCGACAATTACCCATATGCGGCGCGAGATCGAGGAGATCCCGGAGGCGACCGCGCGCCTGCTCGACGGCTCGGCAGCGGTGCTGACCGAGGCCGGGCGCGGCATTCGCGAGCGCGATCCAAACTTCGTCGTCACCGTAGCGCGCGGCTCCTCCGATCATGCCGCCACGTTCATGAAGTATGCGGTGGAACTGACCGCCGGCCTTGTCGTCGCGTCGGTCGGCCCGTCGATCGCTTCGATCTATGGCGCCAGGCTCAAGCTGGCCGGCTCGGCCTGCCTGGCGATCTCGCAGTCGGGCAAGAGCCCGGACATCGTCGCCATGGCGCAAGCCGCGAGAGCCGGCGGTTCGCTGACCGTCGCCATCACCAACACCGTCGATTCGCCGCTGGCGCGGGCCTGCGACTACGCCATCGACATCCTGGCCGGCCCGGAGCGCAGCGTCGCGGCGACGAAGACCTTCGTCAATTCAGCCGTCGCCGGCCTCGCCTTGATGGCGCATAGCACCGGGGACGACAAGTTGCTGGCGGCGCTCGCCCGTTTGCCAGAACATTTCCGCAAGGCGATCGCCTGCGACTGGATGGCGCTGGCCAGCGCCCTTGAGACGCAGAAGTCTCTGTTCATCCTCGGTCGTGGTCCGTCCGCGGCGATCGCCAATGAGGCGGCGCTGAAATTCAAGGAAACCTGCGCCATGCACGCCGAGGCCTATAGTGCTGCCGAAGTGATGCATGGCCCGCTGGCGCTGGTCGGGCCTGACTTTCCGGTGCTGGCGCTCGCCGCCCGCGATGCTTCCGAGCCGTCGGTCGCAGAGGCCGCCGACAGCCTGGCGGGCAAGGGCGCGGCGGTCTTCGTGACTTCGGACAAGACGACAAGCGCTCAGCACCTGCCGCATGTCGCCACCGGCCATCCACTGACCGACCCGCTGGCGCTGATTGTGTCGTTCTATGGCTTCGTCGAGGCCTTTGCCCGTCATCGCGGTCTCGATCCGGACGCGCCGCCCAATCTTCGCAAGGTGACGGAAACCATATGAGCGACCGTTTTGCCCTGACTGGCGCCCAAATTTTTGACGGCGACGACTGGCACGACGACGCTGCCCTTGTCGTGCGAGACGGCCTCGTCGAGGCCATCGTTGCCGCCGAAGCCGTTCCGTCCGGCGTCGCGCGTATCGAAACCGGCGGCGGCATGCTTGCACCGGGCTTTGTCGACCTGCAGGTCAATGGCGGCGGCGGCATCATGCTCAACGACCACCCCGATGTCGCCTCGATCGAGACCATCTGCCGGGCGCACGCGCCGTTCGGCACGACCGCGCTGCTGCCGACGCTGATCACCGACACGCCTGAGATCACCGCAGCGGCGGTTGCCGCCGGTGCCGAGGCCGCAAGGCAAAACGTGCCTGGCTTTTTGGGCCTGCATCTCGAAGGCCCGCATCTGTCGATCGCCCGCAAGGGCGCGCATGACCCGGCGCTGATCCGGCCGATGCTGGATGCCGACCAGGCGATGCTGATTGCGACGCGAAAAACCCTGCCGGTGCTGCTGACCACGATCGCGCCGGAATCGGTCGACACCGTTCGCGTTTCGGCGCTGGTCGAGGCCGGCATCGTCGTCAGCCTCGGCCATTCCGACACCTTCTATGCCAAGGCGCGCGCGTTCGCCGATGCCGGCGCAACAATGGTCACCCATCTGTTCAACGCCATGAGCCAGATCGGCAACCGCGAGCCGGGGTTGGCGGGTGCTGCCATCGATACAGGCACATTGTTTGCCGGGATCATCGCCGACGGCATCCATGTCGATCCCGCCGCCATGGCCATCGCTTTGCGCGCCAAGCAGGGCCCGGCAAGGATTTTCCTGGTCACCGACGCGATGGCGACGATCGGCACCGACATGACCTCGTTCACACTGAACGGCCGCGCCGTCTACCGCAGGGACGGCAGCCTGCGGCTTGCCGACGGGACGCTGGCGGGCGCCGACCTCGACATGATCTCCGCTGTCCGCTTCGTCCACCGTGTCGTCGGACTGGACCTGTCGGAGGCGCTGCGCATGGCTTCGCTCTATCCGGCGCAGGCGATCGGCCAATCACACCGGCTCGGGCGCTTCGCCAACGGCACCGCCGCCGATATCGTTGCGCTGTCGGACGAATTGGACGTCAAGGGCGTCTGGATAGAAGGCAAGAGGGTTTTCGAGGTCGGTGTCGCAAAGGGTGCCTAAGATATCAGCCGTTTGGCCCGCAGCCTGAAGCGGCTGGTTGCTCAACTGTCCCTCTTGTCCACAATCACCTGGGCTGGCGCCGGAAGCCGCGGTGCAGACGGTCTCGTCGGTTTCGGCAGCAGGCGGCGCACGGCGGGCGCGGCCGCCACATCGTTCCTGGCGGCGAACAGCTCGTGGTTCTTCTCGATGTCGTCGAGCTTGTAGCGATAATTGACCATCAGGCCATGCGCCTGACGCAAGGCGCGGGGCGACAGATCGCCGAAAAGGTCGATGCGCTCCAGCCGCGCGCCATTGCCTAGATGGAAGCGGGCGACCGGGTCGATCACCTTGCCGGAGGCGGTGCGAGCTTCGAGGAAATACTGTGCCGCAAGCGGAAGCAGGGCTTGGCCTGCGCGGTCGCGCACGGCAGCATCTGCATGCCAGCCCTCGTCGGCGACGAGATCCAGCGCCTCAGTGGCGGAGGGGATGGTTTCGGCCTGCTCGGCCAGCCAGCGGGCAAAGCCCGGCACTGGCGACAAGGTGACGAAATCGGTCAGGCCGGGAAGGTCGCGGCGCAGGTCCTCGACCACCTGCTTGATCAGAAAATTGCCGAAGGAGATGCCGCGCAGGCCCTCCTGGCAGTTGGAGATGGAATAGAACACCGCCGTCGTAGCCTGCCGCGGCGGCACCAGCGGCCGCTCGTCGGCGAGCAGCTCGGCGATCGTCGTCGGCATCGCCCGGGTGAGCGCGACTTCGACGAAGATCAGCGGCTCGTCGCCGAGCTGCGGATGAAAGAACGCATAGCAGAGCCGGTCGGCGGGCTCGATCCGGCGGCGCAGATCGTCCCAGGTGTGGATGGCATGCACCGCCTCGTAGCGGATGATTTTCTCCAGGATGTTGGCCGGTGTCGACCAGTCGATCCGCCGCAGCACCAGGAAGCCGCGGTTGAACCATGACGACAGCAGGTGCGTGAAGTCGGCATCGACGATGGCGAGATCGGGCAATGTGGGCAGCCGGGCAAGCAGATCCTCGCGCATGCGCACCAGCGTCTCGATGCCGCCGGGCGCCAGGTTCAGGCGGCGCAAAAGCTCCTGCCTGGCCGGCTCGGCGGCGTCGTGCAGGGCAAGTGCCGAACGATCGTCCGGCGCGGCGCGATAGGCATCCACCGCGGCGGCAAGCCTGGTGTGATCGGTGCCGAAACGATCGCGCAGTACATGCAGGAAAGCCAGCCTGCCATCGGCGCCGAGAGTTCGCCAGCGATCGAGTATTTCTCTTGCATAGGCGACGCCCGATGCCTCCCCCTGGCTGGAAAGCAGACGGACGCACAAACGTGCCAGGCTGTCGGCCGAAACCGGCTCGTCACCGCGCACGAGGTTCAGCATCATCCGGCCGCGGTCGGCGATGGTGTTCAGCAGGTCAGCGAAGAAGGGGCTGCGATTCATCGATCCGACCGTCGAAGGGGAGCCTGCGGGAGGGTCCGGAGAGGCATCAGGGTGAGACAGAGAATATGGATGGTAGTTTTGGATATGCCAATAAAATCGCCAAAAATGGACAAGGCCATTTTGGCTGGGGATCGCATGTCACGAGCGCAGGCGCACCGGCGTCGGCCAACGAATTCCTGACCGGCTGGGGAGAACAGCGCGTGCCGATGACGTCGCGCCGGCAGCGTCAGCCGGCCACCTGGTCGGCCGCTGTCCTGATCGCCTCGATGTTCGCACGATAGGCTTCGACGCTGCCGCCCTTGAAGATAGCCGCACCGGCGACCAGCACGCTGGCGCCGGCGGCGGTGACCAGTGGCGCGGTTTCGGGCGAGACGCCGCCGTCGATCTCGATCCGGATCGGCCGATTGCCGATCAGCGCCTTCACCCGCTTCACCTTGTCGACGACCTCCGGGATGAAGGCCTGGCCGCCAAAACCCGGATTGACGGTCATGATCAGGATCAGATCGAGCCGATCGAGCAAGTATTCGATCGCCGTTTCCGGCGTCGCCGGGTTTAGCGACACGCCGGCCTTCTTGCCCAAATTCCTGATCGTCTGCAGCGAACGGTCGAGATGCGGCCCGGCCTCGGGATGCACCGTCATGCCGTCGCAGCCGGCTTCGGCGAACGCCTGCAGGTAGGGATCGGCCGGCGCGATCATCAGATGGCAGTCGAAAAAGGTTTTGGTGCGGTTGCGGATCGCCTTGATCACCGGCGGGCCGAAGGTGATGTTGGGCACGAAATGCCCGGCCATGACGTCGAGATGGATCCAGTCGGCGCCGGCCGCCACCACCGCCTCGACCTCGTCGCCGAGCTTCGAAAAATCCGACGCCAGCACCGATGGCGCGATCAGGGTCTTTTGAGCCATGTTCGCTTCCCGTTCTCGAGCCCGCCTTCGCCGTAATCGTCTCAGCGCTGCTTGTCGACAGGAATCCGGTGCCAGCGCGAAAGGAGAGAGGCAGCATCGGCCACCTCTCTCCCTGTTCAAGCGTCGCGATTTCAGTTCACGGGATGCCGCGGCCTGGCCGGTCGTGGCGGCAACACCTTGCCGCTGGCTTGCTTCACTTTCTGCAGGTTGAGCTTCTTCACAGGGTGCTTGGGCACGCAGTGTCCACGCAGCAGTTTTTCGGTTGCCCGGCAGGCGGTGACGATCACCGGCTTCTTGACGCATGCATTGCCGACCAGATGATAGCCGCGCTTGCAATCGACAATGATGGAGGGCTTGTGCACGCATCTCCCATCGATGCGCTGTTCGTCGCGCTTGCACCTGTCGGCGATCACTGCATTGCGCACGCATTTCAGGCCGACCTGATGGTGACCGGGCAGGCAGTGGATGCTGACCCCAACGCATTTGCCGTCGACACGCTTTTCGGTGCTGCGGCAGGCAGCCACGACCGGCCTGTCGACGCATTTGCCACGGATCAGCCTTTGGCTCGGCAGGCATGTGCGGCCGGCATCGATGACGACCGGCGGAACTTGCGGTTTGCCGGGATTGGGTCGCGTATCGACCGCCAGACCATCGGCATTCGGATCAAAATTGCGCTTGATGCAGGTAAAATCCTCCGTGCTGTTGTCGACGGTGGCGATCGAACCGTTTTGCTTGATCTCCTGCAGGGTGCACTGGATCGAGCGGGTTCTGACGATGCTGAGTTCGTGTGCGGCACTCGCCTTGAACACACCGCCATTGTTAAAGGCGGCTGTCGTGCCGGTGAAGAATGCGCCGTTCGAGCAACTGATGCGGTAGTGAAACGCACCCGGCGCATCGCGCTCGACCTCGAACGCCACCTGGCCTTTGCGCGGGCAGAGTTTTTTGAAGCCAGCGCTGTCCGAGACGGTGACCTCGCCTTGCCAGTCCGAATGCGCCGGCGGGTTTTCGGGGTTATCCTGAGGTGCGTCGGTGAAGCCGCCCCCACCCGCGCCGGTGCAATGGACGGTGATGTCCTTCCAGCCGTCGAAAGGTTCGAACGGGCCGTTGCCGATGATCTCGGTCTTGTACTGGAAATAGGCGGTGGCGCCGACGTCCTCCCATTTCTCATAGGTGGCGAAATAGCCATTCTTGGTCGCGTCGTATGACGCCCACGCCTGCTGCACCTCGGAGGTGATCGGCCCGTCGTTCTTCTGGCGCCAGATGCGCATCGACACCGGCCCGGCCTGGTTGGCCTGCGCCCGGCTCGTGACCTTCAACGACGGGCAGACCGTACCGGGCGTCGAGCCGGCCTGGTTCGACTGGTAGGTGGTCAGGAACAGCTTGACGTTTTCGACGTCGAATTCGCCGAAATCATTGGCGACGTCCTGAACCGGCGGCTTGATGACGGGGTCGCAGACGATTTGGACGTCGAACGAGCCATGCTCGGCATAGTGCGAGTCGTACAGCGGATGGGGCCAGCTGCCGCCCTGGGCCTCGCTGACCGCATTGTCCATGTCGAGCGCCGTGTCGGTGAGTGCCGAGAAGCTCGCATGAAAACTGTGCGTGAACGAGTAGGATTTTGTCGGCCCATCGGGCTGGAGGTGCTGGTTGCACCTGGCGATGATCTGGTTGCCGTAAGGCACGACGGCGATACCGCTATCTGAGGACAGCGGCATGATTGAGGGGTCGAAGGAGAAATTTTGTTGGTGATCGTAGTCGCGGCCGACAGGCGAGGCGCTCCAGATCGGAGGAAACGCGCCGCACTGGCCCGGTCCACAAACGCCGAGCGCCACGCCGACGTCCTGCACATAGCCTGGCCACCGTGTGTTGAGCTTCATGTGGCCCCAGAACTGGACGTTGCCGCTTTTCAGCGTGTCCCATTTTTGCTTGTCGCTCGAGCCGACATGGATTGTCGTGTTGGCACTTTCGGTGTTGAACGACATTGACTTGATGTTCGCCTGCTTGGCGAAGGCCGGCGTGGTGGCGAGCGCAGCTGCGATCAGGGCAGCGGCCGCTGCCGTGTTGCGGAAAGCATGTTTGGCTGAAGACATTTTCTCTCTCCCTGAAATGTTGCTTCGGGGAGTTTGTCGCCGACTGCGGCGATAAGGTTCACGCAGCGGCTGAAACACGTCCGACGGACGAAAAAACCCCGCCGGATTGCTTGGGCGAGGTCTTGGTGCTGGGCTGAGCCCGGGACCCTACTGGAGAGCCCGCGGCCTGCGCCTCGGCTGCTGCAGGATGCTCGGGTTCAGCAGCAGGTTCGGATTAATCTGCAGCGTCGGCGCCCTGCGGATCGGAGTGCAGTCCGGATACTGTCCGACTGTCCCAACCGGGCAGCGCCGCTGGATGATCGGCTGGCACCGGCCGTTGATCAGCCGTGAGCCAGGCGCGCACTCCAGCTGCGCCCGGCGGCATGCGCCTCTGATCACCTCGGTCCCGCGCGGGCAGACACAGGCGCCACGTTTGTTGTGAACCTGGCCGCGGATGGTGCACTGTTCAACGGTCGGCTTCGTGACGATCGGCATGCAGGCCCTGCCCCTCAGTTCCGTCCGTCTCGGACAGACGCAATCGCCGCTCTTGGTGCGGATCTGGCCAGGCAGCAGCTTGCACAGGCGTGCCGGCGGCTCGTCGGTCGACACGCACCTGCGGTTATCCAGCTCGGTTCCGCGCTGGCAGACACAACGCCCCTCGGAGGTACGGATCTGGCCCTTGAGCAGCACGCAGCGCTCCTTCGGCTTCGGTATGATGACCGTGCCGCCAGCCGACGAGCACTGGCCGTTGCGGAAAGTGGTGCCTTGCGGGCAGACGCAGCGACCGGCGTCGTTCATGACGAGGCCCTGCGAGCACGCCTTCTTCACCTGTTTCTTGATGGTGAAGGGATGGCAGGCATAGGCCTTGCCGCGATCGCCCTGCACATTGGCCGACTCGCGGGAGAGCATTTTGCCGGCACCTCGCACCGGCGTATCGGGCGACAGCACGCCGACACAGTTCTGGCCGCTGACGGTGCCCTGCAGATTGGCCAGGCGGCCGTCGTCGGGAATTATCACAGTCACTTGGTGAACGTGGCTTTCCCCGGCGCCGAGCGTCAGGTTGGCGATGCAGGATGCAGGCAAGGTCGCCGGTTCCGGCGCACAGCCGAAGGGCGGGTCGATCGAGGTGATCGCAACGCCTTCCAGCCGGCCAAGGCCTTCGACACCGATCGCATCACCAATGCGAACCGGACCGGAGAAGGCGTTTTTCCCATCATTCGCGATGGTGATCTCGAACGAGCAGGGCTGGCCGACCCGGCACTCGGCATCGCCGGTTTTCTCGACACGGATGGTCGAGGCGCCGCCACCCTTGGCGCAGGCCCTGCCGATCGGATGGACCACGTCGTCTCCTGGCGCCGGGCCGTAGGAGCCGCGTGCGCAGTTCTCGAATACGCCATTCGCTGCAAGCGCCACGTCGAAGTGACGGCTGGTTCCGGGCGTCATGACGGCGCCGGGAATCTGGCACGACAACGCATTGGCCGGAACCGGTCCGCACGTCCATTCCGCGCCGTCGGGAGTGACGGTCTGGATCTGAACGGGCCTGCCGCCGGGCACCAGCGTCGCGGCATCGTTGACCCGCAGCGGACCGGTGGGGGCACTGGTGCCGGTGCTGATGACGGTGATGCGGCAGGTGACGACCGCAGCACCGGCCAGCGCTCCCCTGCAGATCTTGGTGATGCGCATGGCCGGCTTGCCGCTGTCGGGATGACGGATGCGTTGCCTGGCGCAGGCCCTGTTGTTGGTGAGGTTGTTCTCGCCGGGGATGGCTTTCACCTCGGCGCAGTTCTCGACCGTGTTTGGCCGGTAACCGGCCGGCATCACCGCCTTGACGAAGATCGGCGTCGAGGCGCCCGGCGAGAGCACGATGCCGGCGTTGTCGCAACGGAACTGGCCGGGGCCGTTCGGTCCGCATGTCCATGGCGGGATCGGGCGGAAGCTCGACGATGCCGGCACGCCACCCGGATAGGTGTCGGTAACCGTCAGTGGCCCGTCGTAGCGGACGTTGCCGTTGTTGATGATATCGATCACGAAGGTGCAGACACCATCTGCCGTGCAGACCGGGGTGCGGGCACGCTTCTTCAGGATCAAATCGACCTTCTTTTCCACCGGCGGCCGGCAGTCGCGGCCCCGGTCGCCACGCCGGCAGATCGGGATCGAGGCGCAGTCGCGGTCCTTGTCGAGGCAAGGAGGCATGCCGCCGGGCCGCGGAAAATCAGGCGGATAGAAAGGCGGCAGGTAACCGCCGCCCGGTATCTGCTCATTGTAGCCGGCACGGCCTTCGCAGGGATGCCAGACTTCGACGTCGCCGACATGCCCTTCTGCCTCAGGGCCTTCTACCTCGGGGTCTTCGAAATAGCCGTCAAAGTCGACGAACCACGCGCCGAAAGGCGGCACGTTGGCTGGCTTGACCAGCGCCGTCGGCGTGATCTGCACACCGTGCACGGCGAGCGGCCCGCCGCCGGCAAGCCGTTCGGCAAGCGCGGGGTTGTCGCGCAACTTGTCTGCGGTCTTGACCAGCGTCTCGGTGCAGATGCTCGCGTCGAGATTGCCGTCGGCGTCATAGCCATATTGCAGGTCGAGGCCGCCAGCCGACTGCCGGTTGTCTTGCGGGAAGCCGACCGCATAGTCCTGCGGCATTTCCACCCAGATTGATTCCGTCGCCGGATCGTCCGGGTTTTCGCGCCCGTAGCGGAAGACCTCACCCGTGCCGGTATCGGCGAACCGGCTGTAGTCGTAGCGGTTTTCCACCGGGCCGCGCTGGGCCAGGTACATGAAGCCGCTGATGTCGAAGGCGATATCGGTGACCCCTTGGTCCTTGCCGGGCTTGACCGTCAGTTCCCAGCGCGGGTCGCCAGCAAAGCTGCCGTCGCGGGCAACGCCCACCGACCAGAGCTCGGCCCTTTCACCGACGGAATAATAGAGGCGGCCGCCGTGATAGGCGACCGACCAGACGCGACGCTCATCCTGCGTATAACCCCAGCTGTCGGGGTCCTCGCTGTCGAAGGCAGCGCCCTCGATGTCCATCACCAGGCCATCGTCGGCGAGCGGGGCCAGCCCGTGCGCCGGGCGCCCGGCAACGCCGTGGTCGAACCTGTCGAGCAGTACGCCGTTGGCGTCGATGCGGTGGATGAGACCGGTGTCGAGGTCGCTGGCGAAGAACTGGCGGCTGATAGTGTCGAAGGTGACGTCGCCGATGCCAGGGCCGCTGTTGGTGGCGAGGTCGGCGAATTTGCTGACCTGGCCGGTGATGCCGTCGATCTTCCAGATCGTGCCCGGTCCGCCACCGTTCTCGGTGCCGAACTGGCCGTCCATGAAGGTGGCGCCGGCAGCACCACGACGCTGCCGCTCGGGACGACCGTCCGCATCTTCGTCCGATGTGACGATGCGGACGCCATGCAGCGAGGTGGCGCCGGCATAGAGGTTCGCAATGCCCGAGGGTGCACCGTCGTGCACGCCGTCGTCATAGGTGATGCCGAACACCTGGCCGATCTGCCCGGCCGTCACTTCGAAGGGCGGCGGCGTGAAGACGAGTTGGCCGGAGGCCCGCCCGCCCAGCCTTGAAACGTCAAAGACGCGCAAGGTTGCGCGCGTCGTGTCGATAAAGGTCTCGTCGACCGGGTCGACGCTGGGCGGCAGGCCCTCCTCAGGATCACGAATGACGGTACCGGAAAATCCGGTCACCGCCATCGAGCCTGGATAGATGATCTGCGTTTCCTGCGCCTGCACGGCACCGCCAAGCCACAGGATGGTGGCGAGCGCCAACGCCGGAAAGCCGCTGGCTGTTTGCATCGCACGGCGCAAACGGCCAGCACGAGAGCGTACGAACGCGCCGTGGTCGCAAGACATGGAATTCCCCCCGCGGGCGACGGGAGAAACATCCGGTGTTTCCGCGCAAACCAGGGCAAGGCGCGACGTTCCGGCACGTTTTCCCTGATCGAATTTGTCTGCTTTCCTCGTAATCACGATATGCCGGCTCTTACGCATGGTCAACGGAACCAGCGGAACGCCTGGCATAGCGACCCCACCCCGAAAGCGGTGGTCGCGCCGAGCCTGGATTTCCAGCCATGGCCTTTCCTTTCCAGGGCCGCACCACGCGGCGCATCTGGGTGTCAGTCGCGAACCGACGCGGAAACGTTCATGGGCCGGAGAACCCTGGCCGGGCCGAGAAAAGGATGTGTTGGATGCCTTGCGCAGAATGCTTGCGCGCCGCGCAGCCTGTTCTTATATACGCGCCAAGCCGTTCGGCGCCGGAATACCGGTTGCCGAAGCGGAATTTCTTGTGAACAGGGGCTTTCGTCGGAACGCCTGTACGGGTCCTGAGAGCCTGCTTAGCGGAGAGATTAGAAAAATGGCAAAAGTAATCGGTATCGATCTGGGCACCACCAACTCCTGCGTCGCCATCATGGACGGCAAGGAATCGAAGGTCATCGAGAATGCGGAAGGCGCGCGCACGACCCCATCCATCGTCGCCATCAACAGCGACGGCGAGCGCCTCGTCGGCCAGCCGGCCAAGCGCCAGGCGGTCACCAATCCTGAAAACACCATCTTCGCGGTCAAGCGCCTGATCGGCCGCCGCTATGACGATCCGGTTACGGAGAAGGACAAGAAGCTTGTCCCCTACCAGATCGTCAAGGGCGACAATGGCGACGCCTGGGTCGAGGCCGGCGGCAAGAAGCAGTCGCCCAGCCAAATCTCGGCAATGATCCTGCAGAAGATGAAGGAAACGGCGGAAGCCTATCTCGGCGAGAAGGTCGAGAAGGCGGTGATCACCGTTCCGGCCTATTTCAACGACGCCCAGCGCCAGGCCACCAAGGATGCCGGCAAGATCGCCGGCCTGGAAGTGCTGCGCATCATCAACGAGCCGACCGCGGCCGCACTTGCCTACGGCCTCGACAAGAAGGAAGGCAAGACCATTGCTGTCTATGACCTTGGCGGCGGCACGTTCGACATTTCGGTGCTCGAAATCGGCGACGGCGTGTTCGAGGTGAAGTCGACCAATGGCGACACCTTCCTCGGCGGCGAGGATTTCGACATGCGTCTGGTCGAATATCTGGCGGCCGAGTTCAAGAAGGAACAGGGCATCGACCTGCGCAGCGACAAGCTCGCGCTTCAGCGCCTCAAGGAAGCGGCCGAAAAGGCCAAGATCGAGCTGTCGTCGACGACGCAGACCGAGATCAACCTGCCCTTCATCACCGCCGATGCCACCGGCCCCAAGCACCTGACGCTGAAGCTGACGCGGGCGAAGTTCGAGAGCCTGGTCGAGGATCTCGTCCAGCGCACCATCGAACCCTGCAAGGCGGCGCTCAAGGATGCCGGCCTGAAGGCCGGCGAAATCGACGAGGTCGTCCTGGTCGGCGGCATGACCCGCATGCCCAAGATCCAGGAGATCGTGAAGCAGTTCTTCGGCAAGGAGCCGCACAAGGGCGTCAATCCGGATGAGGTCGTCGCATTGGGCGCCGCCATCCAGGCCGGCGTGCTGCAGGGCGACGTCAAGGACGTGCTGTTGCTTGACGTGACGCCGCTGTCGCTCGGCATCGAGACGCTGGGTGGTGTGTTCACGCGGCTGATCGAGCGCAACACGACGATCCCGACCAAGAAGAGCCAGGTGTTCTCGACTGCCGAGGATTCACAATCGGCCGTGACCATCCGCGTCTTCCAGGGCGAGCGTGAAATGGCCGCCGACAACAAGGCGCTCGGCCAGTTCGACCTGGTCGGCATTCCGCCGGCGCCGCGTGGCGTGCCGCAGATCGAGGTCACTTTCGACATCGACGCCAACGGCATCGTCAACGTCTCGGCCAAGGACAAGGGCACCGGCAAGGAGCACCAGATCCGCATCCAGGCGTCTGGCGGCCTTTCGGACGCCGACATCGAGAAGATGGTGAAGGATGCCGAAGCCAACGCCGAGGCCGACAAAAAGCGGCGTGCGTTGGTCGAGGCCCGCAACCAGGCCGAGGCGCTGGTGCATTCCTCGGAGAAGTCGCTGAAGGAATATGGCGAGAAGGTTTCCGAGGCCGACCGCACGGCGATCGCCGATGCGATCGCGGCGCTGAAGACCGCTGCCGAAGGCGACGACGTGGCCGAGATCGAAGCCAAGACGCAGGCGCTCGCCGAAACCTCGATGAAGCTCGGCCAGGCCATGTACGAGGCTTCGCAGAAGGAGGCCGCGGAAGCTGACGCCAAGGCGGACGCCGCCAAGGACAGCGACGTGGTCGATGCCGACTTCGAGGAAATCAACGAGGACGACGACAAGAAGAAGTCAGCCTGAGCGGCCTGCCGGCAGGTTTAGGCGCATGACCCCGAAATCGGAATCGATTTCCGGAAAGGATCATGCGCAAAAATCAAAGTGCTATAGCGTCCTTTGCGTGTCCAACAGGACGCGCGGCGCTGTAGTAAAGCCCGGCGTAAAGCCGGGCTTTTTTGCAACTCTGGCCGAAAAAGTGCGCGCCTGATCGAAAAAACGCGGGCAAGCCCGTGTCAACACTGGCATCCCGGCTCGATCGCACCTAAATCGGAACAGCGTGCCGGCGAACGACGCAAAGTGCTTCAAGACGTTGAATATCCGGACTGCGGGAAAAGATGAAAGCTGATTTCTACGAAACGCTGGGCGTGCAAAAGGGGGCCGACGAGAAGGAGCTCAAGAGCGCTTTCCGCAAGCTGGCCATGCAGTTCCACCCCGATCGCAATCCCGGCGATCATGCCTGCGAGCACAAATTCAAGGAAATCAACGAAGCCTACGAGACGTTGAAGGATCCGCAGAAGCGGGCGGCCTACGACCGTTTCGGCCACGCCGCCTTCGAACAGGGCGGCATGAACGGCGGCGCACACGGCTTCGGCGCCGGCGGTTTCGCCGACATCTTCGAGGATATTTTCGGCGACATGATGGGCGGGCGCCAGCGCCGCTCGTCAGGCGGACGCGAGCGCGGTGCAGACCTGCGCTACAATATGGAAATCACGCTGGAGGAGGCGTTTGCCGGCAAGACGGCGCAGATCCACGTGCCGGCCTCGATCTCCTGCATGGAATGCTCCGGCAGCGGCGCCAAGCCCGGCACCCAGCCCGTCACCTGCTCGATGTGCAACGGCCACGGCAAGGTGCGCGCCACGCAAGGCTTCTTCTCGATCGAGCGCACCTGCCCGCAATGCCATGGACGTGGCCAGACCATCAAGGAGCCATGCGCGAAATGCGCCGGCCAGGGCCGCGTCACCGAGGAGCGCTCGCTGTCGGTCAACATCCCGGCCGGCATTGAGGACGGCACCCGCATTCGCCTCGCCAATGAGGGCGAGGCCGGCCTGCGCGGCGGCCCGTCGGGCGATCTCTATATTTTCCTGGCGGTCAAGCCGCACGAATTCTTCCAGCGCGACGGCGCCGATCTCTACTGCAAGGTGCCGATCTCAATGACGACGGCTGCCCTTGGCGGTTCCTTCGAGGTGACGACGCTGGACGGCACCCAGACGAAGGTCAAGGTGCCGGAAGGCACCCAGAACGGCCGCCAGTTCCGCCTCAAGGGCAAGGGCATGCCGGTGCTGCGCCAGCACAATGTCGGCGATCTCTACATCCAGACCGCGGTCGAGACGCCGCAGAACCTGTCCCGCCGCCAGCGCGAGCTGCTGGAGGAGTTCGAGCAGCTTTCCTCGAAGGATAATTCGCCGCAGTCGAGCGGCTTTTTCGCCCGCATGAAGGACTTTTTCGAAACCTTCGGCGAGCGCTGATGGCGACTCTCGCCGATCGGGTGTAGAATTCACCCGAGCGGAAGCTCCCCTAGCGTCATCAACACCTTATACCGGCGTCCGCCTTGCCTTGAGGCCCGTAGCTGCTAAGTAGCCACTCGGGGGACCGTTAGGAGAACTTGCATGGCACATGGTCCCGGACTGCGAAAGACGCTGGCAGAGAAGTTCGACGACGAACTGAAGTTCTTCAAGGGCTGGATCGACAAGCCGAAGGCGGTCGGTTCGATCGTGCCGACCAGTTCCATCACGGCCCGCAAGATGGCCTCCGTCATCAACCCGATGTCGGGCCTGCCGGTGCTCGAAGTCGGGCCCGGCACCGGCGTCATCACCCGAGCCATCCTCGCCCACGGCGTAAAGCCTGAAAATCTCTACGCAGTCGAATACTCCCCCGATTTCGTGCGTCATCTGCGCCAGCTCTATCCCGGCGTCAACGTCATCGAGGGCGATGCCTTCAATCTCGATGCGACGCTCGGCGACAAGAGCGGCCTGACCTTCGATTCGGTCATCTCCGGCGTGCCATTGCTCAATTTCCCGGTCGAACAGCGCGTCGCCTACGTCGAAAGCCTTCTCGATCGCATCCCGACAGGCCGCCCGGTCGTGCAGCTGACCTACGGCCCGCTGTCGCCGATCCCGCCCGGCCGCGGCGACTACACGGTCGAGCATTTCCATTTCGTCATCCGCAACATCCCGCCAACGCAGCTTTGGATCTACCGGCGCGGGGCGCATTAGGGTGTGCCGATATTCAGGTGAGACCGGCCTGCAAATGGCAGCTTCCTGCGCTTCCGGTGCTCACGTACTTCAAGTACGCTCCGCTCCGGTTCTCGGAACCAACCATTTTCGGCTCGGCCTGACCTGAATCTCTACACACCCTTCTCTCATGTGCCCCCAAGATCCCTTTTCGATTTTTGCGCCGGTGCGTTGATTTGACAGATCCCTGGCTGTACCTGTCCGGGAACAAGGGGGCCGATGGCAGTGATCGCGAAAATTCTCGTCTTCGCCGGTTCGATTCGCTCTGGCGCCTACAGCGGCAGGACCGCCGATGTGGCGCAGAAGGAACTCGCCCTGCACGGCGCCGAGGTGACCCGCATCTCGCTTGCCGACTATCCGCTGCCGATCCTCGACGAGGACCTGGAAAAGGAGAAAGGCATTCCCGAGAACGCCATCAAGCTTGCCCGGCAAATCGCGGCCCATGACGGGCTGCTGATCGCGACGCCCGAATATAACGGCTCGATCCCGCCGCTGCTCAAGAATACCATCGATTGGGTGAGCCGGGTGCGCACAGATGACGGGCGGTCGTTCAGGCCGTTCACCGGCAAGCCCGCCGGCCTTTGTTCGTCTTCCAAAGGACATTTCGCCGGGGTACGCTGCATCAACCATCTGCGCGCCGTGCTGGTGCGCTGCCAGATGGAGGTGGTGACGCCGGAGTGCTCTGTCCCGGAGGGCGGCAACGCCTTCGACGAGGACGGGAATTTCAGGGACGAGCGACTGCACAGATCGATGGAGCACCTATGCCGCACGCTGATCGAAACCTCGCGCCTGCTGTCGACGCGGATCGAGGCGTGATCCGGGAGCGCGCCAGCACCAT
Organism: Mesorhizobium sp. WSM4845; assembly: GCF_055811455.1. Classification (NCBI taxonomy): domain Bacteria; kingdom Pseudomonadati; phylum Pseudomonadota; class Alphaproteobacteria; order Hyphomicrobiales; family Phyllobacteriaceae; genus Mesorhizobium; species Mesorhizobium sp. WSM4845. The sequence goes on from NZ_JBVVQA010000012.1 coordinate 78,304, forward strand.
GCAAGACAGGCTGATCGTCGGCCTCGACGTGCCGACGCTGAAGGACGCCGAGACGGTGGTGCGCGAGCTCGACGGGGTCGTCTCCTTCTACAAGATCGGCTATCAGCTCGCCTTCGCCGGCGGCCTCGACTTCGCCCGCGAGCTCGCCAGCGGCGGCACCAGGATCTTCCTCGACATGAAGCTGCTCGACATCGACAACACGGTAGCCAAGGGCGTCGAGGCCATTGCCAGGATGGGCATGACCATGCTGACGCTGCACGCCTATCCGAAGACGATGAAGGCAGCGGTCGCGGCCGCCAGGGGCAGCGATCTCTGCCTGCTTGGCGTCACCGTGCTGACCTCGATGGACGAGCGGGACGTGATCGACGCCGGTTATGAGCATGACCCGCATACGCTGGTGCTGAGGCGCTCCGAGCAGGCGCTGCATGCCGGCATGGGCGGCATCGTCTGCTCGGCCGAGGAAGCGGAAGCGGTGCGCCGGATCGTCGGCCCCAACATGGCCGTCGTCACGCCGGGGATACGGCCCAAGGGCAGCGACCATGGCGACCAGAAACGCGTCGTCACGCCGGCGCAGGCGATCCGCAACGGCTCCAGCCATCTCGTCGTCGGCCGGCCGATCGTCAGCGCCGCCGACAGGCGAGCGGTCGCGGAAGCAATTCTTGACGAAATGCGCTCGGCCTAACAATTCGGAGAACAAGCATGCCGAAGGGATACTGGATCGCCCGCGTCGATGTGCGCGATGCGGAAGGCTACAAGGACTATGTCACTGCCGCCAAACCGGCTTTCGATCGTTTCGGCGCGGTTTTCCTGGCACGAGGCGGTGCGCATGAAAAAGCAGAAGGGCCGGGCCGCGACCGCAACGTGATCATCGAGTTTCCGTCATTGGCTGCGGCGCACGATTGCTATCACTCGCCGGAGTATCAACGCGCCGTGGCGATCCGGCAGAAAGTAGCCGACGGCGAGATCGTGCTGGTCGAAGGGGTCTAGTTTAGTTCAGCGGCCACTGCCCTACCGTCGCGAACGTGCCCGCGGCGTTCAGATCGAATGCAGGATGTAAAGCTTGCGCGTTTTCTCATGGATGGTCCATTCGCCCTCCCAGCCAAGCGGCAGGACGAGCAATTCGCCGGGTCCGACATCTTTGGCTGCGCCACCAGGACCGTGCAGCGTCACGCGGCCGGACACGATGTGGCAAATCTCGGAATTCGTGTCACGGCGCGCGGTGAACCGGCCTTGCGAACATTCCCAGACACCGACTTCGATCTTGCCATCCTCCGAAGTCCAAAGCGTGTTGGCTGCTTCCATCTGATCGCCTTCCAGCGAGGTGGGCTTCGGCTGGGGCTCACCGAGGTCGATATGCGCCAGGTGGGCGAAGGTCTTGAAGTCGATCATTGCTAAATCCCTGAAGTGATGCGGTTCAGTGCCCGGTGATGCGATCGGCCAGGGCGGCCAGCCGCGACGTGCGCGGCAGCCCCTTTGCTTCCCGCTCGTCGGCAATTCGATAGAGCTGATACATCGAATGGACGCCAAGCCAGCGCAGCGGCTCTGGCTCCCACTTGCGCACGGTTCGATTGACCCAGGGAAGCCGCGTCAACTCGGTGTCGTTGCCCAGCAGCAGATCGCGCAGAGTGCGCCCCGAGAGGTTCGAGGTGGAAACGCCGAGGCCGACATAACCGCCGGCCCAGCCTATTCCGGTGTGCCTGTCAAAGCCCACCGTCGTGCACCAGTCGCGCGGCACGCCCAGCGTTCCACACCACGCGTGGTCGAGCTTGAGCCCCTTGGTCTGCGGCAGAAGCGTCGTCAGGATTTTATGCAGCTTGTCGATCGTCGCCTGCTGGGTGACGCCTCGAACGTCGGTCTTCGAGCCGAACCGATAGGGCACCCCGCGCCCGCCCATGGCAATGCGTCCTTCCCGGGTGCGCTGGGCGTAGCAGTAAGTGTGCGCGGCGTCGCCGAGCACCTCGTAGCCATCCCAGCCGATTTCGCTCCACAGCTTGTCGGAAAGCGGCTCGGTGACCACGATGGCGCTGTTGAGCGCCAACCACAGTCTTTCGTGGCCGGCGATTCCCGCGGTAAAACCCTCGGTCGCCCGCACGATCTTTTCGGCCCGCACCACGCCCCGGTTGGTTGCGACCTTGCCGCTCTCGATCGACAGCACGGTCGTCTGTTCGTAGATCGGGACGCCGAGCCGCTCCACTGCCCTGGCGAGCCCCTGCACCAACTTTGCGGGCTGAATCCGCGCAACCTTCTTGATGACGAAGGCGCCGCGGGCGTTGTGTACCGCTATGCGCCGACGCATCTCGGCTGCATCGATATACCCGACGCGCTCGTCGGTCAGCGCCCAGGATCTGGCATGGGCATACATCGCCTTGGCGCGCTGCTCCTGCGCCTCGTTGGTTGCGACCAGCAGTTCGTCGGTGCGACGAATGTCGGCGTCGATGCCTTCAGCTTCCGCAACCGATATGACCTCGTTCACCGTGCCCGTCATTGCCGCCTGCATGGCGATGACTGCAGCGCGCGAGGTTGCCTCCTCATATTTTTCGCGCGACCATGAGAAGCCGCCGGACAGCCAGCCGCCATTGCGCCCCGAAGCACCGAAGCCGGCGAACTCCTTCTCGATGACGACAATATTGAGATGCGGGGCTGCCTGCTTCAGATAATAGGCGGTCCAAAGGCCGGTGTAGCCGGCCCCGACGATACAGACGTCGGCCACGATATCGCCCTGCAGCGGCGGCCGATAGCCGGGCACGCCGCCGATGTCGGCATACCAGAATGAAACGTCGCCGTTCTTCTTCACGTCCATTGTCGCGATTTTTCCCAGACAGGATTTTAGGTCAGCGTGAAATCGGCATTCTCGTCGTCGGCCAGCAGCTTCACGTCGTTGCCCGCGAATACGAGGTCGACCTCGTCGCCGATGGCGAAGGTTTCGGCCTCCAGCGTCGAGCGCACGATCGCCTTCGAGGTGTCGGCCAGCACGACCTCGTATTTGGAGCCAGATCCGAGATAGATGGCCTCGCCGATGCGCCCGGGCAGGGTGTTTCGATCTTGTCCGCCCTTTCCCCGCCTGGCGAGGCTCAGCTTCTCCGGCCGCAGCAGCATCACCGGCTTGGCGCCGTCGGCAAGGCGTTTGGCGGCGGCCACTTTCCGTCCGGCTATGTCGATGGCGGTCTCGTTGCCGGAGGTGGAGGCTGCGCCACGCAGTATCGTCGAGTCGCCGACGAACTTTCCGACGAACAACGTCTCGGGCTCGTCGTAGAGTTGGCGACCGGTGCCGATCTGCTCGATGCGTCCCTGGTTGAACACGGCGATGCGGTCCGAGAGGACCAGGGCCTCCTCCTGATCGTGCGTGACGTAGACGAAGGTGGTGCCCAATTCCCTGTGGATCCGTTTGATCTCGAGCTGCAGCCATTCACGCAGCTTCTTGTCGAGTGCGCCGAGCGGCTCGTCCATCAAGAGCAGCGGCGGGTCGAATACGATGGCACGCGCCAGCGCGACACGCTGCTGCTGTCCGCCGGAGAGCTCGCTGGGGAAGCGGTGGCCGAAATCGGCCATCCTCACCATGTCCAGCGCCTTGCGCACCCGGGCCGCGCGATCGGGATTGGCGATGCCGCGCAGGGTCAGCGGATATGCGACGTTCCTGCTCACCGTCATATGCGGGAATAGCGCGTAGTGCTGGAAGACGACGCCGATATTGCGTTTGTGCGCCGGTACGCCGATGACGCTTTTGCCGCCGACATCAAGTGAACCCGAGCTGACTTCGGTGAAGCCGGCGATGACGTTGAGCGTGGTCGTCTTGCCCGAACCGCTGGGTCCGAGCAGCGTCATGAACTCCCCCGGCTCGATACGCAGCGAGACCTTGTCGAGGGCGATGAAGCTGCCATAGTGTTTGCTGACGGATTTGAGATCTATGGCTGCGCCGCGGGTCGATGGTGAGGCCATGTCAATTTTTTCCCTGTCTCGAACCGATCAGCAGCCCCGCCCCGATCACTAGCGACGTCACGATGAAGAGCAGCGTGCCCACTGCCGCAACGGTGGGGTCGGCGTCCCGGGTGATGCTCGAGAATATCTGGACCGGCAGTGTCTTCAGATACGGGCTGGTGATGAACAGCGCGACGATGATCTCGTCGAATGAGGTCACGAACGCAAACAGCAGCCCCGACAGGATGCCCGGCGCGATCAGCGGCAAGGTCACCGTCCTGAACGCCGTCAGCCGGGTCGCGCCGAGGCTGGCCGCAGCAGTCTCCAGCCGTTTGTCGAAGACTTCCAGGCTGGCGGAGACGGCGATGATGACGAAAGGAACGGCGAGCATCGTGTGGGCCAGCACAAAGCCGGTCATGGTGCCGACCAACCGCGTATCGAGATAGACCGCGTAGATTCCGACGGCGAGCACCACCCCCGGCACGACCATTGGCGTGATCAGCAGCGCGCGCAGCACGCCGCTGACGCGACTTTTCATGCGATCGAGGCCGAATGCCGCCAGCGTGCCGATGACGGTGGCGAACAGCGCCGTGACGACGGCAACCTTGAGCGAGCCGACCAGGCTCGCCGACCATTCGGGGTTGGTGAAAAAGTTCTGGTACCACTGCCAGGAAAAGCCGGATGGCGGAAAGGCCAGCGACTTCTTGTCGTTGAACGACATCGGCACGACAACGATTGTCGGTGCGACCAGCCAGACCGCGACCAGCAGGCAGTACAGACCGAGCAGGATTCGACCGGGCTGTTTCATCAGCGCCTCGAGCCCGTCTTGTGCGGTTGACGCGACAGCGGCGCTGCGAGCGCGAGCAGGACGAAGGTGGCGATCAACAGCACCACACCCATCGCACCGCCGCGGCCCCAGTTGAGCAGGCTGAGCACCTGGTTCTGGATCAGGGTCGAGAGCATGGTCGACCGCGGACCACCGAGCAGCGCCGGGGTGATGTAGAAGCCAAGTGCAAGAATGAAGACGATGATGGCGCCCGCGTAGACGCCCGGAAGCGAGAGCGGCAGATAGACCTGGGCAAAGGCGCGTGCCGGGCTCGCGCCGAGGCTCCGTGCCGCCTGCATGAGCCGCAGGTCGATCGTCTTCATCACCGAATAGAGCGGCAGGATCATGAACGGCAACAGCACCTGCGCCATGCCGATCACCACGCCTGTCTGCGTGCGGATCAGCTTGACCGGGCTAAGGCCGACAGCCCTGATGACGGAGTTGATCACGCCGGAATCCTGCAGCAGGATGACCCATGCCAGAGTGCGCACCACGCCGCTCACCCAGAACGGCACAAGCACGCACAGAATGAGGACGAGCCGCATCCTGGGTCCGACCGCGGTCATCACATAGGCATAGGGATAGCCGGCGATGAGACATACCAATGTCACCCAGGCGGAGATCGCGAAGGTCCGCTGAAGCACGGTCAGATTGACCGGTGTGCCGAAGAACCACGCATAGTTCTGCCATCCCCATTGCGGCTCGGAAAAGCTGCGCAAGGTCACGATGGCGAGCGGCAGGCCCAGGCAGATGACGAGCAGCAGCAGCGCCGGCGCGACGAGCCAGAAAGCCTGTCCACGAAACCAGCGCCGCCGGCCGTCTGCCGCGACAGCCGGAACAGTGTCCCGGCTGTCGATTGCTCTCGTTGCCACGGCGGCGGACCTAGTTGCCCGCCATCAACCCGTTCCACTTTTCGTTCGCCACCTCGAAGTTCTCCACCCAGAACTTGATGTTCTGCTGATAGCCAAGCTTCAGCTTGTCCGGCGTGTTGGTCATGAACGCCGCGGTGATCTCGTCCACTTCGGGCTTCGCGTCCTTGTGGATCGGGGTATACGAGGTGGTTTTTGCAAGCGTCTCCTGCGCGCTCTTGCCGAGATAGGCGTTGATCAGCGCATGCGCCGCGTCGGGGTCCTTGACGCCCATCGGAATGGTCATCTGATCCATCACCACCAGCCAGTCCTGCCACGCCGGCGTGTACTTCGCGCCGTTCTTCACCGCGGTCATGGCACGTCCGGTCCACATCGCGATCATGTCGGCTTCGCCGGATTCGGCGAGCTGCTGGGAATCGGCGCCGGTCTTCCAGAAGATCGTGTCCGGGCCGAGCGATTTCACCTTCTCGATAGCCTTGTCGATATCGGCAACGGTCATGTTTTCGACCGACCCGCCGGCGGCGAGCAGCGCCTGCTCGATCATGCCGCCGGACAGATCGCCGCTGCCATCCAGGGCGCGCGAGCCCGGGAATTTCTCGATGTCGAAGAAATCCTTCCAGCTCTTGGGCGGGTTATCCTTGTACTTTTCGGTGTTGTACATCAGCACCACGCCATAGTTCATGGCCGGCACGCTGCATTCGCTGATCTGGCCCTCCGGAATGTTGGACGTATCGATCTTTGAGAAGTCCAGCTTCTGGAACAGCTTGCCGCAATAGACGTAGGGCGGGAAATCGCCGGTATCGACAACGTCCCAGGTGACATTGCCGGACTCGACCTGCGCCTGCAATTTCGAGATCTCGGTTGGCCCGTCGCTGAGCAGCGTCACGCCTGACTTGTCGACGAACTCTTTCAGCGCGGCGATCTGACCATCCTGATAAATGCCCCCATACGAGACGAAGGTGAGCGTCTTGCCCTTCAGCGAGCCCTCTGCCACCTCGCCCGCCACCGGCTTGCTCTGCGCAAGCGCTGCTGTGGTGATCATCAGCAGCCCGAGCGCGGCCACCTGTCCGATCTTGGTCTTCATGTTTTATCTCCCATTTATGTGCACCCGCATTAGTTCGGTCCGTCCGGCTGCGAGCCTTGTCCGGGCGTGTATCGATTGAGTTCCGCCGCGCCACTGGTCGGGGGCGCGATGATCCAGAGCACCTGCGCCGGCGTCTTGCCGATATTCTCTGTACGATGCGGCGTCGAGGTGGCGTATTCGATGCTGTCGCCTTCGTTCATGACGAAGCGCTCGTCTGCCAGCGTCAGCTCGACTGTTCCCTTCAGGACGACGAACATCTCGTGCTTGCCGCCATGCGTGTAAGCGTCGTCGCCGGTCGAGCCGCCGACGTCGAACTCCCCCGAATAAACCTCGAATTCATGGATCGGCCGACGCGACAGCAGCGTCTTTCGGCAACCGTGGCTGATCGGCAGCAGGGGGCGGTCGGCTCTGGTAAGCACCTTGTGGAACCCGCCTTCGGTCTGCTCGAACAATTCGTTGATGCCGAGATCCAGGGCTGCCGCGATCCGCATCAGGGTGCTGGCGCTGGCGCCGCTCAGATTGCGCTCGAGCTGGCTGATGAAGCTCGCCGTCGTGCCGACCATGTCAGCCAGCTGGCGAAGCGAAATGCGTCGGGCCATGCGAATGGCCTTGATCCGGCCGCCGACATGCTTGGCCTTGCCGGCTTCCGTCGTCGCCAGCGCGGCTACCTCCGGGATTGTCGCAGGGTCGACTTTCACCGAGTGCCTCCTTCACTTAACACCCTATTAAGTGAAATGTCGGAACGCAAGCCGTTTGTCGAGGCACGGTCCTGGCCCGTCGGCGCGGCTGCGTACGCGGGCGCTGCTCATTTCGTGGGCGAGGCGAAAAAACGGCTCGCGGCGGTCGCGGCCATCGCATCGGCGAGGCCCATCTGCCATTGCGTGCGGCAATAGACGCGGAAATCGAAGCAGGGCAGGCCCGGGCAGACCTCGAACTCGATGAGATGGATGCTATCGTCGGCTTCGACCCGGAAATCGACGGAAAACACATCCCGCAGGCCAAGCCCGGCGATCAGGCTTTGCGCGATCCGTCGGATCCTTGCATCGGCTCGCGGCTGGCTGGCGGCAACCGGCAGCAGCACCGGCTCGGCATATGTTCCCGCCGCCCTGGCAGCCTCGCCGGTGTCACCGTAGAGCGCCAGGCTGTCTTCCATTGTCTGGAAATCACTTCCCGACTCGACAAAGACGATGCCGAGCGCTTCGACGCCGGTGTCCGGCTTCAGACCGAGAAAACTGGCGCGCGCATTGCGCCCGGTGACGTAGGGCTGCACGACGACATCGTCGCGATAGGCAGCGAAGACGCGCCGGCTAAGCTCAAGCGCGTGGCCGAGATCTCTGCTGCGCGAATCCGGCCAGATGCCAATCTTGGCGCCGAGCCGGCTCGGCTTGACGAACCAGCCGGCTGACGAAACCGGTGGCTCGACAAGCCAGCGTCCGTCGCGTGCCAAACCGGATTGCGGCACCGGCAGGCCGAGTGCGCCGAGCACGGCGCCGGAGCGGAACTTGTCCTGGCAGAGCGCAAACAGCGCATCATCGGCGCCGAGCAGCTTCAGGCCGTTCAGCCTTGCCAGCGCCGGCGCCGCACCGCCACGGAAATAGGCGATGCCGTCGGTCAGCGTCCACACCAGCGTCGTCTTCGGATCCTCACCGGCAAGCACATTTGCGGCATCGTCGAGCGCCACCGGCGCGAAGGACAGGCCGCGCGTCTGGCAGGCTGCGGCCAGCGCGTCGAACTCGGGGGCGATGTCGGTCGATTGCGCCAGATAGGAGGCGATTTCGGCTGCGTGCGCCGGCACGTGGCCATCGGCAACCAGCCGCTCGAAGCAGGCGTTTTCCGGCTCGTAGACTAGGATCAGCTTCGGCCTGCGGCTTGACATGGCATCAACGATTCCTGGCGATGAACGGGGCCTGGCAGCGCGACTGCTACCATCGCATGGCGGATGTATCAGGCTTTCGCGGAATCGACGTCAGCCAGGCGCCTGCGCGACAGTGCTGGCGCGATCTTCCTGTTTGACCATGATCTTTCCGAACCGAAGGTTCGGGATCATGGTCTAGGCGATCAGCACGCGCGGCTCGAAGCGGCCGTTGACCGGAATGTCGAGCAGAAACGTCATGCCGGCTTGCGGATCCAGCAGGCGCTGTTTCTCATCCTTGCCCGACCAGGCGGAGGTGACCGCCAGCCGGTCGGCATTCCTGCCGACAAAGGCCGGGCAGGACGGCTGCGTCACCGGCATCGCGACCGAACGGATGAGCTTGCCGTCAGGCCCGTAGGCTTCAACGACGCTGCCGCCCCAGCAGGCGTTCCACAGGACACCGTCGCGATCGAGCACCGAACCGTCGATATAGCCCTTGGCCTTGCGGTGATCGACGAATATCTTCGGCTCGCCAGCCGGCAGGCCGGTCGCTGGATCGCAGCCGACGCGCATCAACAGGCCGGTGCTGGTATCGGTGTAATAGGCGACCGTTCCATCTTCGGAAAAGCAGATCGAGTTCGACACCGTTATGTCCGAATAGAGTCGGCGCAACTCACCCCTGAAGAACCAGTAGATCGAGCCAGCGGACTTTGCCTCGCCCTTGCCCATCGTGCCGACCCAAAAGGCGCCGCAGGGATGGACGCGCGAATCGTTCGATCGCGTCGTCGGATTGTCGGCCTCGATGGCCGTATGCAGCGTCATTTTGCCGGTCGCCACGTCGCGGACATGCAGGCCGGTTTCGGTGGCGATCAACTGTCTTTTGTCGTCGACGACGGCGATCGCGCTGGCCATTTGGCCAAGCTCGTGGATTTTGACGGCACCGCCGGACAGGGGCTTTTCCAGAAGCTGGCCGTTGACGATGTCGAACCAGTAGAGCGTTTCGGTGGCGGGGTCATAGCTCGGGCCTTCGCCGAGTTGACAGACATGGTCGGAAAAAACCGAAACGATGGCTTCGCTCATGGCGCTGCTCCAAACGCTGCGTCCCCCGCCCCGCCAGCGGGCGGGGGCCCCCGTGGCCCCCCGGGGGCCCGCCAAACACGCGTGGAAACGGGGGGGGCCAAGCCCAAAAACCGGGAACCCGCCCCCCGGTTGCCCGCCAAAGGCGTGG
>NZ_JBVVQA010000012.1:88087-174655 GCF_055811455.1 Mesorhizobium sp. WSM4845
GGGGTTACTCGGCGGGCCCGCCCCCTCTTTAAAACCCTGGGCCCAAAAACCCCAAACCTCGGCCGCCCCCCGGGGCCCCCCCCAACCGGGGGCGCCCCCGCCCGCCCGGGGGGCGGGGGACCGCGTTGCCACCTCGTCGACGCTCATACCAGGCTTGAACAGGCTGGAGCCAAGGCCGAAGACGCTGACACCGGCCGCCTTGTAGCCGGCAAAGTCCTTCTCCGACACGCCGCCGACCGCGCCGACCAGCGTCTCAGCCGGCAAAACGGCGCGCATCGCCGCGATCCCGGCCGCGCCGAGCACGCTGGCCGGGAAGAATTTCAGCGCCGAGGCGCCGAGCCCGATGGCTTGGAAGGCTTCGGTCGGCGTGAATACGCCCGGCATCGTCACCATGCCGTAATTCATGGCGCGACCCATGACCTGCGCATCGATGTTGGGGCTGACCAGCAGCCGCCCGCCGGCCTTGTTCAGTCCGTCGACATCGGCTGCGGTCAACACAGTCCCGGCGCCGACCAATGCCGTCGCCGGCAGCGCCTCAACAATTCTCGCGATGGAGACAAACGGATCCGGCGAATTGAGCGGCACTTCGATCGCTTCGATGCCGGCCTCGAAGATCGCCCGGCCGACGGCCACCGCCTCGTCCGGCTTGAGGCCGCGCAGGATGGCGACAAGCCCGCGCTCGAGCTTCGGAAACGATGCGGTCTCGGTCATGCGGCAACTCCGCTGTTGTCGATCATGTCTGGGCAATCATGCCATTTTTGCGCGCCGCCTCGATGAGGCCGGCACGCACCGCCTCGTCGGCATCGACGGCTCTCACCGCAAGCCCGGCAAGACCGAGCGCCTCAGTGTAGAGGGTGCCGAGCGCGCCGGATGCGACCAGCACGATCGACGCCGCGCCTTTTCGATAGCGGCGGCTGGCCGAGGCGATCTCGCCGCCGATCAGCAGGCCGGACAGGCAGGCAGCGGCATCGTCGGGTTTCAGATCCTGCAATAGGCCCGCAGCGCGGATCGAGAACAGCCTCGATGTGACATCGCCGCCCTCGGCCAGCGCGATCTCGCACCAGCGCTGGAAAAACGGATTGCCTGGTGCAACCGGCTTGGGCTGCTCGCCCAGCGAATGGCGCAGGATCGAATGCGCCGCCAGCACCGAAAACAGCTCGCCGGTCGGCCAGGTGCCAAAACCGGCAACGGCGCCGTCCTCGACCAGCACCCATTTGGAGTGGGTGCCGGGCATGCAGACGAGATGGCGGCCTGTTGCCGGCAAACCGGCGCCGGCAAGCTGCGTTTCCTCGCCGCGCATGACGTCAGGCGCGTCGGCCTGGCGCTGGGCAAGGCCCGGCACGATGCGGATGTCGCGGCGCTGGCCGGGAACGCGCGCAGCACCGGCAAGGATGGCGCCGATCGGCGCCGGCACGCTGACATAGGGCGCCTCCAGCCAGCCCTGGCGAGAGCCGGCCATGCCGCAGATGATCACGGGCATCGCTTCCGGCGCGCCCATCGCCGCCAGATGTCCTTCGAGGAGGGTCGAAAACCCGGCCGCCTGCGCGGTGATCAGCCCGTCGTCGCCGCGACGCTCGGCGAGGACATTTCCGGCCTCATCGACCAGCCAGACCCTGAGACGGGTGGTGCCCCAATCGACGGCGGCCACAGAAGGCACGTTGCTCGCTGAGTTCACAGGAAGCCCCCGTCGACGATCAGCATCTGCGCGGTCAGCATGCGCGAAGCGTCCGACGCCAGGAACAGCACCGTGCCGACGACGTCTTCCGGCTGCATCACCTGCTTGATGCATTGCTTGGCCACGTGGGCGGCGAGCGCCTGTTCGGTGACCCAGAGCTGCTTCTGCCGCTCGGTGATCACCCAGCCGGGTGCGATCGCATTGACGCGAATGCCGTCGGCGCCGAGCTTGCCGGCAAGCCCCTTGGTCAGGCCGACGATCCCGGCCTTGGCGGCGGTATAGGCCGGCATGTCGGGGTGATTGATTAGGAACGACGTCGACGTGAAGTTGATGATCGAGCCGCCGCCGGCGCGCTTCATGCCCGGCGCCACCGCCTGTGCGGAGAAGAAATGCGGGCGCAGGTTGACCGCCTGGTTGTTGTCCCAGAACTCCACGGTGACGTCTTCCACCGCGTGGCGATCGTCAAGTGCTGCATTGTTGACCAGCACGGTGACGTCGCCATGCGCCTCTGCGGCCCTGGCGGCCGAAGCCCGCAGCGCCTCGACGTCGCGTATGTCGGTCTTGAGATAGAGGGGGCGGCGGCCGAGATCCTTTTCGATGCGGTCGGCCAGCGCCAGGCTCGGGGCGTCGGCGATGTCGATGAAGGCGACCTTTGCCCCCTGGCGGGCAAAACCCTCGGTCAGCGCCGCGCCAATTCCGGAGCCGCCGCCGGTAATCAGCACCGAAGCGCCCTCAAGGTCGGCAAAGCGCGCCGATGGCATCATTTTTTTCTCCCTGCGCATGACCCCGAAAATCGGTTTCGATTTTCGGAAACGATCATGCGCAAAATCAAAGTGCTACAGCGTCGTTTGCGCATCCAAAAGGACGCGCGGCGCCGTAGGCTCGGTCGGCGCGCATCCTAGCCAGACCGGTCGGGGGAGCAAGGGAGAAAACGCAAATTCGCGGGCTTATGTCTGACAAGTCGCTCGTCAGATCCCTTGAGCGCAAGGTGCCACGGAGCGAATTTCTGGGATAGCCGAGCGTGGCATCGAAACCAACCGGCCCGCCGAACAGGAATCGTTGCTGCCGGCGCAGCCGAACTGGGCAAGGCGCTCCGCCTGCGCCTCACCTACGCCCAGCAGGCAATCCTCAAAATGTCGCGATTGGCAGATGACCGGGGAGGTTGTAAGGGCAAGCAGCCCATCCGATCCGCCGGAGATCCGCCATGCCTCTGAAAATCGCTGTCCAGATGGACCACATCTCCACCGTCTCGATTGCCGGCGACACGTCGTTTGCGCTGTCGCTGGAAGCGCAGCGACGCGGCCACCAGTTGTTCCATTATACGCCCGACCGGCTGTCGCTGCGCGACGGCAAGGTGTTTGCCGGCGTCGAGGAAATGCAGGTCCTCGACGAGAAGGGCAATCACTATTCGCTCGGCGAGAAAGTGCGCACCGACCTGTCGGAGATGGACGTCATCCTGCTCAGGCAGGATCCGCCGTTCGACATGAACTACATCACCACGACGCACATACTCGAGCGCATCCATCCCAGGACGCTGGTGGTCAACGACCCGGCCTGGGTGCGCAATAGCCCGGAAAAGATCTTCGTCACCGAGTTTCCCGACCTGATGCCGGAAACGCTGATCACCAAGGACAGCCAAGAGGTTGCCGCCTTCCGCAAGGAGTTCGGCGACATCATCGTCAAGCCGCTCTACGGCAATGGCGGCGCCGGCATCTTCCACCTGCACGAGGCCGATCGCAACCTCGCCTCGCTGCTCGAAATGTTCGGCCAGATGTTCCGCGAGCCCTACATCGTTCAGCGTTATCTGAAGGAGGTGCGCGCCGGCGACAAGCGCATCATCCTGATCGACGGCGAGCCGGTCGGCGCCATCAACCGGGTGCCGGCCGAGACTGATTCACGCTCCAACATGCATGTCGGCGGCCGCGCCGAAAAAACGGAACTAACGGAGCGCGAACGCGAGATCTGCGCCCGCATCGGCCCGTCGCTGAAGGAGCGCGGCTTTATCCTCGTCGGCATCGACGTGATCGGCGACTACATGACCGAGATCAACGTGACGTCGCCGACCGGCGTGCGCGAGGTGCAGCGTTTTGGCGGCGCCGATATCGCCAGCCTGTTCTGGGATGCGGTCGAGGACAAACGCAAGTAGCGTCCATGCTTGGCGGAACAGCGGCTTTCCGGTCCGTAGCCGATGCGACGCCATCAAGGCACACCGTTCGATTGTTCCCGTAATGTTCTTGCCTTTGCCCAAAATCTGTGGTTGTCTCAGATGACGCCGTTCGCGGCATGATCGCATGGGCTTCGGGCGAGCCCATGTCCGGGGGCAGAAAAATGGTTGCGCGGGTCCGCACGGTCGCTTTCCAGGGCATCGAGGCCGTGCCGGTCGACGTGCAGGTGATGATCGCGCCCGGCAAGGTTAACATGCACATCGTCGGCCTCGGCGACAAGGCGGTGGCCGAAAGCCGGGAGCGGGTGCAGGCGGCGCTGCACGCATCGGGCCTGTCGATGCCGTCGAAGAAGGTCACCGTCAATCTGGCGCCCGCCGATCTGCCCAAGGAAGGCAGCCATTACGATTTGCCGATCGCGCTTGGCCTGATGGCGGCGCTTGGCGCCATTCCAGGCGACATGCTGGCCGGCTATGTCGTGCTTGGCGAACTGTCGCTCGACGGCACCATCGCCGCGGTGGCCGGCGCGCTGCCGGCGGCGATCGGCGCCAATGCCGAAGGCAAGGGCCTGATCTGTCCTTTCGCCTGCGGCCCGGAAGCGGCGTGGGCCGGCAAGGATTTCGACATCCTGGCGCCGCGCAGCCTGATCGCCATCGCCAATCATTTTCGCGGCACGCAAGTGCTGTCGCGGCCGGAGGCCGGCATCCATGCCTCGGCGCGCGACCTGCCGGATCTTGCCGACATCAAGGGCCAGGAGACCGCCAAGCGGGCACTCGAAGTGGCGGCCGCCGGCGGCCATAACATGCTGATGATCGGTCCGCCAGGATCGGGAAAATCGATGCTGGCGCAGCGGCTGCCGTCGATCCTGCCGCCGCTGGCGCCGCAGGAATTGCTCGAAGTCTCGATGATCGCCTCGGTGGCCGGCGAGCTTGGCGAAGGCAAGCTGACCGACCGGCGGCCGTTCCGCGCGCCGCACCATTCGGCCTCGATGGCGGCGCTGGTCGGTGGCGGCCTGCGCGTGCGGCCGGGCGAGGCCTCGCTGGCCCACCACGGCGTGCTGTTCCTCGACGAGTTTCCCGAATTCTCGCCGCAGGCGCTCGATGCGCTGCGCCAGCCGCTGGAGACCGGCGACTGCATGATCGCCCGCGCCAATCATCGCGTCACCTATCCGGCGCGCATCCAGCTGGTCGCGGCGATGAACCCGTGCCGCTGCGGCATGGCCGGCGAGCCTGGCTATCGCTGCCTGCGCGGCGACCGTTGCCGCACCGACTATCAGGCGCGCATATCAGGCCCGCTGCTCGACCGCATCGATCTTCGGATCGAGGTGCCGGCGGTCTCGGCCAGCGATCTGATCCGGCCGGACCGGGCGGAGAAAAGTGCCGATGTGGCGCTGCGCGTGGCCCGCGCGCGGACAACCCAGCGCGAACGTTTCGAGCGGCTCGGCGCGACCTCCGTCACCACCAACGCGCACTGCTCACCCTCTGTTATCGAGGAGATCGCGATGCCGGATGCATCAGGCCTGTCGCTGCTCAGGGATGCCAGCGAAAAGCTTGGCTTTTCAGCGCGGGCCTATCACCGGGTGCTGAAGGTGGCGCGGACGCTGGCCGATCTCGAGGCCAGCGAGACGGTCGGCCGCATCCATCTGGCCGAGGCGATTTCGTACCGCATGAGTTCGGAGCGAATGGCGCAGGCGGCGTGACGTTCCCCTCCCCCTTGAGGGAGGGTGACCGGCCCGAAGGAGCTCGACAGTCTGACGCTACGCAGCCTGATCGCTATCGCCAGTCATTTCGGCGGCAGCTACTTAACCGGAATCATGAGATGTGCGTAGGGAGTGCCCGCCCACATCACATATGGCTTGGACGTGTCAGGTTTGGGGTCCGCCGGATAGCCCTGCATCATGTCCATTGCATTGACGACCATCACGTGCGGGCCGGTCTCTATCCAATTGTTGCCTTCCTCGGGCTTCGTCGCAAAAGGATCGGTGTTGCTGCCGTCGCTGCCGCCGGCCAGCATATACATGAAGCCGACCTTGCCCTTGGGCGGTTCCTTCTTTTCCATCCACGCCATTGCCCATTCCATCGAGTTGGCATCGCCACACATTGGATCCGGGCCAGGCGTGGCCGGGTGGTCCGGCATGCACCAGAAGCCGTTTGTACCCTCGCGCAGTGTGCGCATCGCACCCTTCTCATCCATAGCGTGGATCGCAGCGCCGCTTGCTACAGCGGGGGGTGCAGCGGATTCAGCGCTCTTGATCATCGCAGCGTCATCGGCGGCTGCGCCTTGCATCGCAACCAAACTGCCCGCCGCCGCAATCGCAGCGACCGTCAGAAGCCGTTTCATGGCCGTTCTCCGGTTTTGAGTTCTTGTGCATGATGTCGGACGCACGGCCTCCCAGAGCCGTTTGTCGGTGGTTAAATCGTAGCAGATCGCGTGCACCGGGACAACGATGTTTTAGCAATTGCTAATATCTGTCGGGCTATACTAAAACTCTGTTCGCGCTATCGAGGGGCTTTCCTTCGCCTTCAGCTCCAGCCGCCGCGCGTGCAGCACCGGCTCGGTGTAGCCGTTGGGCTGGACCCGGCCCTTGAATACGAGGTCGCAGGCGGCGAGGAAGGCGATCGACTTGTCGAAGTCAGGGGCCATCGGCCGGTAGAGCGGATCGCCTGCATTCTGGCGGTCGACGACGCCGGCCATGCGCTTCATCGTCTCCATCACCTGGTCTGAGGTGCACACGCCGTGATGCAGCCAGTTGGCGATGTGCTGCGAGGAGATGCGCAGCGTGGCGCGGTCCTCCATCAGGCCTATGTCATTGATGTCAGGCACCTTCGAGCATCCGACGCCCTGGTCGATCCAACGCACGACATAGCCCAGAATGCCTTGCGCGTTGTTGTCGAGCTCGTTCTGGACCTCCTCCAGCGACCAGTTCGGCCGCACCGCTACCGGCACCGACAAGATGTCGTCGAGCTTTGCCTTGGGGCGGCTCTTCAGCGCCGCCTGCACAACGTGGACGTCGACCTTGTGGTAGTGGGTGGCGTGCAGCGTTGCTGCTGTCGGCGACGGCACCCAGGCGGTGTTGGCGCCGGCCCTGGGATGGGCGATCTTTTCCGCCAACATCGCCGCCATCAGATCGGGCATCGCCCACATGCCCTTGCCGATCTGGGCGCGGCCGGCCAGCCCGCATTCCAGCCCGGTGTCGACGTTCCAGGCTTCGTAGGCGGCAATCCAGACGGCCTGCTTCATGTCGCCCTTGCGGATCATCGGGCCGGCTTCCATCGAGGTGTGGATCTCGTCGCCGGTGCGGTCGAGGAAACCGGTGTTGATGAAGACGACGCGATCTTTGGCGGCGCGGATCGCCTCCTTGAGGTTGACGGTGGTGCGCCGCTCCTCGTCCATAATGCCCATCTTGATGGTGTTTTTCACCATGCCGAGCAGCGCCTCGACACGGTCGAATATCTCGACGGCGAAGGCGACTTCCTCCGGCCCGTGCATCTTGGGCTTTACGACATACATCGAGCCCGCGCGGGAATTGGCGCGTCGTCCGTTCGGGCCGACATCGTGCAGCGCGATCAGCGCCGTCATCGCCGCATCCATTATGCCTTCCGGAACCTCGCTGCCGTCGCGGTCCGTAATCGCCGGATTGGTCATGAGGTGGCCGACGTTGCGGATCAGCATCAGCGAGCGGCCGGGCAGGGACAGCGTGCCCCCATCAGGCGCGGTGTACGACCGGTCGGGATTGAGTTTTCGCGTAAACGTGCTGCCGGCCTTGGTGATCTCCTCGGCAAGGTCGCCCTTCATCAGGCCGAGCCAGTTGCGGTAGACCAAAACCTTGTCCTGCGCATCGACTGCCGCGACAGAATCTTCGCAGTCCTGAATGGTGGTCAGCGCCGATTCCAGCACGATGTCGGCAATGCCGGCCGGATCGGTCTTGCCGATCTGGTTGCTGCGGTCGATCACAATCTCGATATGCAGGCCATCGCGGGTCAGCAGGACGGCTTCGGGATTATCGGCGTCGCCGCGATAGCCGGCAAACTGTTTGGGATCGGCGAGCGTGGTGGCGCCGGCGCCCTCGCCCAGCCGCAGCATGCCGTTGGCCACGGAAAGCCCGTTGACCCCTGCCCATTTGCCTGAGGTGACCGGCACCGACTCGTCGAGAAAATCCTTCGCCCAGGCAATGACCCTGGCGCCGCGCACGGGATTGAATCTCCCGCCCTTCTCGGCGCCGTCGGTCTCGGGAATGGCGTCGGTGCCGTAGAGCGCGTCATAGAGCGAGCCCCAGCGCGCGTTGGCGGCGTTCAGCGCATAACGCGCATTCATCACCGGCACCACCAATTGCGGCCCGGCAACCACCGAGATCTCGGGGTCGACATTGTCCGTCGCTACGGAGAAGGCCGGCCCTTCCGGCACGAGATAGCCGATTTCCCTCAGGAAATCCTTGTAGGCTTCCATGTCGCTGGGCGCGCCATTGTCGTGATACCAGCGGTCGATCTGGCCTTGCAGCGCGTCGCGCTTTGCGAGCAGAGCCCGGTTCTTCGGCGCCAAATCATCCACGATGGCCGAGAAGCCGGTCCAGAAGGCGTTGGCTGCAATGCCGGTGCCCCGCAGCGCCTCGTTCACGACGAAATCATAAAGTTCGCGGGCAATCCGCAATCCGGCGATTTCGACGCGATCGGTCATCGGGGCTTTCTCCAGGCGAAAGGCTTTGGCCGGGCCTTTGACATGTCAGGGTGGCAGGGTCAATTCAGCTTAGGGTGAAGGTAGGGCAAATCGCTTCCATTTCGAATGCCGCCTCACCCTTTGCGTTGACGCAGGCTGGTGCGGCTCCCCCTTCTCCCACAAGGCGCCCTACACCGCGATCCTTGGCCTGCCCGACGCCACTGCCACCACATGCGCCTCGATGAACATGCGCTGGCCCTCGACGGTCGAGACGCGGAATTCGCTGGCGATCTCGATTTCGGCGCTGTCGGTGCCGGCGTCCCTGGCCCGCCCGGCGGCAATGGCGCGGACATCGGTTTCCGCTGCCGCGATCGCCGCCGCCTCGTCATTGAAGTCGCGCACGCTTTCGCCTGAGGCGACGCGAAACAGCCCTTCCTGGGGCTGGCTGACGCGCGCCTCCGCCGAAACCCTGACCTGGCCGACGACGGCGCCGAGCGCATTGGCGACATCGGTATCTTCGGGCACCAGGCAGTCATGGCCGACCAGCGGTGGCAGCCCGGCATAATGCAGCGGCGCCGAGGCGCCGAGGCCGATGACCGGGCGGTCGAGCGCGACGCTCAGCCGTGCGATGCCGGGATGGGAATCGACGGCGCGCTGGACCAGCGCGTGCGCCACGGTCGCCGCGCCATCCAGCCCGTCCTCGGCAAAGGCGGTTTCGAGGATGACTTCCGCCGACAGCCGGGTCAGCGTGGTCAGCACCCGTTCCGAGATCGCCTCCGGCGTGGCGGCGATCGCCTGTCCGCGGCCGTCGCGCTTGCGGGCGAACAGCTCGGCGCCGAGCCGAGCCGTGGCGGCATCCCAGTTGGCCTGCTTGCCCAGCACATGGGCGGCGTCCGACGGCGTGAAGCCGGCGACATGCACCAGCCCGCGCGACACCAACCGGTTCAAGGTGGCGTTCTGGGCGTTTGATGTCAAAAGCCTGTCGACGGCGAGAGGCGTCGAGCCGATCAGCTCATAAAGCTTGGCCTCGGCGCCGGTCAGGCCGGCAGCCAGCCGCTGCGGCACGCCAGTCCTGACCGCCAGCCGGCCATCCATGCGGCTGGGGTTGGCCGCGCGGATTTGGCGTTCCAGTTCGACGGTCACCGCTTCGCCATGCATCATGCCGGCCAGCGCCAGCGGCACCAGGCGGCGCGGCCCGAGCAGGATTCTTGGGTTGAGCGCGCCATCCTCCAGCGCCACTTCGGAATCGCCGCCGAGCCCAAAGGTGCGCATGGCCACCGCCTCGACCATGGTGCGGAAGCCGCCGACGGTGGCGCCTTCCGGGTCAAGCCTGGGACGGCCCTGGTCGAGCACGGCAACGTCGGTGGTGGTGCCGCCGATGTCGGACACGACTGCATTGTCGAGGCCGGTCATGTGGCGAGCGCCGACAAGGCTGGCGGCCGGGCCTGAAAGAATCGTCTCGATCGGCCGCTGGCGGGCGAAGGCGGCCGAAACCAGCGCGCCGTCGCCGCGCACCACCATCAGCGGGGCGGCGATGCCGCGCGCGGCAAGAAAGCCCTCCGTCGCCGCCACCAGCCGGTCGATCATCGAGATCAGCCTGGCGTTGAGCAGCGTCGTCAGCGCCCGGCGCGGGCCGCCGAGCTTGGCCGAAAGCTCGTGGCTGGCGGTGACCGGCAGGCCGGTCTTTTCGCGGATCAGGTCGCGAGCGGCGAGCTCGTGCGCCGGGTTGCGGGTGGCGAAATAGGCGCAGACGGCAAAGCCGGACACCGAGGCGCCGAGTTCCGGCAGCGCAGCCTCTAGCCCGGACAGGTCGAGCTTTGCCGCATTGCCGTGGACATCATGGCCGCCGGGGCAGAACACGACAGGGTCCGTGCCAAGTGCCGCCTTCAGCCCGTCGCGGGCAAGGTCGCCCTCGGCAAAGCCGATCATCACCAGCGCGACGCGGCCGCCTTGGCCCTCGACCAGCGCGTTGGTGGCAAGCGTCGTCGACATCGACACCAGTTTTATCGCTGCAGGGTCGGTGCCTGCTTTCTGCAGCACCGCGTCGACCGCACCCGATATGCCGACGGCGAGGTCGTGGCGCGTCGTCAGCGCCTTGGCCTTGGCCAGCACTTTGCCGTTAGGACCGCCCGCCTCCGACCACAGCACGGCGTCGGTGTAAGTGCCGCCGGTGTCAATGCCGAGGAACAGGGGCGATGGTTTGGTGATCATTCTGGCGGGTCCGGCGAATTTCGTCCCCGCCCCTTAGCCGATACGGAACGGCGGATAAAGCCGCGAGCGCTGGGCCACGATGAAGTTCGATCTCCCCCCTTGTGGGGGAGATGTCCGGCAGGACAGAGGGGGGCGCTGTCCCGCCGGCCTTGCCGTGGTTACATCCCGCCCCGGCCGTTCATTCGGACGGATGCCCCTGGCCAGCCGCAATCACAATATGCTGGCAGACATTGTCGATGTCGCGGATAATGTCGTCATTCCAGAAGCGCAGGACGGTCCAGCCATCCTGTTTCAGCCGCAATGTCCTTGCCTCATCGCCGGCAACAGCATCGCCTTGCGCATGCTGGGAGCCGTCGACCTCGACGATCAGTTTCTTTTCTGGGCAAGCGAAGTCGACGATATAGCCGGCGATCGGGAATTGTCGGCGGAAGCCAAGCCCCATCAGCCGGTGCGCGCGAAGCTCGTTCCAGAGCTTCAGCTCGGCTGATGTCATGACCTTGCGCATCGATCTGGCGTTTGCGCGATGTTTTGGCGGCAACGGCGTGTGAGGCATTGTGCTGCTGAAATTAGCGCTCTACGGCGCCCCCCTCTGTCCTGCCGGACATCTCCCCCACGAGGGGGGAGATTGGCGCTTGGCCGCTGCGCCAGCTACCCCACAAACCCCACGCGCTTGTGGCTGCCGTCGCAAAACGGCTTGTTGGCCGAGTGGCCGCAGCGGCAGAGGAAGGTGCGTGTCGTGCGGTCGACCGTGTGGCCGGTGCCGGTGACGATCTCGACATTGCCTTCGAGCTTGAGCGGGCCGTTGGTCGTCGGCGTCACCGTCAGCGGGCCATTGCGCGCGGCCAGCGCCGGCGTGTCCTTCAGCGCCGGCTCGCCGGTGGCGGCAAAGCCTGATTTGCTGTGGCTGCCGTCGCAGAACGGCTTGTTCTCCGAAGCGCCGCAGCGGCACAGCGTGGCGCGATAAAACGTTTCGCCGCCGAGCACGATCTCGGCATGCAGCGCCAGCGGGCCGTTTTCCCGGATGCGCACCGTGTTGACCACCGGCGGCTTTTCCTGCGGCCCGCCATCCTTCCTTACATAGGTGATGGCGCCCGACGGGCAGCGTTCGGCAATCGCCACGATCTTCTCGACGCTGGCCGCCTCGGGATGGATCCACTGGCCCTTCGCGTTGGGCACGAAGACATCCGGATCGCCCAGCACGCAATTGCGCGAATGGATGCAGCGCCGGCCGGAAAAGCCGACATCGATCTTTTCGCCTTCGACCGTGCCTGCCATAGCTGCGCTCCTTCGCTGAAGGCGTCACGCTATGGCGGTGGCAGGGACGGCGTCAAGTTGGAAGGCGCCCTTCTCCCCCAGCCCCCAGCCTCCGAAATGGCGAAACATCCAACCAACCACCGCGTGGCTGTCGACAAATTCCTTGGTTCGGATCGCATGAAGATCGCTTAGTTTCGATATCGATAATCCTTGCTGATAAATTTTCTAATTATTTCAATATGTTATATTAAGTACCGGAAGTACCAGATGTATCTGAACCCTATGTTGACTTTTAGGATACGTTGGTTCAGTGTTGTTAACGCAGATTCGCAACGGGATATGCCCATGCCAGTTACAGCAGACAAACCAGCGCCATACGCGCCCGCGTCCGCGATCTTGGCCCTTATAGAACGACATCGAAACAAGGGGCTTCCGTCGCCTGTCGACGCTGACGTTCTTGGGCGAGCAGGAATCTCGGAAAGCCTTATCCCACGTACTATTCAAGCACTTCAGACGCTGGATTTGCTAGATGAAAGTGGTAAGCCATCCCCAGTTTTTGAGGGACTGCGGCTTGCGCCAGAAGCGGAATATAAGGCACGTCTGACCGACTGGTTAAACGCGGCCTATGCTGATGCCCTCGCGTACATAGATCCTGCCGTTGACGACGAGACCCGTATCCGGGACGCATTTCGAAGTTACGTTCCTGTCGGCCAACAGGCGCGGATGGTGACGACATTCATTGGTCTTTATGCCGGAGCAGGTGTGCGGCCGGAGCGATCGCGTCCGGCTCCTCGCGCCAACGGAGACCGACCCGCTGCCACAAGGAAACTCTCCCCCCCGAAACCTATGAAGCCACGTATACAGGCTCAGCGAAAGCCGCCGTCTGTCGACGGATCACTGCCGCCCGCCCTTGCGGGGCTTTTGGTCAGCCTCCCAACAGAAGGTCAGTCTTGGACAAAGGTCGAGCGCGACAGGTTCATGCTGACTTTCGGTACCGTCCTCGATTTCTGCTTTCCGACCGACGACCGGCCGAAGCGGAAATCCGAGCAAGAAAATGATGCGGAGGATGCCGACGAATGAGACCTCTATAGCCCCTCGCGCTCTGGCCATCGGCGTCAGAGGGGAGACTACTAGAAAGCCGCCAATCCCGTTTGCACCGGGACGGCGGCTCTAGATGACCAAGCAGTCGGAAAGAGGCGGTAGCCACTGCGACGCTAGGACCACTCCATCCCTAGAATCGCACCTCCGCCGCCTCTTTTCAAGGCCCACCCTTTGAAGAGGTGAAGAAATGGTTTGGGTGAATCCTTACCAGCGCTTCCGCTTTGGCCGCACCGAATCCGTGTGCGGTCATTTCCGTAGCCGATAAATAGGCGGCGGCTATCGCCGCTTCGCCTTCTGAACAACCCAACTGCTGGGAGTCATTCAGGCTCCCGGCCTTTTTCTTGCGCTTCTCGTATCGCTAGTGGCAGTTCATCTGCACCGGCTTCCGGTAGTGCTCATGCCGGAGTTCAATTGGTGGTCACCGATGCGTCCGGCCGCAGGTCGGAGCGCTCAATCGCCCATCTTCAGCGCCTGGATAAACGCCTCCTGCGGGATATCTACCTTGCCGAACTGCCTCATCCGCTTCTTGCCCTCTTTTTGCTTGTCGAGCAGCTTGCGTTTGCGCGAGACGTCGCCGCCGTAGCATTTGGCGGTGACGTCCTTGCGCAGCGCCGAGATGGTTTCGCGGGCGATGACCTTGCCGCCGATGGCGGCCTGGATCGGGATCTTGAACAGATGGTTCGGGATCAGCTCCTTCAGCTTCTCGCACATCTGCCGGCCGCGCTTTTCCGCCGCCGTGCGGTGGACCAGCATCGACAGCGCGTCGACCGGCTCCTCATTGACCAGGATCGACATCTTGACCAGGTCGCCTTCCTTGTAGTCGGTGAGGTGATAGTCGAACGAGGCGTAGCCTTTGGAGATCGACTTCAGCCGGTCGTAGAAGTCGAAGACGACCTCGTTGAGCGGCAAATCGTAGGTGAGCATGGCGCGCTTGCCGACATAGGACAGGTCGGCCTGGATGCCGCGCCGGTCCTGGCAGAGTTTTAGGATGCCGCCGAGATACTCGTCGGGGGTGAGGATGGTGGCGCGGATCCACGGCTCCTCGATGGCCTGGATCTTGACCACGTCGGGCATGTCGGCGGGGTTGTGCAATTCCTTCGTCGTGCCGTCGTTCAACAGCAGCCGGTAGACAACCGAGGGCGCGGTGGCGATGAGGTCGAGGTTGAACTCGCGCTCCAGCCGCTCCTGGATGATTTCGAGATGTAGCAGGCCAAGGAAGCCGCAGCGATAGCCGAAGCCGAGCGCGGCGCTGGTTTCCATCTCATAGGAAAAGGAAGCGTCGTTGAGGCGCAGCTTGCCGACTGCGGCGCGCAGATCCTCGAAATCGGCGGCGTCGACCGGGAACAGGCCGCAGAACACCACCGGCTGCGCCGGCTTGAAGCCGGGCAGGGCCTGCGCCGTCTGGCGCTTGTCCTCGGTGATGGTGTCGCCGACGCGGGTGTCGGCGACTTCCTTGATCGAGCCGGTGAAGAAACCGAACTCGCCGGGGCCGAGCTCATCGACATTAATGCGGGCGGGGGTGAAGACGCCGGTGCGCTCGACCAGGTACTTGGCGCCGGTGCCCATCATGCGGATGGTCTGGCCCTTCTTCAGCACGCCGTCGATGATGCGGACCAGCACGATGACGCCGAGATAGGCGTCGTACCAGCTGTCGACCAGCATCGCCTTCAGCGGTGCTGTGATGTCGCCCTCGCGCGGCGGCGGCAAATCGTTGACGATCGCCTCCAGCACGTCGGGAATGCCGAGGCCGGTCTTGGCCGAGATCAGCACGGCGTTGGAGGCGTCGATGCCGATCACCTCCTCGACCTGCTCGCGGATCCGCTCCGGCTCGGCCGCCGGCAGGTCGACCTTGTTCAGCACCACGACGATCTCGTGGTTGTTGTCGATGGCCTGGTAGACATTGGCCAGCGTCTGCGCCTCGACCCCTTGAGAGGCGTCGACGACCAGCAGCGAGCCTTCGCAGGCGGCCAGCGACCGCGAAACTTCGTAGGCGAAGTCGACATGCCCCGGCGTGTCGATCAGGTTGAGGATAAAATCCTCGCCATTGTTGGCGCGGTACTTCAACCGCACCGTCTGCGCCTTGATAGTGATGCCGCGCTCGCGCTCGATGTCCATCGAGTCCAGCACCTGCTCCTTCATGTCGCGCAGCTCCAGCCCGCCGGTCAGCTGGATCAGCCGGTCGGCAAGCGTGGATTTGCCATGGTCGATATGGGCGACGATGGAGAAATTGCGGATGTTCTTGATCGGCGTGGTCATGTCGGGCGCTTTAGCAGGGGCAGCTTGCCCGGGCAAGCGGCCGGGCGCCCCGCATGAGCCGGCAGCGATCGCAACGTCGTTAAACTTTGCTACATCAGATTGGGGCATAATTCGCGCCCTGCGTAATAGGCCGTCACCTTTTACCGTTTGGGGAACGCGAAATGCCACTGTCCGGAAGCCATTTTCTCAGTTCCGAGAGCGGCTCCCTAGCGCCGATACTCGCCATCATGCTTATCCCGATGTGTGCCGCTCTGGGCCTCTCGGTCGACTATAACGCGGCCATTGCGACCAAGGGCTCGATGCAGAATGCGCTCGATGCCGCGACCCTGGCGATCACCACGCTGCCGACAAGCACGTCATTGGCGGACCGTCAGGTAAAGCTGCAGGAGTCGTTTGCGGCCAATAGCGGGCAAGGCACTGCCAAGCTCGACGGCTTCGTCGTCGCCGCCGACGGCACCGCCAGCATCAATGCTTCGGCCAGCTTTGCCATGCCGACGAACTTCATGCAGATCGCCCGCGTCGATACCGTGCAGATCGGCGTCGCTTCGGCGGTGCGCAAGAGGCCGGCACTGGTGCAGACCACGTTCAAGGTCCAAAAGGTGTCGGGCCATTGGAACAAGACGGTGTCGCTCTTCGGCACGAAATTCACCGAGACGGCGGTCAACCCGTTGATGAAGATCACCTATGTCTATAACAATTTTGGTGATCCGAAAGGCTACGGCACGTCGACAGTGTATACGGTCAATGGAGCGACGGAGACGAAGGTCCAGGAACAAAAATGCACGACCAAGACGGTGCAGAATTTCAACAACCTGCCAACCGGGGCGATCACACAGGTTAGCGGCAACAAGAAATACCTGACCACCTGCACCAACACCATGTACCCGGCGAACGGCGCCGGCGCGGTGATCGATGTCAGCCTTATGGATTCACTGTTTCTGCAGATGGATGTGCCGGATGCCGCAAGAGCAAATCCGCCCAAGCCACCCGTGCTCAGATCCAACGATTCGGCGACATCGAACCGGCTGTACATCGACGGCGTCGAGATCGCGAACGGCGAGAAGGTGGACATCTTCACTGCAGTGCCATGCGGCCAATCCAGCCAGCAGGCCTGGGAGGACGGCGGAAATCCCGTCCCGGCTCCGGTGTCCAACGCCGACTTCTTCTACACCGTGACCGGCAAATGCGACTTCAATCAACGGGCTTCGCAAACAGTGCTTACGCAGTAGCTGGACGGGAAACGGCGCAACGCTCGACCTTGTCGAAGCAAAGCATTCATAACGCCGCCTGCCACCGGGCGGCGTTTTTATTTGTGGGCCAATTCGAGGATGAGCGGAGGTGGGCGATCACGAAGCGGTGATGGCTGTAACGAAGACCCAGGCGGTGGCGAAGAGCTGATGTGTAATGCCATTTCGGCGCATCACCAACTCTTGGAGACCACATATGACCAACCGCCTGACCTTGCCGGCACTTGCCTTGGCGCTTTGCTCGACGGCGATTTTTGCCGGCGGCATTGCGCGCGCCGAAGATGCGATGAAGCCGGCCGATGCGATGACGACTGACGCCATGAAGCCGGCGACCGATGCGATGAAGCCCGCGGATCCGATGGCGGTCGAAAAGCTGAAGGGCTGCATAGACAAGGCTGCCATGGAAACCGACGCGATGAAGAAGGACGAGGCGACCAAGACCTGCGACGCAATGGGCACGGCCAAGTAGGCCACGTCCGGAACGGGGTCGGGCCGGCCGACGCACACGCCCGCACGGCAATGTGAAACCGCGACGAACCTATCTGTCGTATAGTCGAAAACCTCATGCAGGAGAGATCAGAGATGGCCGGCATTGAAAGAACCGCCGCGAAACGATTGACCAACGTCGCCTGGGGCGCGCTTGCGGCGCTGATGCTCGCGGCGGCTGGCGCCGCCTTGTGGCAGACGCCGGCGATCTCGGCCGAGGCGGCGATGGTGATCCCGCCACCGGCGATGGACGAAAAACCCGCCGCCGGCACCGCCAGGGCGATCTTCGCCGGCGGCTGCTTCTGGGGCGTGCAAGGCGTGTTCCAGCACGTCAAGGGCGTGACCAGCGCCGTCTCCGGCTATGCCGGCGGCGACAAGGACACCGCCGTCTACGAGACGGTCGGCACCGGCCGGACCGGGCATGCCGAGGCCGTCGAGATCATCTACGAGCCGTCCAAAGTCAGTTACGGCCAGCTGCTGCAGGTGTATTTCTCGGTCGCGCACAACCCGACGCAGCTGAACTACCAGGGTCCGGACCGCGGCCCGCAATACCGTTCGACGATCTTTGCCGAAAGCGACGCGCAGAAGAAGATCGCCGAGAGCTATATCGCCCAGCTCGACAAGGCCAAGGTGTTTCCGAAGCCGATCGTGACCACGCTGGAGACGGGGAAAAAATTCTATCCGGCCGAGGACTACCACCAGGACTTTTTGACGCTGAACCCGACCTATCCCTACATCGTCTACAACGACCTGCCCAAGGTCGAGAATTTGAAGACGCTATTCCCAGACCTCTACAGCGACAAGCCGGTGCTGGTGCTGGCCGGCAACAAGAGCTGATCTTTTGCCAGTGTACCTGGTGCGTCCTAATGGACGCATGTCGGCGTCAGGTGTGGTGAGGTACCAGGTCAGGCCGCGCCGAAAATGGTGGATTCCGAGAACCGGAACGGAGCGTACTTTCGGGTACGCGAGTAGCGCCGGTTGCAGGCCGGCTGAATATCAACACAGCTTATTGCACGCCCAGAAACTGCCGGAGCTCCGGCGTCCTGGGATTGGAAAAAACGTCCTCGGGGGCGCCGATCTCGTGGACGCGGCCCTGATGCATGAAGACGACGCGCGAGCAGACGTCGCGGGCAAAGCGCATCTCGTGGGTGACCATCACCAGCGTCATGCCTTCCGCCGCCAATTCCTTGACGACGGCCAGCACTTCGGCGACGAGCTCGGGATCGAGCGCCGAGGTGATCTCGTCGCATAGCAGCGCGATGGGCTGCATGGCGAGCGCCCGGGCGATCGCCACGCGCTGCTGCTGGCCGCCGGACAATTCGTCCGGCAACGCATCGAACTTGTGGGCGAGACCGACGCGGTCGAGCATTTTTCGCGCGACCGCCTCGGCGTCCTTCTTCGGCGTCTTCTTCACCACCATCTGCGACAGCATGACATTGCCGCCGGCGGTGAGATGCGGAAACAGGTTGAATTGCTGAAAAATCATGCCGACCTTCAGGCGCAGCGCCTTGAGATGCACCTCGTCGGGCAGGAACTGGGCGCCGGCGACGACGATCGAGCCTTCATCGATGGTCTCGAGCCCGTTGATGCAGCGCAGCAGCGTCGACTTGCCCGAACCGCTCTTGCCGATGATGGCGACGACCTCGCCCGGCGCGACGTCGATGGAAATCCCCTTCAGCACCTCGTTGTCGCCGAAGCGCTTCTTCACCTCAGTGATTGCGATGAGCGACATTGAGCTTCCTTTCCAGGAGCTGGCTGGATTTCGACAGCGGCCAGCACAAAGCAAAGTAGATGAGCGCGACCAGGCCATAGACGGTGAACGGCTGGAACGTGGCGTTGGTGACGATCGAACCGGCCTTCGACAGTTCGACGAAGCCGATGATCGAGGTGAGCGCGGTGCCCTTCACCACCTGCACCGAAAAGCCGACGGTCGGCGGCAGCGCCACTTTCAGTGCCTGCGGCAGGATGACGTAGCGCATCTGCTGGAGATAACCCATGCCGAGGCTGGCTGACGCCTCCCATTGGCCCTTGGCAATGCTCTCGACGCAGCCACGCCAGATTTCGGCGAGGAAGGCTGCGGTCCACAGGATGAGCGCGACACAGGCGGCAAGCCAGGCGGGAACGTCGATGCCAAACAGGCCAAGCCCGAAGAAAGCCAGAAAGAGCTGCATCAGCAGCGGCGTGCCCTGAAACAGCTGGATGTAGCCGCGTGACAGAAACTGCATCCCACGCCGGCCGCCGATGCGCAAGAAAAGCAGGGCCGCGCCGACGATGCCGCCACCGATGAAGGAGACCAGCGAGAGGACAACGGTCCAGCGGGCGGCCAGAAGCAGGTTGCGCAGGATGTCCCACAAGCTGAATTCGGTCATGGCGCCTGTCTCATCGCGACGCCTTCCTCGGGAACAGCATCCCGCCCAGGCCGGCCAGCAGCTGGCGCAGCAGGATGGCGAGCGCCAGGTAGATCAAGGTGGAGACGATGTAGGTTTCGAAGGCCCTGAAATTGCGCGACTGGATAAAGTTGGCGGCGAAGGTCAGGTCCTCAGCGGCAATCTGCGAAACGACGGCCGAACCCAGCATGACGATGACGATCTGCGACGACAGCGCAGGCCAGATGCGCTGCAGCGCCGGGACCAGAACCACGTGCCAGAAGGTCTGGAACTGGGTCATGGCGAGGCTGGCGCCGGCCTCGAACTGGCCGCGCGGCGTGGCCTGGATGCCGGCGCGGATGATCTCGCAGCTGTAAGCGCCGAGATTGACGATCATGGCGAGGTTGGCGGCGGTCAGCTCCGACATCCTGATGCCAAGCGACGGCAGGCCGAAGAAAATGAAGAACAGCTGGATGAGGAAGGGCGTGTTGCGGATCAGCTCGACATAGGTCGCAACGACGGGTTTTAGCCATTTCGGCCCCAGCGCCCGGACCCAGGCGCAGGCAATGCCCAATGCCACGCCGAACACCGCGCCGATCAGGATAAGCTGCACGGTGATCCGGATGCCCTTGAGCAGCACCGGCAGAGATCCGATCAGCCAGCTGAAATCGAACTGATAGGTCATGACTTGCTATCCGACCTCAGCCACACGCGGCGGGCGGCGATCACAGCTCAGCCGGCAGGTCCACCTTCAGCCATTTTTGCGAAATGGCGTTGAGGGCGCCATCGGACCTGGCGGCGGCGATGATCCCGTTGATCTTGGCCATCAACGCCGGCTGCTCCTTGTTCATGCCGATGTAGCAAGGCGAGTTCTTGATCAGGAACTTGAGCTCCGGCCGCTTGGGCGGGTTCTTTTCGAGGATGGCGGCGGCGACGACATTCCCGGTCGCGATCACCTCGACCTGGCCCGAAAGGAAAGCCGAAATAGTGCCGTTATTGTCCTCGTAGCGCTTGATCTCGACGCTCGCGGGCACAACCTTGGTCAGTTCGAGATCTTCGATCGCGCCGCGGGTGACGCCAACGGTCTTGCCGGCGAGGTCTTCCGCTTTTGCGACGGCGACGTCTGCCGGAGCGAACACGCCGTTGTAGAACGGAGCATAGGCTTCGGAAAAGTCGATGACCTTCTCGCGATCGGGATTCTTGCCGAGGCTGGAAATGACCAGGTCGACTTTGTTGGTCTGGAGATAGGGAATGCGGTTGGCGCTGGTGACCGGGACGATCTCGACCGTGGCGCCGAGCTTTTCGCCAATCAGATTGGCGATGTCGACGTCGTAGCCTTGTGGCGTCATGTCGGCGCCGACACTGCCGAAGGGCGGGAAATCCTGTGGAACGGCGATGCGGACGGTGCCGCGCGCCGCGATGTCGCTCAAGGCGTCGGCCCGCGCCTGCGGAAACGAAGCCATGGCCATTCCAACGGCGGCGGAGAAGGCCAGCATGCAGACATTGCGACGGTTCATTATCTTTCCCTTTGACTGGACAAAACCAATTGGTCGCCAGGGCAAAGCAACAGACATGCCAAACCATCGAAATCGCTGCGAATCGGACTTTCCCGGCGGAATTGGCAAGGTGGGATTGGCAAGGCAGTCTTCACGAGCCGCTGCCGCCCGAGCAATCGACTGCCTAAATATTGTGCAGTTCGGCGGTTTGCCAGTCAGTCGTAGCTCAGATCCGTCGCCTTGCCGCCGAAGACGCGGTAGGCATAAAACGAATAGAAAATGATGATCGGCAGCACCACCACCGTGCCGGCCAGGATGATGGCGAGGCTTTCCGGCGCGGACGCCGCCTGCCAGATGGTCAGCCTGTCGGGCACGACGAAGGGATAGAACGACCAGGCGAGGCCGGCAAAGCCCAGCGTGAAGATGGCGGCCAGCGTCAAGAACGGCGTCAGCGCATGGCGGTCGCCGGCGTTAGGCAGATGGAAGGTCTGCCGCCACAGCCATGCGAACAGCACCGCCGACAGGACCGGCAGCGGCGACAAATAGAGCATGGCCGGCCAGACGAACCATTTGTCGAAGATGCGCGGACTGGCGAGCGGCGTGGCCAGCGAGACGGCGACCATGCCGAGCGCGGTCAGCACCAGCGCCCGGCGCAGCCATAGCACCGCCTTCTTCTGCAATTCGCCTTCCGTCTTGTAGATGACCCAGGCTGCGCCCATCGCCGCGTAGGCGGCGGCAAGGCAGAGCGCCACCAGCGCGCCGAAGGCCATGCCGCCGAGGCCGACATCAAGGCCCAGCACATAGGTCCCCAGCATGTAGCCCTGCGCCAGCGATGCGATGACCGAGCCCAGAAAGAAGATGCGGTTCCAGCGATGCTTGTGACCGGCCGGCACCTTGGCCCGGAAATCGAAGGCAACGCCGCGCAGGATCAGGCCGACAAGGAGCAGGAAGACCGGAATGTAGAGCGCGGTGAGGATGGTGCCGTGCGCCAGCGGGAAGGCGACCAGCAGCAGGCCGACGGCCAGCACCAGCCAGGTCTCGTTGGCGTCCCAGAACGGGCCTATTGCGGCGATCATCGTGTCCTGCTCGGCGTCTCCGGCCGCTGCGAACAGGATGCCGATACCGAGGTCAAAGCCGTCGAGGATGACGTAGATCAGGATGGCAAGGCCCATCAGGCCGGCGAAGATGAGGGGGAGCAATGTCGGCCAGTCGAGGGTCATCGCCGTTCTCCTATTTCGCCGCCGGCTGCGACAGCGGCGCGTCGAGAAAGCCCGGCAGCGGCGAGGCATCGCCGTCCTTCGCCGCCTTCAGCGCCAGATAGACCAGCACGCCGAGATAGGCGATCAGAAGCAGCGCATAGAGGATAAGATAGACCGCAAGCGATAGCGCGACCTGGCTGCCGGCGACCGGGCCGACGGCATCGACAGCTTTCAGCACGCCGGTTACCAGCCACGGTTGGCGCCCGATCTCGGTGGTGTACCAGCCGGCCAGTGTCGCCAGCCAGCCGGACAGCGCCATCGGCACCATCACCAGCGCCAGCGGTCTCGGCAGGCTGTGCCGGCGCTTGAGGAAAAAGGCGGCCGACCAGGAGACGACGAGCATCAGGACGCCGGTGCCGACCATGATGCGAAAAGCCCAGAACACCGGGAACACCGGCGGGTGGTTGCCGGCATAGTCGTTCAGCCCCGGCACGACGCCGCTGGCGCTGTGCCTGAGGATGAGGCTGGCGCCATCGGGGATGGTGATCTCGTATTTGTTCTCCCTTGCCGCCTCGTCGGGAAGCGCGAAAAGGACCAGCGGCACGTTGGGGCCGGTGTTCCAGTTGGCCTCCATGGCGGCGACCTTCTGCGGCTGATGCTCGAGCGTGTTGAGGCCATGCTGGTCGCCGGCGAAGATCTGGATGGGGATCAGGATCGCCGCGGTGAAAACACCGGTGCGCAAGGCCTTCCACATCGATTCCGAACGGTCGCCATAGAGATAGCGCAGCGCCGACAGGCCGGCGATCAGGAACGAAACCGTCAGGCCGGAGGCAAGCAGCATGTGGACGAGCCGGTAGGGCATGGACGGGTTGAAGACGATCGCCCACCAGTCGGTAGCGTGGGCTACGCCGTCGCGCATCTCGAAGCCGACCGGCGTCTGCATCCATGAATTGAGCGCGATGATCCAGAAGGCGGACAGGGTGGTGCCGCCGGCCACCAGC
Organism: Mesorhizobium sp. WSM4845; assembly: GCF_055811455.1. Taxonomy (NCBI): domain Bacteria; kingdom Pseudomonadati; phylum Pseudomonadota; class Alphaproteobacteria; order Hyphomicrobiales; family Phyllobacteriaceae; genus Mesorhizobium; species Mesorhizobium sp. WSM4845. The sequence goes on from NZ_JBVVQA010000012.1 coordinate 111,195, forward strand.
ACGGTTGCCAGCGTGTGGATGCGGTTGGAGACGCGGCGGAAACCGAACAGCATGATGCCGAGGAACGCCGCCTCGAGGAAGAAGGCGGTGAGTATCTCATAGGCGAGCAGCGGGCCGGCGATGTTGCCGACGGTCTCCATGTAACCCGGCCAGTTGGTGCCGAACTGGAAGCTCATGGTGACGCCCGAAACCACGCCCATAGCGAAGGACAGCGCGAACACCTTCACCCAGGTGAAATAGGCGCGCATCCAGGCGGTATCGCCGGTGGCGTTGTAGCGAAGCTTGAAGAACAGCAGCATCCAGCCAAGCGCGATGGTGATAGCCGGAAACAGGATATGGAACGAGATGTTGGCGCCGAACTGGATGCGCGAAAGGATGAGCGGGTCCATGGCGGGCTCCGGCTGCTGCTATGTCAGGGAAGATAGGCCGGATGCGCCAGGCGGTCAAAGCGGCGTGGCGTCACGCGAGGCGGAACGCCGCAGGACTGCGGCAGCGGTGGATGCGCCGATGTCCAGAATGTCAGGAGTGCCATTGACTTCCGGCCGCGCGCACCGACATTCAGCGGACTAAAATCAACAGACCTCCTTTCAAGCAGCCGTTTTTCAGCCATGCCATCGATCATTGCCATTTCCGGGGTCACCAAGACCTACGCCACCGGTTTCAAAGCGCTGAAGGAGATCAACCTCGATATCGAGCGCGGCGAGATTTTTGCGCTGCTCGGGCCGAACGGCGCCGGCAAGACGACGCTGATCTCGATCGTCTGCGGTATCGTCAACCGCTCGTCGGGCACAGTCAGCGTCGACGGCCACGACATCAGCCGGGATTATCGCGCCGCACGCAGCCTCATCGGGCTGGTGCCGCAGGAACTGACCATCGACGCGTTCGAGAGCGTGTGGGCGACGGTCAACTACAGCCGCGGCCTGTTCGGCAAGCCGGCCAACCACGCCTTCGTCGAGAAAGTGCTGCGCGACCTGTCGTTGTGGGACAAGAAGGACGCCAAGGCGATCACCCTGTCCGGCGGCATGAAGCGGCGGCTGATGATCGCCAAGGCGCTGTCGCACGAACCGAGGGTGCTGTTCCTCGACGAGCCGACAGCAGGCGTCGACGTCGAGCTGCGTCAGGACATGTGGGCGATGGTGCGCCGGCTGCGCGAGGATGGCGTCACCATCATCCTGACCACGCACTATATCGAGGAGGCCGAGGCGATGGCGGACCGCGTCGGCGTCATCAATCGCGGTGAGATCGTGCTGGTTGAGGACAAGGTGCAACTGATGCGCACACTCGGCCGCAAACGGCTGTTGCTGGAATTGCGCAGCCCGCTCGCCACCATACCCGAGAAATTGTCGCGCTACGCTTTGGAGCTTTCGCCGGACGGTGATCGACTGACTTACACCTATGACAACCAGAGCGAGCGGCCGGGCGTCGCCTCGCTGCTCCGCGACCTTGAGAGGGCCGGCATCCAGTTCCGCGATATCGACACGCAAAACAGCTCGCTCGAGGAGATCTTCGTCAATCTGGTGAGGAAGGGCGCATGAACCTGCGAGCCGTCTGGGCGATCTACAAGATGGAAATGGCGCGCGCCTTTCGGACCGTGCTGCAGAGCATCGTCTCGCCGGTCATCTCGACATCGCTCTATTTCGTCGTCTTCGGCTCGGCCATCGGCTCGCGCATCACCGAGATCGACGGCATCAGCTACGGCGCCTTTATCGTGCCGGGGCTGATCATGCTGTCGCTGCTGACGCAGTCGATCTCCAACGCCTCCTTCGCCATCTATTTCCCGAAATTCGTCGGCTCGATCTACGAGCTGCTGTCGGCGCCGGTGTCCTATCTGGAGATCATCATCGCTTATGTCGGGGGTGCGGCGACCAAGTCGATCATACTCGGCCTGATCATCCTGGGGACCGCGTCGCTGTTCGTGCCGCTGACCATCGAGCATCCGTTCTGGATGCTCTCCTTCCTGGTGCTGACGTCGGTGACCTTCAGCCTGTTCGGGTTCATCATCGGCATCTGGGCGAAGAGCTTCGAGCAGCTGCAGCTGGTGCCGCTGCTGATCATCACGCCGCTTACCTTCCTTGGCGGCAGCTTCTATTCGATCGACATGCTGCCCGGCACCTGGCGCACGGTGACGCTGTTCAACCCTGTCCTTTATCTGGTCAGCGGCTTTCGTTGGAGTTTCTACGGCAAGTCCGACGTCTCGATCGGCATCAGCCTCGGCATGACCGTGGTTTTCCTGCTTATCTGCATAGCGATCGTCGCGTGGATTTTCAGGACCGGCTACCGGCTGCGGAACTGACTGAACGGCTTGCCCAGGCGACGCAGCGCCAGCATCCGAGCGATTTTCCCGACCCAAGACGACCAAATCTGGTGACGACGCTTGAAAGCGGCCGTGCGATGGCGGCGCTTGATTTCCATATAACGTTATATATCATGTTATCAATTGCCTGGCAGGTTGATTATGGAAGACGTCATAAGGTCCCTTGGCTTCCTGTGCCTGGGCAGCAGGCTGAAGCGTATTGGCGAGCAATTGCAGGCGGATACGCAGCGCCTGCTCGACTGCCTCGATGTGCCGGTTCAGTCGAGCCAATACCCGCTGCTGGCTGCGCTCGACAGGCTGGGCCCGCTGCCAGTCGGGGAACTGGCGCAATCCCTCGGGGTCGCGCAGCCAGGTGTAACGCGGAGCGTGTCGCTTCTGGCCGAATTGGGACTGGTCGAGGTCAGTCCATCGGATGATGACCAGCGGCGCAGGATTGTCTGCCTTACCCTGCACGGCCAGCGGCTGGTCGATATTGCAAAGCACGACGTCTGGCCGCGCATCGAGAATGCCGTCGCGGATCTGTGCGCGGATCTTTCTGGGCCGCTTCTTGATCAGCTGGCCGCCATCGAGGACGGCCTCGCCGCGGCGCCTCTCGACCGTCGTGTAAAGAAGCCGGAAGGTGCCGCGCAATGAAACACCTGCTTGACCGTCCCGTGTGGAGCGCGCTTCGGACGCGACACCACGCCTTCGCGCAAGGTGACGACCTCGCCATGCGGTATCGGCCCTCGATAGCTCCCTTCGCTGCCAGTGCCGCGGACGATGCGGAAAGCCTGCAGGCGCTCGGAAAACTTGTCTCCCCAGGCGAGAGTGCGATCCTGCTTCAGGTGGACGCCATTGCTCTGCCCGCGGAACTTTCGGCGACTTCGACCGCGCCCGGGGTTCAGATGATTGCCGAGCGGCCATTGCAGATGGTCTCCGACGAGCGCGTGCAACGTCTGACGCGGGACGATGCAGCTGAGATGCTCGCCTTGGCATTGGTGACCAAGCCCGGCCCATTCACGCTCGAAGCCTTGAGCCTCGGCGATTTTTGGGGTGTGAAGATCGAGGGCCGACTTGCGGCGATGGCCGGCGAACGCATGAAGCAACCCGGCTATACCGAACTTAGCGGGGTGTGCTCACATCCGGAATTTCGAGGCGGTGGCCTGGGCAGGCTGCTGTCGCTGTTCGTGGCAAACCGGATAGCGGCGCGCGGCGAAGTTCCCTATCTCCACGCCTTTGCCAGCAACACCACGGCCATCGGATTATACGAGTCCATTGGCTTCAGGTTGAGAAGCATGATGAACGTGGCCGTGGTTCAGCGCGCCGAATGAGCCCATCAGGCGCATTCCCGCGCATCAGGAAAAGGAAGGATTTCGTATCGACGAAATCCTTCCTTGGCGCTGCTAGCGCCTTGCAGTGATTCAGACCGCGATTTTGCCACCGCCCTGTTTGGTGATGGCGACGACCGACGGCCGCACCGGCATATCGGGCTTGAAGTCAGGCCAGCGGGTCGATAGGTCCTCATAGTAGGAGGGACGGCCAAAAGCCTCCCAGTCCTCGCCGCCATCGGCAGGATGCTGGACCGCGACGAAGGCGGTCTGGTCGTCGGGCGTGAACAGCGGGCCGCAGAGTTCGGCGCCGATCGGCACGCGGAAGAACAGCTTCGAGGTCGCCCGCGCCTCGCCTTCGGTGTCGACCGCCCACAGGCCATCGGTGCGGCCGGTCGCCTTCGGGCCCTGGCCATCGGTCGAGACCCAGAGCCGGCCGGCCGCATCGATGGCGCAATTGTCCGGCATGCCGAACCAGCCATTGGCGGTCGTTGCAGTCGAGAAAGTAGCGCCGACTTCGGCCACCGAGGGATCGCCGCATTTCAACATGATTTCCCACTTGCCCTTGGTGGCAGTGAAATCGCCACCGTCCTCAACAATCTCGACGATGTGGCCGAAGGCGTTTTCGGCGCGCGGGTTGGCAGCGTCGACCTGCTCCGTCTTGCGCTTCGAATTGTTGGTCAGCATGACGTAGACCTTGCCGGTCGTCGGGTGGGGCTGAATATCCTCGGGGCGGTCCATCTTGGTGGCGCCGAGAAGATCGGCGGCAAGCCTTGTCCCGATCAGCACGTCGGCCTGGCTGGCAAAGCCGTTCTCGGCGGTCAACGGATCCTGGCCGTGAACCAGCGGCAGCCATTCCAGGGTACCGTCCTCGGCGAATTTGGCGACGTAGAGCGTGCCGTCGTCGAGAAGATCCATGTTGGCGGCGCGGTCCTCGGCGTTGAACTTGCCGGCCGTGACGAATTTGTAGACATAGTCGAAACGCTCGTCGTCACCTTGGTAGAACACCACACGGCCATCCTTGGCGACGATCGATTCAGCGCCCTCATGCTTGAAACGGCCCATGGCAGTGCGCTTCCGCGGCACCGAGGTCGGATCGTTGACGTCGACCTCAACGATCCAGCCGAAGCGATTCGGCTCGTTCGGCTCCTTGCCGATATCGAAGCGGTCGTAATGCGCAGCCCATTCATAGGAGCCGTCGGGAATCCCCAGGCGCTTGTAGTTGGCGGCTTCCTTGTGACCTTCCTGCAGCTCGCCCGAGAAATAGCCGTGTATGTTTTCCTCGGCCATGATGTAGGTGCCCCAGGGCGTGACGCCGCCGGCACAATTGTTGACGCTGCCGAAGACCTTCGTGCCGGTCGGATCGGCACTGGTCTTGACCCGGTCGTGGCCGGCGACGGGGCCGGACAGCGCCATCTCGGTGTTGGCGGTGATGCGGCGATTGAGCTTGCCGTCGCGCACCACCTGCCATTTGCCTGATACCTTGCGAATTTCGACGATGGTGCCGCCGTGCGCGGCTATCTCGATATCGACCTGTTCCTTGCTCAGTGGGGCCTGCTTGGCCTCGCCATCGACGATGCTGACAAGGCCCGGGAACATCAGATGCGGATTGGTGTACTCGTGGTTGACCACCAGCAGGCCGTGCTCGGCCGAGCCGTCTATCGGGAGATAGCCGACATAGTCGTTGTTGTAGCCAAACTGTCTTTCCTGGGCCTGCGCCGACTGTTTTGTCGGATCAAATTCCGGCGAATCGGCAAACAGCGGATCGCCCCAGCGCAACAGCACGTTGGCGTCGTAGCCGGCAGCGACATGGTGCTTGTCGTCGACGCCTGCCTCGACCTCGTCGAAACTGAAGACCGAGCCGCCGCCGGCGCGGGCATCGTCGGCGAGGATCAGCGCGAGCGGGCTGACGGTGGCGGCGATGGCGGTTGCCGCGAGCGATCCCTGCAGAAAACCACGGCGCGAGAATCGCGCGGCGATGATTTCGCCCATCGTCTGGTTGTCAGTGGGATTGGTTCCTGGCCCATCGTTTTCCTCGAGCAGGCTGGTGCGGAAATGGGCGTCGGGGCGATGTTCAGTCATGGGGGCGTGCCTCTGGCTCTTTGGGATGGCTGGAGCGTGTTGCTTGACTGACCGCGTATCGCCAGCAGATCACAGTTTGATGACGTTGCCGACCAATTTCCAGCCCGATTTCATGTCTTTGATCAGGCCGCTTGACCGCGACCGACGCTTCCGAAACAAGATCTGCGGCAGGCGCGGAAGCACTGCGTCGGGAGGAACAAAAAAGTGAGTTTCTGGGGACTGGGGCAGCTCGGCATTTCGACGGTGATCTTCCTGCTGGCGGCGACGGCGGCCAAGCAATGGGGGCTGGCGCCGAGCCTCGGCAAGATCGTTCTGACTCTGGCGCTCTATTCAGCGGGCAATCTGATCATGCTGAGGCTGATCCGTGAATTCGGCATGTCGGTGTCGTTCAGCCTGTCGGCGGTGATCCAACTGGTGTCGGTGAACGTGGTGGCACTGGTGTTCTTCGGCGAGCGCGTCAATTCGTTGCAGGCGACCGGCATCGTGCTCGCCGTCGCAGCGGTGGCGCTGATCACGCTCGGACCCTATCTGCAAAAACTGTAGTTGCGCATGACCCCGAAAATCGGAAACGATTTCGGAAAGGATCATGCGCCAAATCAAAGTGCTACAGCGTCCTTTGCGCGTCCAAAAGGACGCGCGGCGCTGTAAGACGATTGGCCCGATGAAGAATACCGCAAACAAGCTGCTCAACTGGATCGAATTCCCGGTGCTTTTGGCCGGACTGGTCATCGCTGGCGGGCTGTGGGGGTTCGAGGAACTGATGGAGGTGGCGCGGGACACCACGCCGCACGCCTTCGACACGGAAATTATGCTCGCCTTCCGTGAAGCGGGCCAGCCCGACAATCCGATCGGACCGCTATGGCTGGAAGGGGCGATGCGCGACATTACCAGCCTCGGCAGCGCCATCGTGCTCGGGCTGATCACAGTGGCGGTGATCGTCTATCTGCTGCTGATCCACAAGCCGGGAGCAGCGTTTCTGGTCTTCGTCGCGGTGGCGGGCGGGCAGGCCCTGTCGAGCACGCTGAAGCTAGGAATCGATCGGCCGCGCCCCGACCTGGTCTCGCATCTCGCCGACGTGGCGACGCTTTCGTTTCCAAGCGGCCATGCGATGCTGTCGGCGGTGACATATTTGACGCTGGGCAGCATGGCGTCGCGTTTCCTGCCTGGGCGAACGACCAAGATCTATGTGCTGGCACTTGCCGTGCTGACAGCACTGCTCGTCGGCATCAGCCGCGTCTATCTCGGCGTTCATTGGCCATCGGACGTGCTGGCCGGCTGGTGCGCCGGCTTCGCCTGGGCGATGCTGTGCTGGCTGGTCGCATGGGCGTTCCAGCGATGGCGCGGGCAGACCGCCGGCGCCTGAACCGCCCGTTCCGAACGACGCTGCGCCAATTCTCCTCTAAGTTGCGGCGGCTGGGGCGTGCTGGCCCAGCGGGCGCGCAGGCTCGCCAAGATGCAAACGGCCTGGTGTGCACATGTCTGACATGTGCATGATGATGCTTGATCCATCACAATGATGGTATTATACATGGAATGCAGACTCAGACGGGGGTTTTTAGCCGATGATCACTGCCGCGCAGATGCGCGCCGCAAGGGCTCTGGCCGGCATCGATCAGAAGACGCTCGCCGAGCGCGCCGGGGTTTCGCTTCCAACCATTCAGCGCATGGAAGCGAGCGACGGCGTGGTCAGGGGCGTGGTCGATACGCTGATGAAGGTCATCCAGGCCCTCGACCGGGCCGGCGTGGAGCTGATCGGCGAGAACCAGGCCAGCGAGCGCGGCGGCAGGGGGGTGCGCCTCAAGCCGGTCGTGCCGCAGAACCCGCCAGGCTGAGCCGAAATAGAGTCGCGACGGCGACCGCCGACAGTCCTGCCGACGATCCCGCCGCCTGCTTGGTTTTATGCGCGGCCGCTGTGCACTTTGGCGGCATGCATCAGGAGCGGAAGGCAGTCCATGCATCGAACCCGGCAGGCAATTCATCAACCGGCGCAGCCGACATTTTCCGAACTGTTCACGCCGAAGCTGGCGACGGTGCTGCGCGAAGGCTACACATCAGAGCACTTCAAGGCCGATGCCATCGCCGGACTGACCGTGGCCATCGTGGCGCTGCCGCTGTCGATGGCGATCGCGATCGCATCGGGCGTGTCTCCGGAGCGCGGGCTCTACACTTCCATCATTGGCGGTTTCCTCGTCTCGGCTCTGGGCGGCAGCCGTTTCCAGATCGGCGGGCCGGCGGGCGCCTTTATCGTGCTGATGGCGACAACCGTGGCACGGGTCGGCGTCGACGGGTTGCTGCTGGCGACGATGATGGCCGGCGTCTTGCTGCTCGTCATTGGCTACCTCAGGCTTGGCACCTACATCAAATTCATTCCTTATCCGGTGACCGTCGGCTTCACCGCCGGCATCGCCATCATCATCTTCTCCGGCCAGATCGTCGAGCTGTTCGGGCTAAAACTCGCCGGCAAAGAACCTGGACCGCTGGTGCCGAAGCTGATGGCGATCGGCGAGGCGGCCGGCACGATCAATCTCGCCGCCACCTTCGTCGCTCTGCTGACCATCGTCGCCATTGCCCTGATGAAACGGTGGCGGCCGAAATGGCCCGCCATGCTGATCGCCATCGGTCTGGCGTCGCTTGTCGTGGCGCTGTTTTCTCTGCCTGCCGAAACGATCGGCACGCGCTTCGGCGGTATCCCGCGCAGCCTGCAAATGCCGGCCTTTCCGCCGATCAGCTTCGGCAGGATGATCGACGTCCTGCCGGACGCCCTAGCCTTTGCGCTGCTCGGCGCGATCGAATCGCTGCTGTCGGCGGTGGTCGCCGACGGCATGACAGGAAGGCGGCACCGCTCCAACTGCGAACTCGTGGCGCAAGGCTTCGCCAACATCGCGTCCGCCCTGTTCGGCGGCATCTGCACCACCGGCACCCTAGCCCGCACCGCGACCAATGTGCGAGCCGGCGCGCATGGACCGGTCTCGGGCATGATCCACTCGGCCCTCCTGCTTGCCCTGATGCTGGTGGCGGCGCCGCTGGCCAGCTACATCCCGCTTGCAGCCCTTGCCGGCGTGCTGGCGGTGGTGTGCTGGAACATGTTCGAGAAGCAGGCCTTTGCCACGCTGCTGCGTGCCTCGCGCGGCGACGCGCTGGTGCTGATGGCGACTTTCCTGATCGTCATCTTCCGTGATCTCACCGAAGGCATCGTCGTCGGCTTCGCGCTGGGCTCGATCCTGTTCATCGACCGCATGGCCAAGAGCATTGCGGTTGAGCCGGATCAGGGACTGGTGCAGGACGATGTCGCCGACAGAACCGGCGCCGCCAGCGCATACGATTCCAGCGAGGCCAGCGATGCCGACACCGTCGTCTACCGGATTTCCGGCGCCTTCTTCTTCGGCGCCGCCTCGACCGTCGCCACGGTGCTGGACCGCATCGCCGACCAGCGCAAGAACTTCATCCTCGACTGCTCGGCCGTGCCATTCTTCGATTCAACGGCGGCCAACGTCATCGAGAGCGCTGCCCACAAGGCGAGGCGCGCCGGCGTGCGCTTCATCATATCAGGCGCTTCGCCGCAGACACGCCGCATGCTGATCAACCACGGCGTCAAACGGCCGCTGGTGACATACGCCGCCTCGATCGGGGACGCGCGAGCGCAGTTGAAGAAAGCCGCGCCGGGAGAGGTCTAACCCTCTCCTCATCGTCAGCGATGTCGGACGGACGCAAGCACCGCGTCAGGCAGCGGCGCCGGGCGCGCTGGCGTCTTCGTGCGGCGCGGCGGCCAGATCGGTGCGCGCCTTGCGCGCGAGTTTTTTTGTCGAGCGCCTGGGCCTGTCGCCGAACAGATCGGCTGCCGCCGCAAGACAGGTCTTTTTCAGGCTTTTCTCCGAGCGCTTCAACAGCTTGCTCGGCAGTCGCGTTTCCTGGGGAGAGCCGAGCGGCCGGTCGTGGGCCTCGAGGAGCGTGCGCAAGACGAACACATCATGCAGTTCGCCCAGCTTTTCGCCAAGTTCGTCGACCGCCTTGCGCCGTGCCTTGATCGGTGTCGGCCACAGCCTTCCAAGCAGCGACAGATGCATGCCGTGAGTCTTTGCCGCCTTGCGCAGATCGTGGAAATCGTCGGCATCACCGCGGGAGCCCGCCTTGTCCAGCGCCTTTCTGGCGCGACGCAGAGTGATGCGGGCGCCTTCGGCAAGCACATCGGCGGCCTGTTCGGGCTGGTCGGGCAAGACCAGAGTATCGATGCGGCTGATGCCATCCTCGCAAGCGGCAGTCGCGGCAGCTATCGCGGCGCCGAGGCCAACTCCACCATGCAATTGGTGCTGGCGCGCCACCAGCGTGTCGCGAACGGCATCGAGACCGCCGCCGGCGCTTTGCTCGGGAAAGTTTTTTGCCAGCCGGTCGATGGTTTCAACCAGCGCGGTCGCCTCGCGCGGGCCGGCAAGCAGGGCAGCCATCTCTCGGTAGCATTGGTTCTCGGTACTGCAAAATGTTTCGTCTCCGGGACGGACCAGGCGCAGCAAGGCACGCACCTTCTTCAGCCGCCTGCGGCATTTGTGCAGCGCCTGCTCCGGCCTGTCATGCGCCGCGTCCAGATGGACGAGCGCCTTGCCGATCTCCTCAGCGAGGATGCGCCTGACTTCGCCGGTCAACGGCAGGCGCGGATCGATGCGATAGCTCATGCGGCGATCTCCGGAATCCCCTCGAGGGCGAGCGACGCGTTGTAGAACCTGTGCTCGCCGGTGACTTCGCGGCCGAGCCAATCTGGCAGCATTTCGCCCTGCACGTCCTGCGGCGTCTCAAGCTCGGCGACCACCAGACCGCTGAGCATCCCGCCGAAGACATCGACTTCATAGAGATGGCCGCGATGCCTAACATGGTGGCGTGTCTTCTCGATGACACGACCGATTGCGAAGGCCAGCATCTCTTCCGCATCCGCCAGAAGGATCGGATATTCGAATTCGTCGCGTTCGCGGGCCTTGCTGCCGAATTTGAGCGTCAGCTTTGCCGAGGCGCCGTCGCTGATACGCACGCGGACCGAGCGGTCGGGCGCGGCAACGAGATAGAACTGGCGAATGCGGATGTCCGCTTCGATCAGATCCCGCCAGCCATCGCCGGAGACCAGGAACTTGCGCTCGATTTCCTTGACCATGGCTCCACACTAAAGCGCGTGCGGATGGAGATGGCAAGGTGGAGATCGACAGGTGGAGATCGGCAAGGCTTGACCTTAATCATTCGATTGATTAAACTGCGGGTCATGAGCAAACCGAAAAACGCTAAAATTCCGCGCCGCGAGGCATCCCCCGCCGAGATGACGCGCGCGGCACTTGTTCGCGCAGCGCTGAAGCTGTTCGGACGCCAGGGTTTTGACGGCACCTCGACGCGCGAGATCGCGGCTGAGGCCAGGGCCAATATCGGCTCGATCGCCTATCATTTCGGCGGCAAGGAAGGGCTTCGCACCGCTGCGGCCGACTATATCGTCGACACGATCCAGACCATTGCCGGCCAGGCGATCGGCAATCTGCAGGGCTCAAGCGAATCAGAAACGGGCGAACCAGAAACGGGCGACGCCGAAGCGGCGCGGGCACAACTGTTCACCGCGCTGGAGCGGATGGTGGCTTTCATCGTGGCAAGGCCGGAGGCCGGCGAGATCGTGCAGTTTGTCCTGCGTGAGCTGTCGCATCCGACGGCGGCACTCGACCGCATCTATGACGGCGTGTTCGAGCCGACGCATCGCCGGCTCTGCCTGATCTGGGAGCAGGCGACGGGCGAGGCGGCCGAAAGCGAGGCTACCCGACTCACCGTTTTCACGCTGATCGGCCAGGTCGTCTATTTCCGCATCGGCCGCGAGGCGGTGATGCGCCGCATGGGCTGGCGCGCGATCGGCGACGCCGAGGCCACCAAGATCGCGGCGGCAGTGACGGATAATCTCGGCGCGATTTTGGCTCGGCGTCACTTAACCGACCGGAAGGATCGTAGATCATGAGTTTCCTCTGCTCTGTGCCGCTCGCCGCCCTGCTTTTCAGCACCTGCGCACCGGCGGCGCCGCTCGCCGTCGGCTATGTCGAGGGCGACTATGTGCTGCTCGCGCCGATCGAGGTGGCGCAGGTCGAGACGATTTCGGTCAAGCGCGGCGATCGCGTCGCGCCGGGCACGCCAGTGGTGACGCTGGAAAGCGCCGACGCTAAAATAGCCGTCGCGCAAGCCGAGGCGGCCCTTGCCCAGGCCCAGGCGCAACTTGCCGACCTGCAGGTCGGCAAGCGGCCGGAAGAGATTGAGGTGCTCAAGGCGCAGGTCGACATGGCCAAGGCGCAAGCCGCCGACGCCAAACGCAGATACACCCGCGCTAGCGATTTGTTCAAACGCGGCACCGGCACCCAGGCCGATTATGATACGGCTTCGGCGTCGCTGGAAACTGCCAACGCGCAGCTCGGCCAGGCGGAAGCCAATCTCGCTGTCGGAGGCCTGCCGGCGCGGCCCGAGACGATCAAGGCCGCCGACAATCAGGTCAGGCAGGCGCAATCGGCGCTGGAGCAGGCGCGCTGGCGGCTGTCGAAGCGTGTGCTGGCGGCGCCTTCGCCCGGCCGCATCAACGATGTGATCCGCTATCCCGGCGACACCGCCGGGCCGACCGCGCCGGTCATTTCGATTCTGCCGGACGGCGCGGTGAAGCTCAGCGTCTATGTGCCGGAAAGCGCGTTCTCGTCGGTGGAAGTCGGCACGCTGCTCAACGTCCATTGCGACGGCTGCGGGCCGGACGTGAAGGCTCGCGTCAGCTACGTGTCGCCGGACCCGGAATTCACGCCGCCGGTGATCTACTCGCTCGAGACCCGGCAGAAGCTGGTCTATCTGGTCGAGGCGCGGCCGGAGGGCGACGCCGGCGCGCTGCAACCGGGGCAGATCGTTGATGTCGAACTGGCGGATATCGGCAAATGAACGTCATCGACGTCCACGGCCTGGTCAAGCGTTTTGGTGACAAGACCGTCGTCGACCATGTGACGATGACGGTGGCCGAGGGCGAGATCGTCGGCTTCCTCGGCCCCAACGGCTCTGGCAAGACGACGACCATCCGCATCATGTGCGGCCTGCTGACGCCGGATGAGGGCGAAGGCACGGTGCTCGGCTTCGACATCCGCACCGACAGTCTGAGGATCAAGCGCGAAGTCGGCTATATGACCCAGAAATTCTCGTTCTACGAGGATTTGACCATCGCCGAAAACCTGGAATTCGTAGCGCGGCTCTATGGGTTGAAGCCGCTCAACGAGCATGTCGCCAGGACGCTGGAGGATCTTGGCCTCACCTCGCGCAAGGACCAGTTGGCCGGCACGCTGTCCGGTGGCTGGAAGCAGCGGCTGGCGCTGGCCGCCTGCATCATGCACAAGCCCAGATTGCTGCTGCTCGACGAGCCGACGGCGGGCGTCGATCCGAAGGCGCGGCGTGAATTCTGGGACGAGATCCATCGGCTGGCCAGCGGCGGGCTGACCGTGCTGGTCTCCACCCACTATATGGACGAGGCCGAGCGCTGCCATCGCATCGGCTACATCTCCTACGGCAGGATGCTGGCCACCGGCACGGTCGACGAGGTGGTCAGGAATGCCGGGCTGACGACCTTCGTTGTGCAGGGTCCGCGCCTCGACCAGGTCGCTGCCGCACTCAGCGGCCGGTCCGGTGTCGACCAGGTGGCGCCGTTTGGCGCGACGCTGCACGTCGTCGGCTCCGACAAGACGGCGCTTCAGGCTGCGCTCGCCGATGTCGAGAAAGACCTCAAGGGCGTCACGGTGACGCCGGGCGAGACCAGCCTGGAGGATGTGTTCATCCAGTTCATGTCCGGCTCGAAGGACAATATGGGATGAAAAACGGGATAAACAGCGTCTTTTCCTTCGCCAGGCTCGGCGCGCTGCTGATCAAGGAGTTCATCCAGATGCGGCGCGACCGCATCACCTTCGCCATGATGCTGGGCGTGCCGCTAATGCAGCTGGTGCTGTTTGGCTATGCCATCAACAACGATCCAAAGAGCCTGCCGGCCGCCCTGGTGGCGATGAGCAGCGATCCCTATACGCGAGCCATGGTTTCGGCGCTGCAGACCACCGGCTACTACCGCTTCGACCATGTCGCGCAAAATGCCGCCGAGGCGGAATTCCTGATGGCGCGTGGCGACGTCGCCTTTGTCGTCACCATTCCCGCCGACTTTGCCCGGCGAGTCGAGCGCGGCGACCAGCCGCAAATCCTGATCGAGGCTGATGCGACCGACCCGGCAGTCGCCAGCGGGGCCATTTCGACGCTCGGCACCGTTGCCAACCAGGCGCTGCTCAGGGCGCGCGGCATGCAGGAGACGGCCGCCGAAGCTGCCCGAGGCCAGCTCGAAGTCGTTGTGCACCGACGCTACAATCCGGAAGGCATCTCGCAATACAACATCGTGCCCGGCCTGCTCGGCGTCATCCTGCAGATGACGATGGTGATGATGACCTCGATCGCACTGACGCGCGAGACCGAGCGCGGCACGATGGAAAACCTTCTGGCGATGCCGTCCAGCCCACTCGAAATCATGCTCGGCAAGGTGCTGCCCTATCTGGTGGTCGGCGGCGTGCAAGTGGCGGTGGTGCTGGCGGCGGCCAAGCTGCTGTTTGGGGTTCCCTTCACCGGGTCGTTGTCGCTGCTGCTTGCGGCGGTTCTGGTCTTCGTGCTGGCGCTGGTGCTGCTCGGCTACACCATCTCGACGATGGCGCGCACGCAGATGCAGGCACTGCAGCTCACCTTCTTCTTCTTCCTGCCGTCGATCCTGTTGTCGGGCTTCATGTTCCCCTATCGCGGCATGCCTGGCTGGGCGCAGATCTTCGGCGAGATCCTGCCGCTGACGCATTTCCTGCGCATCATCCGCGCGGTGATGCTGAAGGGCGCCGACCTGCCGGCGGTCGCGACCGAAATCGGCTGGCTGGTCGTGTTCGTGGCGCTGTTTGCCGGCGTGGCGCTGGTGCGGTTCCGCCGGACGCTGGATTAGGATCCAACTCAATAGCTCACGCAATGGCCGAGATGTCACCTTGGATGCATGACCATTTATTCGGATCGAGATTTTATGCCGGTCTGGCCTGATCCGGGACCGGCGGCAATTCAGGCGCATCCAGTCCTTTGAAGGGATCGCGCCAGGCGTCGATCTCTTCAAGCTGGCGATACCAACGACTGACCGAAGGATAATCGTCGAGCGGCAATCTGGCGATATCGTTGAAAGGCAGAAACGTCGCCATTCGAAAGTCGGCATAGGAGACCGAGTTTTCGACCAGCCAGTCTCGCTCGGAAAGCGCGGCCTCAAGTGTTGCAGCGGCCGTGCGAAAGTCTCTCAGCCCCTCCTCAACCCGGTGCTGATCGATCGGGCCAATCCCATATCGCTGCTTGGTGCCGCGTTCGAAATGCACGACGTCGCAAGCTCTTGCGAAGCTCTCTTTACCCCAACTGAGCCATCGGATCATCTCGGGTTCGTCGTCGCCGGTGCGCCAGAGATCCGAATGCGCGTCGCGTGAAAGCCGGCAGGCTATGGCGTCAGCCTCCCAGAGGCTGTTTCCCGAGCCTACGAGTATCGGCAATGAAAGATTGGGATTCAGCGGGCGATATCGCTCAGCCTGCCCGGGAGCGAAGGGCGATGCGAACTCAAAGTCGAGCTTTGCGTCGAGATAACGTGCCACGGCGACCGCGAGGCGAGGATTGGGATTGCGGCTGAAGAGCAGTTTCATTTCGTGTCAGCCTTTTTTGAATGGTGCCGGTTCGGTCGCCACCTAAGCCGCCGCCATGATCTCCGCATAGGTGCCGAAATCGACATTGCCGCCGGACAGCACCACGGCGACGCATTTGCCTGATAGCTCGATCTCGCCCGATGACAGCGCGGCCAGCCCGACGCAGCCGCCGGGCTCGACCACCAGCTTGAGATGGGCCATGGCGTCGCGAATCGCCTGTGCCGCCGCTCTGTCGGACACGGCAATGCCGCCGGCGAGATTCCTGCGGTTGATCTCGAAGGTGATCGCGCCCGGCTCGGCGGTGAGGAGCGCGTCGCAGATCGAAGTGTGGCCGGGTTCGATCGAAACCCGAGCACCTCTGGCCAGTGAACGACAGGTGTCGTCGAAATGCTCGGGTTCCACCGCCCAGACGGCGGTGCCCGGCGAGGCGTCCTTGACCGCGATGGAGATGCCGCTGCTCAGGCCGCCGCCGCCGCAGGGGATGACGACCGCGTCGAGGCTCACCCCGAGTGCTTTCGCCTGCGCCATCAGTTCGAGGCCGATCGTTCCCTGGCCGGCGATGATGGCCGGGTCGTCGAAAGGCGGCACCAGGACCATGCCCCGTTCCATGTACGGGCGAACCACCGCCATGCGATCGTCGCGAAACCGGTCGAACGGAACCACTTCGGCGCCCATTTTCCTGACATTGCCGACCTTCATTGCCGGCGCATCGGTGGGCATGGCGATAACCGCCTTGACGCCGAACATCGCCGCCGACGCGGCGACGCCTTGCGCGTGGTTGCCCGACGAGAAGGCGACGACGCCGCGGCTGCGCTGCTCATCGCTCAGCGACGACAGTTTGTTGTAGGCGCCGCGGAACTTGAACGAGCCGGTGCGCTGCAGCGTCTCCGGCTTGAACAGGATCCTGGCGTCGAAACGCTTGTTCAGTTCCGGTGATTCGATCAGCGGCGTTTCGACGATCAGGCCGGACAATCGCGTTGCTGCGCGGTGGATATCGGCGATGCCGGGAGGGGTGGTCATGGTGAGGTCCTGCAGAATGAAACCGCCCCATGGTGCACGGAAAACCAGGCCGCGCACCACTGGAAAAATGTGACCGAGACAATTCGTGGATTGCGAGCAGAGAGTGGCGCTCCTCGCCGATCGCTCCTCACCCCAAAAGCGTCCGTTGCCGTTTGGCGCCGCCCATCTTGCGCCAGGTGTTGAAGCGATGGGTGGCGGCGGCGAAGGATATCTTCATCTGCTGGGCAACCGAATAGCGCGACTTGCCCTCGTCGAACAGGCGGTAGCAGCATTCGACGCCCTCCTCGGTCAGCTTGCCGTCGGGGGCCTTGTTGTGCGGATTGGCCGGGTCGAATTTCTCGACCTGCTGCTCGACCAGGCCCCTCAGGCGCTGCAGATCGGCCTCGATGCTGGCGATCAGGTCGAGAACGGGTTTCGGGTCAAATGCATGGGTGGGCTGTTTTGCCGGCATCCGGGTTCCTTTCGCTTGGCTTAAGCCCACTATATAGGTGAACATTCGCCAATAATGAAGGGCGCTGGCGGAGGATTCCCGCAACCATAAATTTGAACCTCCGGCTACAAGCGATTGACCAACGGTGCACCAAACTCTAGTTTAGAATAATTCTAAACTAGGGCGGATTTCTCATGCTTTCCCGTGTTTTCGATTTTGGTCGCCGTCCCTTCGAGTCGCTTTCGGAGCAAGAGATCCTGGCGCTCGCCATCTCTTCCGAAGAGGATGACGGGCGTATCTACCGCGCCTATGCCGACGGGCTGGCGGATAGGTTTCCGCATTCGGCCAAAGTGTTCGAGGAAATGGCGGAGGAGGAGGATGGCCATCGCGACTCGCTGATCGAGCTTCACCGCGAGCGTTTTGGCGAGCGCATTCCGCTGATCCGGCGCGAGCACGTAAAGGGCTATTACGAGCGCAAGCCCGACTGGCTGGTCCGGCCGCTCGGCATCGAACATGTGCGCCAACAGGCCGAGTCTATGGAGCGTCAGGCCTACCTGTTCTATGTCGAAGCGGCGAAACGCACCAGCGACGCCTCGACGCGAAAGCTGCTCGACAATCTGGCGGTGGCCGAACAGGGCCACGAGACGCTGGCGCAGCGGCTGGAGCAAAAGCATGTGTCGGGCGCGGTGAAAGCCGAGGAAGCAGCGGCCGAGCAGCGCCAGTTCATCCTGACCTATGTGCAGCCGGGACTGGCCGGGCTGATGGACGGATCGGTGTCGACGCTGGCGCCGATCTTCGCCGCCGCGTTCGCCACGCACGACACGTTCCAGACCTTCCTGGTCGGGCTTGCCGCCTCAATCGGCGCCGGCATCTCGATGGGCTTCACCGAGGTCGCCTCCGACGACGGCAAGCTGTCGGGCCGCGGCTCGCCGGTGAAACGCGGCATCACCACAGGCGTGATGACGGCGCTGGGTGGCCTCGGTCACGCCTTGCCTTACCTCATTCCGTATTTCTGGACCGCGACAATTCTCGCGGTCGTGGTGGTGTTCTTCGAACTGTGGGCGATCGCCTTTGTGCAGAACCGTTATATGCAGACGCCGTTCTGGCGCGCCACCTTCCAGGTGGTGCTGGGCGGCGCGCTGGTGTTTGCGGCTGGAGTGCTGATCGGGAATGCCTAGCAGCCCTCTTGCCTTCTCCCCTTGTGGGGGCCGAAGGGCGGGCGAGGCCCGTGACTCGCCCCGGGCGGTGGATCGGCGCGCAGCGCCGAGACGGAAGAGGGGTGTTGGACGGAGTACTGTCGGTGCCAAGCTGGAACACCCCTCATCCGTCGCCTTCGGCGACACCTTCTCCCACAAGGGGAGAAGGAAGAGCCGCCCCACTCACCCGTTCGCCGCCCGGCTGTCCTCAGGCGCCTCGCCAGAACGACAGCGACAGGATGCGGCTCGGGTCGACAAGGCTCTGGAAGCGCTCGATCGACAGAAAACCGTCGATGCCGTCGAGCAGCGGGCGCAGGTCGGCGGCGAGGCCGAGATAAGCGTCGCGCTTGCCCGCTGCCGGCTCGACCTCGAAGATGACGGCGATCACAGTTTCACCAGAGGGGCATGCGGCCCGGATGCGAGTTTCAAAAAAGTCCGATGCTCTTTCAGGATGAATTTTTCACGCCGGGCGAACTCGTAATTGGCCTTGCCGGCCGGGTCGGCAGCGAGCCTGATACGGTAGGCTTCGTAAGCCGCCAGGCTGTCGATGTTATAGGCGGCATAGGCTGTCGTGGCCGAGCCCTCATGCGGCGCGAAATAGCCGATCAGATCGGCGCCGCAGCGCGGGATCGCCTGGCCCCAGTTGCGGGCATACTCCTCGAACGCCGGCTTGCCGAACGGGTCGATCTCGTAGCGGATGAAGCAGGTGATGGTCATCTTTTGTCTCCTTGCTGAATCTGATTTGTTGCGGCGACAGTTCGAGCGGTGTCGAAACCTTCTTTGGTTCCATGTGCTAGGCAATTTTCCATGCTGATCACGCTTGCCAGAAGGATTTCGCGCATTCGCGGCGAACGTCTTGTGGCGTCAGGCCAAGATCGCGCAAAAGATGCTCGTCAATCTCGGCGAGGTCGAGGCGTTGCAGATGGCGGTCATACCACCGCGCCAGCAGCCGCAGATGCGCCCGGCGCAAGATCATGAACGGAGACGGCCGCCGGCCGAAGCGGCTGACAGGCACGGTGTGGGAAGCGGTTCTTGCGGTCATCGTCATCTCCTTGATCTCAGCGCAGGATAATGGTTATCTGACGCCCATGCTTCGATGAAGGCCGAACTATGCGTGAAGGACCAGATATAGCCCGCATCGCCAGCCTGGTCGGCGATCCGGCGCGGGCAAACATGCTGACCGCACTGATGGGTGGCACGGCGCTGACAGCGAGCGAACTGGCGCTCGAGGCCGGCGTGTCGCTGCCGACCGCCAGCTCGCATCTGTCGAAACTGATGGAAGGCGGGCTGCTGACGCTGGCGAGCCAGGGGCGGCATCGCTACTACGGGCTCGCCGGGCCGCAGGTGGCTGGTATGATCGAGGCGATCACCGGCGTCGCCGCCGCGGTCGGACCGCAGCGGGTGCGGCCGGGTCCGCGCGATGCGGCGATGCGCGTGGCGCGGGTCTGCTACGACCATCTCGCCGGCGAGCAGGCCGTGGCGATGCTGGACCGTCTAGTCGCTCGACAAGTGCTCCTGCGCGACGACAAGGAGATCCTGCTCGGGCCGTCGGCCGCCTCGCATTTTGCCGCGATCGGCATCGATGTCGAGAGCAAGGCGCGACGACCGGTGTGCCGGGCTTGCCTCGACTGGAGCGTGCGGCGCTCGCATCTGGCCGGCACGCTGGGCGCTGCCATCCTCGATAAGATCCTTCTGGAAAAATGGGCGCGGCGCGAGAAGGACAGCCGCGCGGTAATCTTCTCGCCGATGGGCAAGCAGGCCTTCGAGAGGGTGTTTCTCGCTTGATTGTCAGCCGCGCTTGAGCGGCTTGCCCTGCTTGAAAAAATCCGCCCAGGGATCGGCTTTCGCCAACTGTTTCAGCGTCGTCTTGTCGCCGATCGGAAATGCGTTCGGCGCCAACCCGGCCTCGACCTCGGCCCAAATCGCCGGCATCGATGCCGTGGCGCCCTTCTTGGCGCGCGACGAATAGGGGGCCACCGTGGTCGAGCCGCGGCCGTTGCGCAGATAGTCGACGAAGATCTTGCCGGTGCGCGCCTTCTTCGACAGCGTCGCTGTATACCGATCAGGGGCGGCCTGCTCGAGGGCACGGGCGAAATCATGGGCGAAGTCCTTCACCTCATCCCAAGCCGCCGACGGTTTCAGCGGCACGACGACATGGTAGCCCTTGCCGCCCGAGGTCTTGACGAAATTCGGCAATGACAGTGCATCGAGCCGGCCGTGAATTTCGAGCGCCGCCGCGCGCACCGCTTTCACGTCGACGCCTTCGTCGGGATCGAGATCGAAGATGATCTGGTCCGGCTTGTCCAGTTCGTCGATGGTGCAGCCCCAGATATGGATCTCGACCACGCCGAGCTGGACCAAGGCAGCGACACCGTCGAAATCGCGGATGAACAGGATCTCCTCGCCGTCGGTCGGATCCTTCATCTTGGCGATCTTGTCATGCATGCCCGCGGAGGCATGCTTCTGAAAAAAGCGTTGGCCACTGACGCCGTCCGGTGCCCGCACCAGGCTGAGCGGCCGATTGACGACGAATTGTTGCATGCGCGGCCAGACCAAAGCGTAATGATCGAGCAGGCCCTGCTTCGATATCTTCTCCTGCGGCCACAGAAGCTTGTCCGGGTGAGAAAGTTTTATGACGGTGTCTGCCGCCTCCGTGGATTTGACAGCGGCGGATGTCTCGCCCTTGCCGCTGGCAGGCTTTGCCTTGCTGTCGGCCCTGCCAGCGGGTGCTTTCGGCTTTTCCTGCACGACTTCCTCCGCCGGTTTGTCCTCGCGCAATCCCTGGAACGAGCGTGGCCCATTGTACGGTCGAAGCCCAGCTACGGAAAGTGAGGCAAAGCCGGTTGTCCGGCGTTGCCTCGATCGAGCTTCTACTCGGCGGCCTGAAGGTTGACCTTGGCTTCCGCAATCTCGGTGAGCTTGCGGTCGGTCGCCTGCTCTTCCTTGATGTTGTTGGCCAGGACGTTGGCGCAGTCGGTGCGGCCAAGCTGCTTGGCCCAGGAGATCAACGTGCCGTAGCGGGTTATCTCGTAGTGCTCGACCGCCTGAGCGGATGCGATCAGGGCGGCGTCGAGAACGTCCTTGTCGTCGATGTCGCCGCTGACTTCATCGGCTTCCTCGAGAATGCCGTCGATGGCCGGACAGTGGGCCGTCTTGGCCTTCACGCCATGCAGTTCGAACACCTTCTCGACGCGCTCGATATGACCTTTGGTCTGGCCGAGATGCTTTTCAAGGCCGGCTTTCAGCTGCGGGTCGGTCGCCTTGTCGATCATCTTCGGCAGCGACTTCTCGATCTGTTTCTCGGCGTAATAGATGTCGCGCAGCGTGTGGACGAAGAGGTCGTCCAGCGTCTTGATGTCTTTCGAAAAGAAACCCATGGCTTTGCCTTTCCATTGTTCTTGCTGTGTTGGGGGTTCCGGCGGCGGTTCCGCTCGGAAGCCGCTGGGCCGGGGTTGGTCCCGGCTCTCAGCGTCAACGTGCTTCTATCGGACGGGTTCCTGGCTTTCCCGAGTAATCAGGGAAATTTGCGCAAGCACGGAAATTTCGCGGCACCGGCCAAAGTTGAAACACAAGCGCGTCGGAGCGACATCCAAACGAAACATATGTGATGCAAAAGTCACACTAGCCGGAATGCCGACGAACTGCATGGAAAGACCCCGAATCAGCCGCATTCCAGCCACGAACCAAGGCCTTTTTGACCAAAGATTAACATCGTGTTCACCGAGTATTCACGCCTCGACGCTATGATCCCACGCAATTCGGAAGGGACATCCGAAATCGGGACAGGGACAGGGAAAATGAACTTCTTGACGCACCTCATCGGCTACGCTGCTGCCATCCGCGAATTCGTCGCGCCGACCTACCGGCCGGAGCGCTATTACATGCGCGGCCCAGGCCCCGCTTGCGCACGCCGCGGCCACACGCTCGGCATCAGCGCGCACTGATGACGACCATGGAAAGCCGTCACGATAGCCGGATCTGCAGGCCGGCCGCCGATCATCGTGCGACCACCTATCGCACGGAACGTCCTGGGCTCGCCGACAGGCGGCTTGCGACAACGCCAAGGGTCTGAGTTTTCAGAATTTTGAGATTCTGGGGCTTCGAGATTCTGGGCTTCGAGATTCTGGGGCTTATATCTCGCCGCCGGCAAGCTAAGTGCCGTTTGACGCCAGGCAGCCGGGACTCGCGTGACCGCCCAGTAGCTGCAAGATCCCTTCCGCCAAGTTGCCTCCGAAAAGCTAGAGCGGGATTGCGGTCGTCTCCTTGGCGGTTCGAATCACAAACATGGTGTAATACCGCGCCACATTCGTCCGATCTCGGAACAGCCGCTCGCACAAAGTGTCAAACTCGTGCATATCCATCAGCCGCAGCATAAGGACAGCGTCGGTCGAGCCGCTCACGCTGTAGGCCTGGATCACCCCTGGTTCCATGGCGGCAAGCTCGAGGAAGCGGCGCATATGCTGCTCGCCGTGGCGCTCCAGCTCGACCGTGACGATAGCCTTCATCCCCCTGCCGGCCTTGGCCGGATCAAGAAGCGCGACAACGCGGTCGATGACACCGACTGACTTTAGCCGCCGTATGCGGCGCAAGCAGCTAGAGGGTGAAAGCCCGACCTCCGCCGCCAGGTCGGCATTTGTTCGCGAAGCGTCTTCTTGCAAAAGCTTGAGAAGCTTCCCGTCGATCCGGTCCATTCCGGTCCTCCGTCGTCGTCTACTGGTCTGCAATTTTATTGCACAAGTCCGAAAATTTTGACCACAAATGCGAACCGTCTCACGGTAGTCATTTGGCGTCAATCACGGAGACAATCGCCATGGCAGTGCAGACCGCCCTCTATCGAAAGACGCTGGAAACGCTTGAAATCTATTGGGAATTGGTTCGGATTATCGTTCCGGTCACGATAGCCACACAGATCCTGCAGGATCTTGGTGTCATCCGGGCGATCTCTCCGTTCTTCGCGCCTCTCATGACGCTGGTTGGACTGCCGCCCGAGCTCGCTCTTGCCTGGCTAACGGGATTGCTGGTGGGAATTTGGGGCGCGGTGGTGACCGTGTTCACTCTGGCCCCGGTTTCGACGTTGAGCACTGCCGACATGACCGTTCTTTCAACCCTTTTGCTATTTGCGCATGCCATTCCGATTGAACAACGCATCATTCAGAAGGTTGGGCCAAGCTTCGTGGTCACTGCAGCACTTCGCATTGGCGGGGGACTGATCCTTGCCATGCTCCTGCACCAGATATTCGCAGCAACCGGATGGCTATCCGAGCCGCTGAAGCCGGCGTGGATACCAATGGTCGAAGGCACTGA
The DNA here is from genome assembly GCF_055811455.1 of Mesorhizobium sp. WSM4845. Lineage (NCBI taxonomy): Bacteria > Pseudomonadati > Pseudomonadota > Alphaproteobacteria > Hyphomicrobiales > Phyllobacteriaceae > Mesorhizobium > Mesorhizobium sp. WSM4845. The sequence goes on from NZ_JBVVQA010000012.1 coordinate 134,558, forward strand.
TTGGAGCAGTTTTTTTCCAGGCATGCTCAAAACCCTGTCAACTATGCTCGTCATCCTCCTCGCACTAAGCTGGCTGATCGAGCTACTCAAGATGTCGGGCATCCTGGGTTGGCTGAACAACGGGCTTTCACCGCTGTTTCGCCTTGCCGGCATCCAGTCACAAGCGGTGCCGTTCACTGCGGTCGGTCTGTTTCTTGGAATTTCCTATGGCGCGGGACTGCTGATCCGCGAGGCGCGCACGACCAGTGTAGACCCGCGCCAGATCTTCCTCGCTTGCGTGTTCATGGGCTTTGCCCACAGTCTCATAGAGGACACGCTGGTTGTCATCGCTCTGGGTGCAGACTTCACCAGTGTGTTTTTCGTTCGCCTGATCTTTGCCGTGCTCGCAACCGCGTTGATCGCCCGGGCAATCAGGTCGGCTTCCGACATTCTGTTTTTCAAAGCATTCTTCCGCAAGGAAGAAAGTCGGCTCGCTCAGTCGGAATCCGGTTTTGGCGGCTAACGATGGAGCGTCTTTGGTCTGCTTATGTGGCTGTGCCCGGAACTCGACATCCGACAACGCCCTGGAGGACGAGGTCCCGCACCCGCTTGCCGACCGTCCGCTACCGCGGCTGGCACTAACCTTCGCACAGCTCCAGCACCGTCGTGTCGCCTGCCGCCTTGCCCAGTTCGCGGCAGCCCTGAACCGTGCACAGCGTCCAGCCGTCACCGGTCGCGCCGGAGGCCGCGAGCACAAGGCGCCGCTGCGGCGCCATCTTGGGTTTATAGACCCACCAACCGTCCCGCAGCACCGAGCCTTCCGGCGGTTCCATGCCGGCGCCCGAGCCCTTGATCCGTGCCTCGGCGATCTCCAAGCCGGAAGGCGTCACCTTCCAGTCCTCCTGCCAATGCGTCTTTTCCACCGAATGCGTCCAGGCGAGCGTGAAGGCGGCGACAGTGAGCGTCACCGTCTTGCCGGCTGCGAGGATACAGAGGCTCATGCGGTGCCGGTGGCCTGCCGCGCCCGCCAGCAGTGCCAGCCGATCCAGGCGACAGAGAGTGCCCACCCGGCTTCGTCGGTTACAGGCAGTGCGGCAACCAGCAGCACGCCGGCGGCGAAGGCGACGAGACGTTCCCACCAGGCCATGCGCCGGGCCAGGAACCCGACGGCGGCTGCGCCCCACAGGGCAATACCCATGCAGGCCTTGGCGACGATATAGGCGACCTCGACGGGATAACCGAACTGGGCGGCGATCGGACCGGGGTCCTGCAGCATCAGCGCCGGGGTGTAGACCGCCATGAACGGCACGACGAAGCCGGCGACGGCAAGCTTGGTGGCCTGGATCCCGATCTTGAGGCCGCTCTCCTTGGCCATCGGCGCGGCGGCGAAGGCGGCCAGCGCCACCGGCGGAGTGAGGTCGGCCATAATGCCGAAATAGAAGACGAACATGTGGCTGACCATCAGCGGCACGCCGAGTGACAGCAGTGCCGGCCCGGCCAGCGACGAGGTGATGATGTAGTTGGGGATCGTCGGTATGCCCATGCCGAGCACCAGGCAGGTGAGCATGGTCAGCACCAGCGACAGGAACAGATTGTTCTCGCCGATGGAGATGATCCAACCGATGAAGGTGGAGGCGATGCCGGTGAGCGTCAAGGTGCCGATGACGACGCCGACGATGGCGCAGGCGATGCCGACCGGCAGCGCGTTCTTTGCTCCCTCGGCTAGCGAATCTATGCATATCTGCAGCGTCTCGCGTCCGCCCCTGAAGGTGACGCAGGCGATGACGAGCCCGGCGATGACAAAACTGAGGATGTTGACGCCGAACCTCATGAAGGAGGCGGCGGCAAGCCCCAGCGCCAGCCAAAAGACGATGCGGAAGGCAAGCGGCCCGATCAAAGCCGCCAGCGGCGTGCCGAGGATGAGCACGATGGTCAGCGCCAGCCCCATGGTGCCGGCGAAGATCGGCGTATAGCCGGCAAACAGCAGATAAATGAGCGCGGCCAGCGGCAGCACCAGCGGCCAATGTCGTCTCACCGCGTGCCACGGATTGGGCAGGTCCGCCTTGGCCATGCCCTGCAGGCCGGCCTTGCCGGCTTCCAGGTACACCTGCCAGAAGCAGGCACCGAAATAGAGCAGCGCCGGGATGATCGCTGCCTTGACCACCTCGGCATAGGGGATGTTCAGCGTCTCGGCCATGATGAAGGCGACCGCGCCCATTACCGGCGGCATGATCTGGCCGCCCATCGACGAGGTCGCCTCGACCGCGCCGGCGAAAGCCGAACGGAAGCCGAAGCGCTTCATCAGCGGGATGGTGAACTGGCCGCTGGCCACCACATTGGCGACGCCGGAGCCGGAAATGGTGCCCATCAGCGCCGACGACAGGACGCAGACCTGGGCCGGGCCGCCGCGCCACGTGCCGACCAGGCCAAGCGCGAAATCGTTGAACAGCGCGATCATGCCGGCGCGTTCGAGAAAGGCGGCGAAGACGACAAAGATGAAGATATAGGCGGCCGAGACGTAGACCGGCGTGCCGTATATGCCTTCGGTGCCAAAGGCGAAGGTGTCGATGAGCTGTGCGAAATCATAGCCGCGATGGATGAAGGGCGGCGGCAGGTGATTGCCGAAGGAAGCGTAGGCGAAAAAGATCAAGGCGATCAGGGCAAGCGGCAGCCCCATCAGCCGCCGCGCGGCCTCGAAGACCAGCACAACCAGCACCGTGCCGACGATCAGGTCCGGTGTGTTGAGGAAGCCGGAGCGCCGGATGAGATCGGCATAGAACACCCAATTGTAGAGGCCGGTGCCAAAGCCGAGCAGGCCGAGCGTCCAGAATGCTGCTTTCGCCGGTGTGCTTGTGGCGCGCAGATTGGCGATCAGGCCAAAGCCGAGCAGCAGCAAGAAGCCGACATGCATGGCGCGCACCACCTGGCTCGGCAGGCTGCCATAGGCGGCGATGTAGATCTGGAAGACGGAGAAGGCGATGGCGATGAGAAAGGCGGCCTTGCCGGCGAAGCCGTCGCCGAAACCCGGCGGCAGCCCTTCGAGCGGGGCTTCGGCGGTGGGGGAAAGAACGGTCCGCGTTTCGGGATGGGCGTCGGTCATTGGCGGGTTCCTGGCGGGCGCAATCCCTCCCCCTTGAGGGGAGGGTGGACAGCCGCCGAAGGCGGATGGACGGGTGGGGTCGTTGCGGCAGTGCGCGGCCTGAACCGACCCCACCCGCCTCGCTTCGCTCGGCACCCTCCCCTCAAGGGGGAGGGAGTACCCCTATTTCACCAATCCCTTTTCCTTGTAATACCGCTCGGCACCGGGATGCAGCGGCACCGGCATGCCGTCGAGCGCCTTGGCCATGTCGATCGCCTTGGCGGCGGCGTGGGCAGCAGTGAGCTGGTCGAGATTTTCGAACAGCAGCTTGGTCATCTGATAGCCGGTCTCGTCGGAGACGTCGGCGTGGGTGATGAGGAAATTGCCGACGGCGGCGGTCGCGACGTCCTCGGTCTGGCCTTCATAGGTGCCCTTGGGAATGGTCACCGAAAGATAGGGCGAGCCGATCTTGGCGACGTCCTGCGCCGGTACGGCGACGACGTTGATCGGCACCGAAGTGGCGAGGTCGCGGATCGAGGCGACGCCAAGGCCGGCCGATTGCAGCGTGGCGTCGAGCTGGCGGTTCTTGATCAGCTCGACCGATTCGGCGAAGGGCAGATACTCGACCCGTCCGAGATCCTCGTATTTCAGCCCGGCGGCGGCGAAGATGGCGCGGGCGTTGAGCTCGGTGCCGGAGGCCGGCGCGCCGACCGACAGGCTCTTGCCCTTGAGGTCGGCAAGCGTCTTGATGCCGGATTCCTTGCTGGCAACGATCTGGATATAGTTGGAATAGATGGCGGCGACGCCGCGCAGCTTGTCGAGCTTGCCCGGGAAACCGGCCTCGGTGTTGCCCTCGGCGGCCAGTTTGACGGCATCGCCGAGCGCGAAGGCGATCTCGCCCTTGCCCTGCTGCAACAGGTTGAGGTTCTCGACCGAGGCCTTCGTCGCCTGCACCTGGGTGCGGGCGCCCTCAATGCCCTTGCCGTAGATTTCCGACAGTGCGACGCCGAGCGGATAATAGACGCCCGAGGTGCCGCCGGTCAGCACGTTGATGAATTCCTGCGCCTTGGCCGACATCGCGCCAAGGCCCAGCGACAGCGCCAGCGTGCCGGCGACAATAAATTTCGTCCTGAAATTGTGCATGTGATCTCCTCCCTGAAATATCTGCCACCGCGCGACCCGAGGCGAGTTTAGACAGCGGGCGGGAAATGCCAACCCGCAATAATATCCATTAGACGAACGGCTGATTGATGCCGCAACGCATAGCCGCTTGCGCGATGTGCGATCGGAGCCGAAAGATTTTCGCAGAGCCTGTCGAAATCGCGCGAGGCCGCGCGACATACGTTCGGCTCGCAACGATGCGGCCTTCGAAAATGGAGAAGACCATGCGATACATGCTTTTGATCTACGTGAACGAAGCCGCGATGGCGGCCGCGCCGACGAAGAAGACCTACGAGATCAGCGCAGCCTATGGCGCCTATACCGAGGCGTTGAAGAAGTCCGGCTCCTGGTTGGCCGGTGACCGGCTGAAGCCGACCCAAGCCGCGACCTCGGTACGGATGGCCAACGGCAAGACCAACGTGCTCGACGGTCCCTACGCCGATACCAAGGAGCAGCTCGCCGGTTTCTACATGATCGAGGCGGAGGACGCCGACGCGGCTATTGCCTGGGCGGCGCGATGCCCAGCTGCCAGCACCGGCACAGTCGAGGTGCGGCCGATCTGGGAACAAACCATGTGATGACGAATGACCTGGAGGTCGCCCGGGCGGCGGCGGAAGCGGCCGCCCGGCAAAGCTACGGCAAGCTCATCGCCTTCCTCGCCGCCCGCACGCGCGACGTGGCCGGCGCCGAGGACGTGCTGGCCGACGCCTTTGTGGCGGCGCTGGAGCGCTGGCCGCAGACCGGCGTGCCGCAGAAGCCAGAAGCCTGGCTGCTGGCGGTGGCGTGCAGACGCCGCGTCGACGCGATCCGGCGGCGGCTGACCAGCGAGGCGAGCCGCGACCATCTCAGGCTGATCGCCGAGGAGATCGAGGCCCGCATGATCGATGAAGACCTGCCCGATGAGCGGCTGCGACTGATGTTTGCCTGTGCCCATCCGGCGATCGAGGCTGGCGTACGCGCGCCGCTGATCCTGCAGGCTATTCTGGGCTTCGACGCAGCGACGATCGCCTCGGCCTTCCTGGTATCGCCGGCAACGATGGGCCAGCGCCTGGTGCGCGCCAAAAGCCGCATCCGCGAGACCGGCATTCCGTTCCGCGTGCCGGAGCGGGCAGAGCTTGGCGAGCGGCTGGATGCGGTGCTGGAAGCGATCTACGCCGCGTTCGCCGAAGGCTGGTCCGACCCGGCCGGCACCGAAACCCGCCGCCGCAATCTCGCGACCGAAGGCATCTGGCTCGGCCGGCTGGTAGCCTCGCTGATGCCGGATGAGCCGGAAGCGCTTGGCCTGCTGGCGCTGATGCTGTTTGCCGAGGCGCGGCGTGCGGCGCGGCGCAACGCCGCCGGGGACTATGTGCCATTGGCCGAGCAGGAGCTTGGGCTGTGGGACGGCGCGTTGATTGACGAAGCGGAGACATTGCTGAAGCACGCCGCGGCCAAGCGCGTCGTCGGCCGCTACCAGCTCGAGGCAGCCGTGCAATCCGCCCATACGACAAGGCGGCTGACCGGCCGGACCGACTGGGCCGCGATCAAACAGCTCTATGATGCGCTGTCGGTGATTGCCGGCTCGCCGGTGGTCTCGATCAACCGCGCGGTGACCCTTGCCGAGGCCGACGGCGCCGCGGCGGGATTGAGTGCACTTGATGAGCTTGGCGACGACAAACGGCTGCATGATTATCAGCCTTATTGGGCCGCCCGCGCGGGCCTTCTGGCCAGGCTCGGCAAAACTCGGGAGGCTACCGAGGCCTATAACAGGGCGATCGGCCTCGAACGCGACCCGGCCGTGCGCCGGTTCCTGCAGGCACGACGGGCTGGGCTCGCAGCCGAAGAATGAGGTCAGGGAAAGGCCGGGGTCAGACATGATCCGATGTTTGGGATCTAAGGCCGACCGCTGGTGCCGCCCCTCATTGCCCTGCCCGTCCTCCGCAGCAGCTGCGGAGGGTGGACCGGGCATTTCTCCCCGTAAACGGGGAGAAAGAGGCTGGTCGCGGTGTCGGCACTTTTTTCTGCAACGCTGGCGATTGGCGAACCCGTCAATGAGAGCGCCCCCTCGCCCCATTTACGGGGTGCGGATGCCGGCAGGCAGGTGAGGGGCGGCGCCGGCTTCGACAATTGGCGGGGCGCTACGGAGGCGCGGGAAACCGCAACCGCAGGCCGGCACAAATATGCCCTAAGCCCCCAGCCCTTCGAACAGGATCGTCGACAGATAGCGTTCGGCGAAGGACGGAATAACGACCACCAGGTTCTTGCCCTCATTCTCCGGCCGCGAGCCGACGACGATCGCCGCCTGCAGGGCAGCGCCCGACGAGATGCCGACCGGCACGCCTTCGAGGCGGGCGACGAGCCGCGCATTGGCGACCGAATCCTCGTTGGAGACCTTGACGATCTCGTCATAAATGGTCGTGTCGAGGATCTTCGGCGCGAAGCCGGCGCCGATGCCCTGGATCTTGTGCGGGCCGGGCTGGCCGCCCGACAGCACCGGCGAGGCTTCCGGCTCGACGGCGACGACATGCACGGAGGGCTTGCGCTGCTTCAGCACCTGGCCGACGCCGGTGATGGTGCCGCCGGTGCCGATGCCGGCGACGAAGATGTCGACTTCGCCATGAGTGTCGTTCCAGATTTCCTCGGCAGTGGTGCGGCGGTGAATTTCCGGATTGGCGGGATTCTCGAACTGCTGCGGAATGATGGCGTCGGGCAGCGTCGCGGCCAGTTCGTCGGCCTTGGCGATGGCGCCTTTCATGCCTTTCGGCCCTTCGGTCAGCACCAGTTCGGCGCCGAGCAGCGCCAGCATCTTGCGGCGTTCGACCGACATGGTTTCCGGCATGGTCAGGATCAGCTTGTAGCCCTTGGCGGCGGCGGCGAAGGCGAGCGCGATGCCGGTGTTGCCCGAGGTTGGCTCGATCAGCGTGGTCCTGCCGGGCGCAATCCTGCCCGATGCCTCCAGCGCCTCGATCATCGAGACGCCGATGCGATCCTTGACCGAGCCGATCGGGTTGAAGAATTCGAGCTTGGCCAGCAGATTGGCGACGACGCCCTTTTCCCCCGCGAACTTGTCGAGCCGCACCAGCGGCGTGTCGCCGATCGTCTCGGTGATCGAATTGTAGATGCGGCCGCGGCCGGGCACAGGCACGGTGGTGGCGGGCTTGTTCATTGGTTTCGCTCCCAAGAGGTCAGATGGGCAAGGGTCAGGCAATCAAGTGAGTCAGGCAACTAAGTCTCGACCAGGCAGGATAAAGCCTTCGGCCGCGCAAGCTAGTCTGCCGTTTGAAAATATCCGACGGGGTCGCATGCTGAATACATCCTCGCCCGCAGGTGACGGCCAGATGCAACCGCCGCCGCCCTCGGGGCACCGCATCACTTGCCGGTCGGCCCAGACCGCGTCGCCGGAGACGACGAAGCCGGTCACGAGATCCTCATGCTCGCCGGTCGGCTAGCCGTCCTTGCACCTTTCGGGCTCAGTTCCCGGCGGCGTAGAAATCGTCGTCGAGGCGCTTTTCCAGCGCGACGAGATCGGCCGGCAGCGGCAGGCCCATGGCGCGCATCTCCCCCAGCTTTTCGCGCAACTGCTCCTGCACTTCATGCTGATCCTCGGGCTGGTTGATCATCTGCTCGAGCAACAGGCTGATCTGAGCCTTGAATGATTCCAGCGCCATTTTTTTCTCCTTGAGGTTCCCTTAAGCATGTCGCGTTGGAAGGATCCGTGCGACGCGCTTCGGTTTTTTGGGCGACATGCATTATCGCAGCATGCGGGAAATAAGCTGCGCGGTATAGTCGACCATCGGCACGATGCGTGCGTAGTTCAGCCGGGTCGGGCCGATGACGCCGAGCGCGCCGATGACGCGGGCGTCCTTGTCGCGATAGGGCGCCACGACCAGCGACGAGCCCGACAGCGAAAACAGCTTGTTCTCCGAGCCGATGAAGATGCGCACGCCGGAGCCTTCCTCGGCGAGGTCGAGAAGCTGGATCAGCCCGTCCTGCGTCTCCAGATCCTCGAACAAATGCCGCAGCAGCTCGATGTCGGCCTGGGCGGTGACATTTTCCAGCAGATTGGCGCGACCGCGCACGATGAGACGCGCCGGCAAGCCGCTCTCGGCGCCTGCCCAGACAGCAAGGCCCTTCTCGACCAAATCCTGCGACAACGTGTCGAGGGCGGCCCTGGTTTCTTCCTTGATGCGGGCGATCTCGACCCGCGCCTCGGCCAGCGTGCGACCGCGGATATGGGCGTTGAGGAAATTCGAGGCTTCGTGCAGTTGCGAGACGGTGATGCCGGCGGGCAGGTCGACGACGCGGTTTTCGACGTCGCCGTTCTGCGACACCAGCACGGCCAGCGCCTTGTTCGGCTCGAGCTGGATGAATTCGATATGCTTGAGCGCCACCTCGTTCTTGGCGGCAAGCACGAGGCCGGCGCCGCGCGACATGCCGGACAGCATCTGGCTCGCCTCGGTGAGCATGTGCTCCAGCGTCGCACCAGAGCCGGAGGCGCGTACCTGCGCCTCGATGGTGCGGCGCTCCTCGTCGGAGAGATCACCAAGCTCCATGAAGGCATCGACGAAGAAGCGCAGGCCGGCCTGGGTCGGCAATCGGCCGGCCGAGATATGCGGCGCGTAGATCAGGCCGAGATGCTCGAGATCGCTCATCACATTGCGGATGGTGGCCGGCGACAGCGAAGACGGCAGGATACGCGACAGGCTGCGCGAGCCGACCGGCTCGCCGTCCTTCAGATAGGAATCGACAATGCGCCGAAAGATGTCGCGCGAGCGCATGTCGAGCGATTGAAGGGCGGGCGATTGAAGCGCGGGGGATTGGAGCGCTGCCGCCGACTGGGAACCGGGATCGACTGCCTTGGTCATTCGAGCCAAATACCTCCGGCCCAAGGATATAGACATCGGCCTCGCCCGCGCAACTGGTCCATTTTCCTTTGCGCCTCTCGTCGCGTGCGGCTACAAGCCGGCCACGACTCCTAAAACGACAAGAAAGAAGCCTGAATGCGCCCTTCCAAACGCCAGTTCGACGAAATGCGAGCCATCTCCTTTGAGCGCGGCGTCTCCAAGCACGCGGAAGGCTCGTGCCTGGTGAAGTTCGGCGACACCCACGTGCTGTGCACCGCCAGCCTCGAGGAAAAGGTGCCGGGCTGGATGCGCAATTCCGGCAAGGGCTGGGTGACGGCGGAATACGGCATGCTGCCGCGCTCGACCGGCGAGCGCATGCGCCGCGAGGCTTCGGCTGGCAAGCAAGGCGGCCGCACGCTGGAAATCCAGAGGCTGATCGGCCGTTCGCTGCGCGCAGTGGTCGATCTGCAGGCGCTGGGCGAGCAGCAGATCACCGTCGACTGCGACGTGATCCAGGCCGATGGCGGCACGCGCACCGCCTCGATCACCGGCGGCTGGGTGGCGCTTTACGACTGCCTGCGCTGGATGGAAGCCCGGCAGATGGCCAGCGTCGCCAAGGTGCTGAAGGACCATGTCGCGGCTATCTCCTGCGGCATCCACGACGGCCAGCCGGTCATCGACCTCGACTATCTCGAGGATTCATCGGCCGGCACCGACGCCAATTTCGTCATGACCGGCAAGGGCGGCATTGTCGAGATACAAGGCACGGCCGAGGGCGAGCCTTTCTCGGAAGAGCAATTTGCGGCGCTGATGGAATTGGCCAAGAAAGGTATTGCGCGACTGGTCAGCCTGCAGCAGATGGCCGTGGCGTAGTCCTGCAAATGCCGAGCTTGTCCGCCCCCCTCTGGCCTGCCGGCCATCTCCCCCTCAAGGGGGGAGATCGGGTATCCAATCGGCTTTCGCCAACTGTCGGCGGCGTGGGATGTGCGGAAGCGCTGAAGCTGCCAATCTCCCCCCTTGAGGGGGAGATGCCAAGTTTTGGCAAAGAGGGCAGGCCAGAGGGGGGTGCCTCGTGACACCCTCTGCCATCCTCGAATCAGCGCTGTACGTCACCGACCTCGATGCCGCGGAAAAATTCTACACCGATGTGCTCGGGCTCGATCTGCTGGGCAAGGTCGACGGCAGGCATCTTTTCTTCCGCTGCGGGGACGGCGTGCTGCTCATCTTCAACGCCGAGGCGACCAAGGTGCCGCCGGCGCCCGATGCCAGGCTGAAAGTGCCGCCGCACGGCACGGTCGGCGACGGCCATCTCTGCTTTGCGGCGAGCGCGGACGAGATCGTGCGCTGGAGAGCGCATCTTGAGCGAAAGAAAATCGCCATCGAAAGCGAGTTCGAATGGCCGCAGGGTGGCCGCTCGATCTATGTTCGCGACCCCTCCGGCAATTCGATCGAATTCGCCGAACCAAGAATTTGGGGCATCTGATGCATTCGCTTGATGGACATGAGATCGTTGTCGCCAGCCACAATGCCGGCAAATTGCGCGAATTCGCCGATCTGATGGCGCCGTTCGGCATAGAAGCGAAGTCGGCCAAGGAATATGGCCTGCCGGAGCCGGACGAGACCGGCACCACCTTCGAGGAGAACGCCTATATCAAGGCCTTTGCCGCCGCCAAGGCGACAGGCCTGCCGGCATTGTCGGACGATTCCGGCCTGTGTGTCGATGCGCTGGGCGGAGCGCCCGGCGTCTATACCGCCAACTGGGCCGAGGCGCCCGACGGGAGCCGCGACTTCGGCATGGCGATGCAGCGAGCCGAAGTGGCGTTGCAGGAAATCGGCGCGGTTGCGCCTGCGCAGCGCAAGGGCAGCTTCGTCGCCGTCATCTGCCTGGCCTTTCCCGACGGCGCGGCCGAATTTTTCCGCGGCGAGGTCGAGGGCACGCTGGTATGGCCGCCGCGTGGCGAACTCGGCTTCGGCTACGACCCGGTGTTCGTGCCGGACGGTTTCGAAAAGACTTTTGGCGAGATGACCGCAGAGGAGAAACATGGCTGGAAGCCAGGCCAGCCGACGGCATTGTCGCATCGCGCTCGCGCCTTCCAGAAATTCGCGCAGGCCAGACTGGATTTGGCGCGATCGGCGGTGAAATGACCATGCTGCTCGACCGCAGCCCCGGTTTCGGCGTCTACGTGCACTGGCCGTTCTGCGCGGCCAAGTGCCCCTATTGCGACTTCAACAGCCATGTCCGCCACCAGCCGGTCGACCAGGAGCGTTTCGCGCGCGCCTTCGAGACCGAGCTTGCGACGATGCGCAACCGCACCGGACCGCGCGAGGTGACCAGCATTTTTCTCGGCGGCGGCACGCCATCGCTGATGAAGCCGCAAACCGTGGCGACGGTGCTGGACGCGGTGGCGAAGAACTGGACGGTGCCTGCCGGCATCGAGGTGACGCTGGAAGCCAACCCGTCTTCGGTCGAGGCCGAGCGCTTTCGCGGCTATCGGGTGGCAGGCGTCAACCGGGTGTCGCTCGGCGTGCAGGCGCTGAACGACAAGGATCTGCGCTTTCTCGGCCGGCTGCACAATGTCGATGAAGCGCTGCACGCGATTGGCCTGGCGCGTGAGATTTTCCCGCGGCTGTCGCTCGATCTGATCTACGCACGGCCCGGCCAGACAGCGGAAGCGTGGCAGGCGGAGCTCGAGCAGGCGATCGGCCATGCCGCCGACCATTTGTCGCTCTACCAGTTGACCATCGAGGAAGGCACGCCGTTCCACGCGCTGCATGCGGCCAGGAAATTCGCTATTCCCGACAATGACCATGCCGCCGATCTCTATGCGCTGACGCAGGAGATCACCGCTGCGCATGGGCTGCCGGCCTATGAGATTTCGAACCACGCCAGATCAGGCGCCGAAAGCCGGCACAATCTCACCTATTGGCGCTATGGCGAATATGTCGGCGTCGGTCCCGGCGCGCATGGCCGCTTCGTCGAAAACGGCCGTCGCGTGGTGACGATCGCCGAAAGAATGCCGGAAACCTGGGCCAATCTGGTCGAGGCCAAGGGCCATGGCGTCACCGGCGGCGAGATCCTGACGCGCTCGGAAGAGGCCGACGAGTTCCTGTTGATGGGGCTGAGGCTGGCCGAGGGCATCGACCTCTCTCGCTATGAAGCGTTTTCCGGCCGCGGCCTGTCGACGGCGCGGCTGTCCATGCTGCAGGGCGAGGGGCTGGTGGCGCCGATCGGCAATGCCCGCCTGCGCGCCACGCCGTCCGGCATGATCGTGCTAGACGCTGTGGTGGCGGATCTGGCGCGGTAAAGCTTGGGCCAGGAGCTGGCCTGTCCCAGACAATTTGTCGGCTCACGCAAGGATGCTGGAAATTCGGCTTGCTTGGCCGAATGGCCATCCCACTGCCATCCGCAGCCGATAATTACTTGCAAGCGTGGGCCTGACTGGTCAAGCTTCGGTCGGGCGCCGCTAATATGCGGCTGAAGCAGAGCACGGGGCTAAAATGCGCCTCTTCAACATCGCGCTTGCTGTCATTGCTCTGATCGGAGGGCTGGAGGTGGCGTGGGCTGAAAAACGTGTTGCGCTGGTGATCGGCAATTCGAGCTATCAACGGGTCGCAAGACTTCCCAATCCGAACAATGACGCTGCTGACATGGCGGCCTTGCTCTCAAAGGTAGGATTCAAAGTATCTCGCAAAATAGACTTGGACCATACCGCGTTCAGGAAAGCTCTGCAGGAGTTCGGTCGCGAGGCGGAAGGTGCTGATTTCGCAATAATCTTCTTCGCGGGACATGGGGTTGAGGTTGAGAATAGAAATTTTCTCGTTCCTACAGATGTCAGCCTGAGCGCTGATTCCGACGTGGAGTTTGAGGCAATCCCGCTGGATCTGGTGATGAACGCGTTGTCCCGTGTCTCCGGCGTGCGGGTGGTTCTACTTGATGCTTGCCGGGACAACCCTTTTATCACGGCCATGCGAAGATCAAATGCAACGCGTTCCATCGGCAGAGGCCTGGCTGCGATTGAACCGGCAGCCGGAACCCTGGTCGGGTACGCTGCGAAGGAAGGTACAACCGCTTTCGATGGAGCGGGACGGAACAGTCCCTACACTGCAGGGCTGTTGGCGCATTTGGGTGAACCCGGGGTAGACATCCAATTCGTGTTCCGCAAGGTTCGCGACACTGTTCTGGCCGCGACAGGCGGCAAGCAGGAACCATTCACGTATGGATCGCTGCCTGGCAGGGAAATTTTCATTGCCCCTCCTCGTGGCGCAACGGCAGTGTCGCCAGCCAACAACAGCAGCCGAGATGCGAGCCTGACGGAAATCGAGTTGTGGACCTCAATCCGCGGCTCCAAAAGCAGCGGAGCGTTAAAGGATTATCTTCAACTGTACCCGGACGGCCTGTTTGTGCCTCTCGCCAGACTCCAAATTCAACAGTTGGAGAATGCAGATCATCAATCGGGCGCCAGCCAGGAAGATGCCCCGAACGAGTTGGCGAAGCGGATACAGCGCGAGCTTGGCCGCGTTGGGTGTAATCCGGGAAACCCAGACGGCATCTGGGGTGGAAGAACCCGGGAGGCGTTGCGCCGTTTCGCTCGCTACTCCGGCGCTGAGATCGACATGGCGAAACCGACAACAATTGCTTTGAAGAAATTGGAAGGAAGCACAGCTCGCGTGTGTCCGGCGGTTGCCCGGCCGAAGTCGATAGAAGAACCCCGCCATGCGAACAACCCGAACACCCGGCCACGACCGACAACGGAACAGAAGCGTGCCGCCGCTGCTCCGAGCGCGAGCAGGCCGGCTCGCGTTTGCAGGGCAGAAACCCGCGATGAGTGCAGGGTCAGAGCGCGGGCCGCCGGGGCTCGCCGGGGCAGCGGCTTCTGCCGCAATCCAATTACAATTTGCGAGTGACGTGCGGCAGAGGTTGCCGATCTGGCGTCGCCCAGCGACCACGAGCCCTGTTGAAGCCGGCGACAACCGGTAAGCGGCAGCAGAAAGCTATGCTCCTGCTGGCGCGCCTATTCTAGGCTGAATACCTCGATCATCTCGGCGCGCCCTTTGACCTCGTGATACCCGCAGGACTTGAAATATTGTCTACCTTCAGGCCAGTGCTCGACGAACTGGGCGCTGACCAACAGCGGCTTGTCCAGTTTTCGCGTCAATCCCTCAATACGAAAGGCCAAATTCACGGCATCGCCCAGCGCGGTGTTGATGCCTTTGCCCATAGCGCCGATAGCAACTTCACCCACATGAAGGCCAATGCGGCAGTCGAGTACGATGTCTTGTTGTTCCCTGACCAGTACTCGGGTTGGCGACGTGGCCGCGTCTTCCGCAGCGCGGAGCGCCTGGGCAGCCTGAACCGCAGCGACACAGACATCCGCTGCCGTCTCGTGCCAATAAGCAAATACACAATCACCGATGAATTTGTCGATCGAGGCACCGTAGTGCTTCAAGATCATATTGCAGTCCATATACCACTCGGCCAGGAGGGCCGCCACCTGTTCCGGGGACAGCCTGGCGCTAATTCCGGTAAACTCCTTCAAATCAGCAACGAACAGCGTGGCCGGCCGGCTCTTGGGGGCTGCCGGGTTGCCCCATTGAGTTTTTGTGTTCGCCACTTGCGAATCTGGATCGGGGGCAGTCGTGCCCTGGTCGAAAAGAAAAATCGATCTGCCGAACTGGACGCGATCGCCGGTGTGCAGCACACGCGCGGTTGTGAGCGCCACGTCATTCACATAACTGCCATTGGCACTGCCGACATCAACAACCCAGTAGTTCGCGCCGTCGCGCCGGATCGTTGCATGCTGGCGCGAAACTTCCCCGTCTTCCAAGCGTATGGTGGAATGTTCGCCACGACCAATCAGGTTGAAATCTCCCAGCCTGTAGGCCTCTCTGCTGCCCACTGCGGTTAAAGTTGCCGACATGATCCTCTCCCGTACGCTCAAGCGCGCGCACGCAGGTTCAATATTAGCACGTTACGAACAGAGGCTGGCGACATTCCAGAGGACGATGAGTTCGTGGACCCAGCGTCTGCTGGAAGCGCGCGTCTCAAACTATCCGGGTTGAATGATCTGGCCGAGCGTTTCCCCCACGCTTTAGAGAGAAGTGTCTCGGCCAATCGCGAAGGTCGCGGTAGTCAGGCGTCGTGCTTGGGGCGGCGCCTGACGTGGTCTTTCTCGGCGTCCGCCTCACCGTCGCGAGCCGGCTTGGCCTCGCCCTTGTCGCGGCGTGCACGGTATCGATCGCTTCTCGGATGTGGGGGCGCTCCATTGCGGGAGCTTTTGGTTTCAAGGCGGGTGATGAAAATGTCGAAGCGATTGGGCATCGTCTGGTCAGTGCTCCATCGTGCTGCCGGTGCCGGTCGAGGGCTCGATCTCGAGCTTGGTTGCCTTTGACGGACGACGCTTTCGCGGCTTTTTAGCCGAGCCGGCGCCGGCTTTGGCAGGCAGGCCCTTGTCCTTTCGCACGGCAAAGCGCTTGCGGCCTGCATAGTAGGGTTCGAAAACGTCCTGTATCTTGAGGCTGTCCATCCTGCTCCTCCCGAGATCAGGCATAAATCCGCGGGGCACGGTTTCGTTCCGCAGTGTGGCAAAGGCATGACAGCCGCATCACTTCGGCATGGGTTTTGCAACCCGGCGTCAGCCGTGCCAAACAGGGCCGAATGCATTCAAGGTCAGAGCCTGATGGGGGATACCGGTGACCGGCGAGTCGGCAAAACGCAGCTACGTGATCGGCCAGACCGAGATACCGGCCCGGCCGCTCGAGCCGGCGCTCTACCTGGTGGCGACGCCGATCGGCAACCTCGCCGATATCACGTTGCGCGCGCTTGAAACGCTCGCCGCAGCCGACATCGTCGCCTGCGAGGACACGCGTGTCAGTCGCGTGCTGCTCGACCGCTACGGCATCCGCCGCCGCACGTCAGCCTATCACGAGCACAATGCCGGCGAGGCCGGCCCAAAGCTGATCGCAGCCCTGCTGGCCGGGCAGAGCGTGGCGCTGATCTCGGACGCCGGCACGCCGCTGATCTCCGATCCCGGCTACCGGCTGGTCGGCGAAGCGCTCTACCAGGGCATTCGCGTCGTGCCGATCCCCGGCCCGTCGGCGCCGCTCGCGGCGCTGACGGCCTCCGGCCTGCCCTCAGACGCCTTCCTGTTCGCCGGCTTCCTGCCGGTGAAGACCGGCCAGCGGCTGGCGCGGCTGGAAGCGCTTAAAACCGTGCCGGCGACGCTGATCTTCTTCGAATCGCCGCGCCGTCTGGCCGAGACGCTCGGTGCCATGGTCGAGGCGCTGGGTGGCGCCCGCAAGGCCGCGATCGGCCGCGAGTTGACCAAGACCTTCGAGGAGATACGGACCGGCAGCCTGCAGTCGCTCGCCGATCATTACGCGGCGGCCGACACGCCGAAGGGCGAGATCGTCATCTGCGTCGGCCCGTCGGACGCAACGGCCGACGAGCCGGCGGACATCGACCGGCTTCTGCTTTCGCTTGCCGCCGAGATGCCGGCCTCCAAGGCGGCGGCGGAAGCCGCCAAGATGACCGGCGGCCAGAAGCAGGCGCTTTACCGACGGCTGCTCGAACTCAAGGATAGTAGGAAAGCCGGCGATGGCTGAACGCCCGGTCGCCAGCCGCCAGCGCGCCTATCGGCGCGGCCACCGCAGCGAGTGGCTGGCGGCTGCGGCATTGATGGTGAAGGGCTATCGGATCCTGGCGCGCCGCCACCGCACGCGGTTCGGCGAGATCGACCTGATCGCGCGGCGCGGCGACCTGGTGCTGATCGTCGAGGTGAAGGCGCGCCGCACGCTGGTGGAAGCGATGGAGGCTGTTCGCTACGAATCGGAGCGCCGCATCGAAAGCGCCGCCGATATCTGGCTGTTGCGCCAGTCCGACTATGGCAGATTGTCGGTGCGCTTCGACATGGTCGCGGTGCTGCCGTGGCGCTGGCCGGTGCATGTCGAGAATGTTTTTTACGGGCAGAGCTAAGCCCAGGCCTCATTGATCGGCGCCAACGGTAGCCGCAACGCCGAGAAGAAACGTGCGGGCGCTACCGCTTGTGGGTGCGCCATTTCCGGACTTTTGCGATCGCAGCGCGAAGGTTTCGTCCCGGGAAGCAGTGCCGACTTTCAAACGCTAGTTGACTTTCGGCGACAGGCGCCGATTCTCAAGTCCAAGGCGGCCTGTCCAAGCAACATGCCGCCCGAACGATCAGCACGATGATCGAGAGCTGCTTTGAACCTGGTCAATCCGCCGAGCCTTGTTCTAAACGGTGTCGAGTTCGATTTCGACGCCGGTCTCCTGCACGGCGAGCATGGTGAAGATGTCCCGCTGAGGCCTCAATCGCTCGCGGTGCTGAAGCATCTGGTCGCCAACGCCAACCGTGTCGTGACCAAGGAGGAACTCCTGGACGCTGTCTGGCCCGGCATCGCGGTGACGGAAAACAGTCTTTCCCAGTGCATCAGCGAAATCAGGAAAGCCATCGGCGACGAGAAGCAGAGCCTGCTCAAGACAGTCGCGCGACGGGGATATCGCTTTGTCGCCGAATGCCAAGCGCCCGGCATACCTCACGATCGCTACCCGCAGGTTCACGGCACTGCCTCTCCCGACCAGCACGAGACCAAAAGCCGGCGAAGCCTGATATTTGTAAGCGCTGTACTGGCAATCATTGCCGCAGTCGCGGCGTTCATCTGGAGGCCTACATTTGATACGGGAGTGCCGACCTCGCTCTCGATCGCGGTGCTGCCGTTCGCAAATCTCAGCGAAGCCGAGGAGCAGGCCTATCTTGCCAACGGTTTCGCGGACGATCTGACGACAGAGCTGGCGCGCGTTCCCGGCCTGTTTGTCGTCTCGCGCAATGCCGCGCGTGCATATCGCAACAGCGGTCTGCCGCCGGCGAAGATCGCGAAAGAGCTCGGCGTCCGCTACCTGCTGGAGGGCTCGGTTCGACGTCTCGGCGATGAAGTGCGCATCAATGCGCACTTGGTCGATGCCTCGACGGTTGGCCAGATCTGGGCCGAGCGGTTCGAAGGTCCGTTCAGCGATGTGTTCAAGCTCCAGGACCAGGTGACCGGCCAGATTGTCGCCGCACTGCAGCTAAAGCTCGTCCCGGGAAAAGCAAACCTGGCCGTGTCCGGCGATACTAACGATCCGGAAGCTTACCAGGCTTTTCGGCGCGCTATCGAGGCGCGACGAACGGATACACCATCAGGCACCGTGGACGCATCTCGCTACCTGCGCCAGGCCCTGGCGCTGGATGCCGATTTCGGCGCGGCGGCCGCGGAATTGGCATGGCTCCACTGGGATGCCGACGACGCGAGGAGACAGGCCCTAGGGCTTGGTTGGACCGAGATCGACGACGAGCTCTACGGCAATCTGGCCATCGCTGCCGGAAATCCGTCGCCTGGTTACTACCAGCTGATTTCCGAGCTTCTGGTCCGGGAGCATAGGTCCGACGAGGCGGTGGCTGCCCTGCAAAAGGCGATAGCGCTCGACCCGAGCGATTCCTGGACCTACGAAGGGCTGAGCCAGGCCCTCATCTTCAACGGCAGGCCGGCTGAGGGGCGAACCTTTCTCGAGGCGGCCCTACGCGTCGATCCCGGGTGGACGGAGTGGCGACACTATCAGGCTGGCTTGGCGGCGTTCGGCCAGGGCCGCTACGAGGAGGCGGTCGCGCAGCTTGAGCAGGTCGATGTTCGGTCGCCCAATCCCTGGACGAAGTTCTACGGCCTGCATGTTCTTGTCGCAGCGCTTGCGCATCTCGATCGCCTGCCGGAAGCGGCCTCTGCCCTGGAGCAGCTCCGAAGCGTGCTGTCGGAAAGGCAGGAGGGTCAGCCGAACCTGCTGATCGCGCAGCAGTTCTTCGTCTACAAGCGACAGGAAGATATCGTTCGCCTGCTCGATGGCTTGAGGAAGGCAGGGGTTTCTGAGCTTCCTGCCGGAATGGAACCCGAATCCGCTGAACGGATGAATGGCGTCGACATCGGCAATCTCATGATCGGACACGAGCTGACGGGACGCCAGGTTCTGCCCGATGTCTTGGCTTACCATGCTGTGATTGCGGCAGACGGCAGCGTGACCCGAACAGTTGGTGAGGAGGTCGTGACCGGTCGAATGTGGGTGCAGGGCGACAGCTTGTGCACCGCCTATCCGCGTAAACTGACGGGCTGTGGCGCCGTGTTCCGCAACCTGAGCGTCACACCCGGAGCCCCGAACGAATACATCCTGCTGCCTCGCTTCAAGCGTTATGAATTCTCGGTGACGAAGTAGCAGCACTTCGCTGCGTTTACAGCGGCCATGAGAGATTGAGGTTCATTTCGCTCTTGCCTTCGGTGACGTACGGACCACAGCGCTTCAATGCATCCGCGAAATCCCTGGCCACGTCCTTGAACGTCTCGGACTGCGGCGCTACGTCGACGATTTGGATGGCACTGACGTGCCCCTCGCGGGTGAAGCTGACGTGGACATCTGCACTGAAGCTGATCCCGCGCATCGCCGTCTGCGTAGGCCAACAGCTTGCTGCCCGTTCGAGAATGTGGCGGCTCAGACCATCACCAGCGGACGCGGTGGTCGCGGCGCCGATCACGAGAACTCCCAAGATGCGGTTGATCATCCTTTATCTCCTCAGTTCGACGCCCGAACCGTGTGGGAACGTCGTGGGAGAGAGGACGCGAGGGCTCGTTCGAAGTCATGATATCGGCGTGAAAAAGTTCTGAAGAGTGGTGAACACAGTCGATTCGGCCATCAGATGCATTCAAGCGGGCGAGAACGACCCCGCGATGACGGCTTGGGTTGGAGGGGCGGGTCTACGCTGGTCGTCCCCCACCATCAGCCGACATTGTTAGGCCAAACGAACAAATAGAGCCCTTGGCGACAAAATAAGCATGCCGCCTCACCCCCGGACGAACAGCGCCGCCAGGCCGACGGTGCCGATAACCAGCCGCCACCAGCCGAACAGCGAATAGCCGTGGCGCGAGACGTAGTTGAGCAGGAAGCGCACGACGATAAGCGCCGCGACGAAGGCGGCGATGAAACCGGCGGCGATGATGGGCAGATCGGCGCTGGTCAGCACATTGCGGTTCTTGAACAGGTCGAAGGCGAAGGCGCCGACCATCGTCGGCATGGCGAGAAAGAAGGAGAATTCCGCCGCCGCGCGTTTGTCGACGCCCAGAAGCAGCGCGCCGACGATCGTCGAACCGGAACGCGACGTGCCGGGGATCAGCGAAAGGCACTGGAACAGTCCGATCTGCAGATAGAGCCGGAGCGGAAACCGCTCGACGTCGTGATAGAGCGGCTTCGGCTTGAAGCGATCCACCCACAGCAGGACCAGGCCGCCGATGATCAGCATGACGCAGATCAGCCTCGGCGATTCAAACAGCACCGTCTTGATGAAGCCATGCGCCAGCGCGCCGATGACGGCCGCCGGCAGAAAGGCGACGAGGATGCCGAGAACGAAATGCCGCGTCACCCGATCACGCGGCAGGTCGACCAGCATCTGCCACAGGCGATGGAAATAGACGCTGAGGATCGCCAGTATGGCGCCGAGCTGGATCAGGATCTCGAAGGCCTTGCCGGTCGAATGGAAGCCGAGAAAATGACCGGCAAGCAGGATATGGCCGGTCGACGAGACCGGAATGAACTCGGTCATGCCCTCGATCATGCCGAGCAGCAGCGCTTCGACAATGGTCTGGCTTTCCATGGAAACCTCGGCGTTCGAGTGAGAGCTTTGAAGAACGGCTTGCTTGTCATGGCGCGGAACTCCTCCTATAGGTCGCAGCACCCTGACGGCCCTTTGAATCGGGGCGGCCCCCTGAATCGGGGCGGCCAAGACTTACCGGCGCAGCCGGCGATTTGCCAGTGCGCTCTATTATCGCGGGACCATGCTGACGCTTTTCCACCACCCGATGTTCGCCACCTGCCGCTTCGTTCGCCTCGCTTTCGGCGAGTATGGCGAGGAACTGGCGCTGATCGAGGAAAAGCCGTGGATGCGGCGCAAGGAGTTCCTGGCGCTGAACCCGGCCGGCACGCTGCCGATCCTGCTTGCCGAGGGCGACGTGCCGATCGTCGGCGCCATGGTCATCGGCGAATATCTCGACGAGACGCGCGGCGTGCTCAAGCGCGACAAGCGGCTGTTCGCCGAGGACCCGATGGAGCGCGCCGAAATCCGCCGGCTGACCGACTGGTATCTCAGCAAGGCCGATAGCGAGGTGACGCGGCACCTGGTGCGCGAGCGCGTGCTGAAGCCGATCATGCCGGAAACGGCGGGCGGCGGCTCGCCCGATTCGGCGGCGATCCGCGCCGCGCGCGCCAACATCCGCCAGCACATGAAATACACCAACTGGCTGGCCGGCACCCGCCATTGGCTGGCCGGCAGCAAGGTCACCTATGCCGATCTCGCGGCTGCGGCTGCGCTGTCC
Organism: Mesorhizobium sp. WSM4845; assembly: GCF_055811455.1. NCBI lineage: Bacteria > Pseudomonadati > Pseudomonadota > Alphaproteobacteria > Hyphomicrobiales > Phyllobacteriaceae > Mesorhizobium > Mesorhizobium sp. WSM4845. The sequence goes on from NZ_JBVVQA010000012.1 coordinate 155,999, forward strand.
GTGCTCGACTATCTCGGCGAGATCGACTGGCGCGAACACGCTGCCGCGCGCGAATGGTATGCACGGGTGAAATCACGGCCATCGTTCCGGCCGCTTTTGTCCGACCGGGTGCGCGGCCTGTCGCCGGTGTCACATTATGCGGACCTCGATTTCTAGAGCGCAAAACCTGCGCGCGCTGATCGACCGCGAGGCGCGGCGCGCCGGTTTCGATGCCGTTGCCGTCACCACGCCCGATGCCATCCCGCAGGCGTCGGCCCGGCTTGCCGCATTCGTCGCCGACGGCTTCCACGGCTCGATGGGTTGGATCGCCGAGACGCTCGAACGCCGCGGCGAGCCGATGGCGCTTTGGCCCGAAGTTCGCTCGATCATCGTGCTGGCCATGAACTACGGGCCGGACCACGACCCGCGCGCGGTGCTGGGCAAGCGCCAGCTGGGCGCGATCTCCGTCTATGCGCAGAACCGCGATTATCACGACGTGATGAAGGGCCGGCTGAAAGAGATCGCCGGCAAGATCGTGGGGCACTCTGGGAGCGACGTAAAAGTGTTCGTCGACACCGCCCCGGTGATGGAAAAGCCGCTGGCAGAAGCCGCCGGCCTCGGCTGGCAAGGCAAGCACACCAATCTGGTCAGCCGCGAGCACGGCTCCTGGCTGTTCCTTGGAACCATCTTCACGACGGCCGAGCTTGCATCCGATACGCCCGAAGACGACCATTGCGGCTCTTGCCGCGCCTGTCTCGACGCCTGCCCGACCGACGCCTTTCCGGCTCCCTACCGGCTCGATGCGCGCCGCTGCATCTCCTACCTCACCATCGAGAACAAGGGGCCGATCCCGCACGAGTTCCGCGAAAAAATCGGCAACCGCATCTATGGCTGCGACGATTGCCTGGCCGCCTGCCCATGGAACAAGTTTGCCCGGGCAGCGTCCGAGGCAAAGCTCGTCGCCCGCGCGGACTTGCGCGAGCCGCCGCTCGCCGATCTGTTGGCGCTCGACGACGCTTCCTTCCGGTCGTTCTTTAGCGGTTCGCCGGTCAAGCGCATCGGTCGCGACCGCTTTGTCCGCAACGTGCTGATCGCCGCCGGCAATTCCGGCGAACCCTCGCTCGGAAACGCCGTGCGTGCGCTGCTCGGTGACGCCTCGCCGCTGGTGCGCGGCGCAGCGGTATGGGCGCTGTCACGGCTTGTGCCGGCTTCGGATTTCGCCAAATCGGCCACCGCTGCGGTGAAAGCAGAAGGCGACGAGGCCGTGCGACGCGAATGGCGCCTAGCGCTGGCAAACCAGATCGAGGCGCATGCATGAGCGAGAAGCAGATCCTCATTTTCGGCGCCGGCTATTCGGGCAAGGCATTTGCCCGCGCCAGCAAGGATGCCGGCACGATCCTTGGCACGACACGCGCAGCGGAGAAATTCGAAGCGCTGCGGCAAGCCGGAATCCAGCCGCTGCTTTTCGATGGCGCGCTGACGCTTGAAATCAGCGACGCGCTCGAGAAAACAACCCACCTCGTCGTCTCGGTGGCGCCGGAAGAGGCCGGCGACCCGGTGCTGAATGCGGCGCGCCAGGCAATCGCGAAGATCCCGGCGCTCGAATGGATCGCCTATCTCTCCACCGTCGGCGTCTACGGCGACCATGGCGGCGGCTGGGTCGACGAGACCTCCGAATGCAGGCCGCTGTCGAAGCGCTCGATGCTGCGTGTCGCCGCCGAGCAGGACTGGCTGAAGCTGGGTCGAGACATCGCCCGGCCGGTGGCGATCCTGCGGCTTTCCGGCATTTACGGGCCGGGCCGCAATGCCCTGGTCAATCTGGAAAACGGCACCGCGCGGCGGCTGATCAAGCCCGGCCAGGTGTTCAACCGCATCCATTGCGACGACATTGCCGGGGCGCTCTGGCATCTGCTCGAGGACATCAGCGGCGGCATCTTCAACGTCACCGACGACCTGCCGGCGCCGCCGCAGGACGTCGTCACCTATGCCGCAGGGCTGATGGGCGTCACACCGCCGCCGGAAATTCCGTTCGAGACCGCCCAACTTTCGCCCATGGCGCGGTCCTTCTATGGCGAGAACAAGCGTGTCGCCAACACGGCGATCAAGGCGGCCGGCTATCGCTTCCGCTTTCCCGACTACCGGTCGGCCTTCGACCATATGTGGGTTTTGGGCAACTGGCGCGATGGCGAGGCGCGCAGCCCGATGAAGCGGTCGTGATCGAAATCGCGCGCCGGGCGTGATATGATTCGACCAATTTGCAGAGGGGTTCTGCTTTCATGACGATGTTGAAGCGACCATTGCCCGGCAAATCGTTGCTGCTGAAGCGCGTCGCAACGCGCTTTAGATTTCTGTTTACGCATGTCGTTGTCCCAAAACCGCTGCGCACTTTTGGGCGACATGCATTAGCAGCACTCGCCGTCCTCGCCTTGGCGGGGCTTGCAGCGCGACCTGCGGCGGCCGAGGAACTGGCGAAAAACCTGTTCGGCGCCAAAAAACTGCCGGCCGTGGCTTCGCCGCAGTCGATCGGTTTTTATTCCAAGGGCTGCTTTGCCGGCGGCGTCGCCATACCCCTGAACGGCCCGAAATGGGAGGTGATGCGGCCTTCGCGCAACCGCCGCTGGGGCCATCCGACGATGATCGCGCTGATCGAGAAACTGTCGCGCGACGCCGCGGCCGATGGCTGGCCCGGCCTTTTGGTGGGCGACATTTCGCAGCCGCGCGGCGGTCCGATGCTGACCGGCCATGCCTCGCACCAGATCGGCCTCGACGCCGACATCTGGCTGACGCCAATGCCCGACCGCAAGCTTTCGCTCGAGCAGCGCGAAAACATGAGCGCCACCTTGCTTGTCGACGAAAAGACCCATTTGGTTAAAGATGCGCTCTGGGCGCCGGCGCATACGCGGCTGCTGAAGCGCGCGGCAAGCTATGCGGAAGTCGAGCGCATCCTGGTCAATCCCGGGATCAAGAAGAAGCTCTGCGACACGGTGAAAGGCGACCGTGGATGGCTGCGCAAGGTAAGGCCGTTCTGGGGCCACGACTATCACTTCCACATCCGCATCGGCTGCCAGCCCGGCTCGCCCAAATGCAAGGCGCAGGAAAACACCGCGCCAGGCGACGGCTGCGACCAGTCGCTGGCATGGTGGTTCACCGAGGAGCCGTGGCGCCCCAACAAGAACCCGGACAGGCCGAAAGCGCGCGACCTGATGACGATGGCGAGCCTGCCCGCAGCATGCCAGGCCGTGCTCGACGGGCCAAATCCGGCTTCGGCGGAGGCGGTCACCTATTATGGCGACGGCGTGCCGGTCGCGGCTGCACCCGTTCTCACCAAGGCTCCGTCGCCGGCGCGGGCATCGGCAAGCGGCGCGGCAGCCCTCCCGGCCACGGCCAACGCCTACGCCGAAACGCCCGAGATCGGCATTCCGCTGCCGCGACCCCGGCCGGGGTATTGAGGCCAACAACCAACTGTTGGGGTCGGCGCCGCCCCTCATTGCCCTGCCGGGCATTTCTCCCCGTATAGCGACGGGGCTGGCCGCTGCCTTCGCGCCCTGCCTGCGACGCTGGTGATTGGCGAAACCGGTGACAAGAGCGTCCCTCTCCCCGTCACTATTCGGGGAGAGGATGCCGGCAGGCAGGTGAGGGGCAGCGCCAACGCTGAATGAGGTTAGTACGAAATTCGGACCGGAAGTGATTGCTCCGGAACTGACCCTGAAGCGACTTTCCCTTTCCCGGGTCATGCGCTAGTCAACGAAAGAACGGAACGCCACTGGGAACCGGGACGGACGAGAGCATGCCAGACGACGACACCGTGCTGCAGTTTCCGGTCCTGATCGGCGACATTGGCGGCACCAATGCGCGCTTTTCGATCGTGCTCGACGCGGATTCGGAACCAACCGAACCGCAGATCGTCCAGACCGCCAATTTCAACACGATCGACGCGGCGATCCAGGCGGCGGTGCTCGACCGCTCGTCGATGCGGCCCAACTCCGCCGTGCTGGCGGTGGCCGGCCCGGTCGACAGCGACGAGATCCCGCTCACCAACTGCCCGTGGATCGTCAAGCCGAAAAAAATGTTTGCCAGCCTCGGCCTCGGCGACGTCGTGGTGCTCAATGATTTCGAGGCGCAGGCGCTGGCCGTCGTCGCGCTCGGCGAAGAGCATATGGAAAAGATCGGCGGCGATGCGCCGGAGCCGAATGCCGGGCGCGTGGTGCTCGGCCCCGGGACCGGGCTCGGCGTCGCCGGCCTGGTGCACGCGCTGAACCACTGGATCCCGGTGCCCGGCGAGGGCGGGCACATGGATATCGGGCCGCGCTCGCCGCGCGATTTCCAGGTGTTTGCGCATATCGAGAAGCTCGAGGGCAGAATCTCCGGCGAACAGATCCTGTCCGGGCGCGGCCTGGTCAATGCCTACCGGGCGGTGGCCAAGGCGGACGGCAAGCCGGCGCCGTTGACCACGCCGGCCGAGGTCACCGCCGCGGCGCTGGCGAAGTCAGATCCGGTGGCCGAGGAAGCGCTGTCGCTGTTCGTCACCTGCCTCGGGCGCACCGCCGGCGACCTTGCGCTGGTGTTCATGAGCCGCGGCGGCGTCTTCCTAACCGGCGGCATCGCGCAGAAAATCCTGCCGGCGCTGAAAACCGACAATTTCCGCGCCGCCTTCGAGGACAAGGCGCCGCACAGCGAGTTGATGCGCACCATGCCGGTCTATGTGATCACCCATCCGCTGGCAGCGCTTTCCGGCCTTGCCGCCTTTGCCAGAAACCCATCGCTGTTCGGCGTCCAGACGGCGGGGCGACGCTGGCGGGCGTGACCCCACAGAGTTTTTGCCGGCCTCGGCCATAGGCAAGCCGGCACCGGGGCGCTAAGAGGATTGCCGAATTAACCCGGCCGCGGAGCCGGACCGACATCACGGAACGATCCCGACTTGAACCAGTCGCCAAACCACCAAGCCAAAGCCCGGCCCGGCGAGGTCGTGGCGGTGATCCGCCGCATCCTCGCCGAGAACGGCCGCGACTATCGCTGGTATTATGTTCTGGCCGTTCTGTGCCTGGTGATGGTTGCGGCCACCACCGCCTTCACCGCCTGGATCATGAAGGATGTCGTCGACCAGATATTCTACCAGCAGCGCGGCGATCTGATCGCGCTGATCTGCTTGTTGATCCTGGGCGCCTTCATGCTGCGCGGGCTGGCCACCTACGGCCAGGCGGTGACGCTGGCCAGGATCGGCAACAATCTGGTGGCGCGCTACCAGCGCCGCATCTTCGCCCATCTGATGAAGCTCGGCATCGGTTTCTTCAACGACACGCGCTCGGGACGGCTGGCCGCCCAGATCAACGAGAACGTCAACGGCATCCGCGACCTGCTGTCGATGACGCTGACATCCTTGGCACGCGACGCCGTATCGCTGATCGCGCTGATCGGCGTCATGATCTGGCAGGATCCGATGCTGTCGCTGATGTCGCTGCTGATCGGGCCGCCGCTGATCTACACCGTCGTCTATCTGACCCGCAGGATAAGGCGCGCCACCCGCGAAGCCGTGCAGATAAACGCGCGGCTGATCGGCGCCATGCAGGAAGCAACGCAAGGCATCGCCATCGTCAAGGCGTTCACGCTGGAGAACGAGCTGTCGCGCCGCATCGGCGATCTTGTCGCTGGCGCCGAGCAGCGGGCAAACCGCATCGCCCGCGTCTCGGAACGGTTATCGCCGATCTCCGACATGCTGGCCGGTTTCGCCGTCGCCGGCGTCATCGCCTATTCCGGCTACCGGGCAGCCGTCGGCGGCCAGCCGCCCGGCGCGGTGTTTTCCTTCATCACCGCACTGCTGCTTGCCTACGACCCGGCCCGGCGGCTGGCGCGCATGCAGGTCGGCATGGAACGGGCGCTTGTCAATGCGCGCATGATCTACGAGTTGCTCGACCTCGAGCCGCAGCAGGGCGACGCGGCCGGCGCGGCCGAAGTGAAGATCACCCGGGGCGAGGTGCGCTTCAACAATGTGTCGTTCGGCTATGTCGCCGACGCCCCGGTGCTGCAGGATCTCAGCTTCGTTGCCGCCGCCGGCAAGATGACGGCCATCGTCGGCGCCTCGGGCGCCGGCAAATCGACGCTGGTGGCGCTGCTGCAGCGTTTTTACGATGTCGAGGCGGGCAGCATCGAGGTCGACGGCCAAGACATTTCGCAAGTCACCAAGCAGTCGCTGCGCCGCTCCATCGCCTATGTCTCGCAGCAGCCCTATCTGTTCGAAGGCAGCATTCGCGACAACATTCGCTACGGGCGGCTGAGCGCCAGCGACGCCGAGATCGAGCTGGCCGCGCAACAGGCCGAGGCCGATGGCTTCATCCGCCTGCAGCCGCAGGGCTATGACACCCCTGTCGGCGAAGGCGGCCTGACGCTGTCGGGTGGCCAGCGCCAGCGCCTGTCGATCACTCGCGCCATCGTGCGGCAGGCGCCGATCCTGCTGCTCGACGAGGCGACCTCGGCGCTCGACAACGAAGCGGAAGCGCGCGTCCAGCAGGCGCTGACCCAGATCATGGCGGGGCGCACGACCATCGTCATTGCGCACCGGCTGTCGACCGTGGTCAATGCCGACCATATCATCGTGCTGGACCAGGGCCGGCTGGTCGAGCAAGGCACGCATGCCTCGCTGATGGCCGACCCGCACAGCGTCTATGCCCGGTTCCATCGGGTGCAGGGCAACAAGGGGCTGGGGCTTGTCGACGACGGCAAGCCAATCCAAACTCCGCTGCGGCGCGCGAAAAAGGCGATTGGGAGAAATTTATGAGCGGTACGCCCACAAACGACCCCCCCGTCAGTGAAATGGGCCTGGTGGTGGTCGGCGCGGCCGGTCGCATGGGCCAGGCGCTGATCCGCGCCATCCACACCATTCCGGGCGCCCGCGTCGCCGGCGCGATCGAGCGGGCCGGCTCGCCCCATCTCGGCAAGGATGCCGGCGAACTGGCCGGCATCGGCACTATCGGCGTGGTGATCGGCGACGATCCGCTGCCGGCTTTCGCCAGGGCCGACGGCGTCCTCGATTTCACCAGCCCGGCGGCGACCGTGGAATTCGCCGGCTATGCGGCGCAGGCGCGCATCGCCCATGTCATCGGCACCACCGGCTGCTCGGCGGACGACAATGCAAAGATAGCGGCGGCGGCGCGCCATGCGACGATCGTCAAGTCAGGCAATATGAGCCTCGGCGTCAATCTGCTGGCGGTGCTGGTGGAGCAGGCGGCGCGCGCGCTCGATGCCGACGATTTCGACATCGAGATCCTGGAAATGCACCACCGGCACAAGGTCGACGCGCCGTCGGGAACGGCGCTGCTGCTCGGTGAAGCCGCCGCCGCTGGGCGCGGCATCGATCTTGACGGGAACAGCGTGCGGTCGCGCGACGGCCATACCGGCGTGCGCAGGACCGGCTCGATAGGCTTCGCCACGCTGCGCGGCGGTTCGGTGGTCGGCGACCACAGGGTTCTGCTGGCCGGCACCGGCGAGCGCATCACGCTCGCCCATCACGCCGAGGACCGGGCGATCTTCGCCCGCGGCGCGGTCAAGGCCGCACTGTGGGCGCGCGGCAGGAAGCCGGGACTGTATTCGATGCGCGACGTGCTCGGACTCGCCTGAGACGATCTCATCCACCAAACCTAAGGAGCAAAAATGTCGGGAACTCTCGTGCTCGTGCGCCATGGCCAGAGCGAATGGAACCTGAAGAACCTTTTCACCGGCTGGCGCGACGTCGACCTGACCGAATTGGGCCACGCCGAGGCCAGGGAGGCGGGCGCCAAGCTGAAGGCGCGCGGCATGAAATTCGACATCGCCTTCACCTCGTCGCTGATCCGGGCGCAGAAGACCTGCCAGCATATTCTCGACGCGGTCGGCCAGGGCGATCTCGAGACTATTCGCGACCAGGCGCTGAACGAGCGCGACTATGGCGACCTCTCCGGCCTCAACAAGGACGACGCGCGCAAGAGATGGGGCGAGGAGCAGGTGCATGTCTGGCGCCGCTCCTACGACGTGCCGCCGCCCGGCGGCGAAAGCCTGAAGGACACCGGCGCGCGCGTCTGGCCCTATTATCTGCACGACCTGCAGCCGCATGTGCTGCGCGGCGGCACAGTGCTGGTGGCGGCGCACGGCAATTCGCTGCGCGCGCTGATCATGGCGCTGGACGGCAAGTCGGGCGAGGAGATCGTCAGACTCGAGCTCGGCACCGGCGTGCCGGTCATCTACAGGCTCAACGCCGATTCGACGGTGGCATCCAAGGAAGTGCTGGCCGGCTGAGCCGGCGGGGCAGCTTTCAAAAAAGCGCGTTGACACTCACCGTTTGCCCGCCTAAAGAGCCCGCACCAGCCCAGATGGCGGAATTGGTAGACGCGCACGGTTCAGGTCCGTGTTCCGCAAGGAGTGGAGGTTCGAGTCCTCTTCTGGGCACCAATCCCTTTGTAAGCTCTTGATCTCCTGGAAACCATAGGTTTCCGGGTCATCGGCTGCTACACAAAGCTGTCGCCTTGCGAATGACCTCACCCAACAAGGCGTCCTGATACGCCCCCTGGTTCGTAAGGCGCATGCCTGCGGACATCTCTGAGGTTGTCGCGCGGCGGCCGTGTCTGAGCATCTTCCCATACGGAATGTCATCGAGTAGCGTGCAGGGGCGGCATGTGACGGCGCTCTCCTTGGCGAATGCACTGCTGCACCTTCAGCAGTTGCCGTCAGACCATTGGGCTGCTGTCACAACCCGGTGCTTGCCGTGACAGATTGTTCCCGTCCCGGTTCTTTTCGGCACCGAAACGAGGGGAAAGAAATGCACAACCGATTTCGGCGGTGCCTGCGGAGAATGTCGCTGGCGGCATTGACGATGCTGGCGGTTCCGGTCCACGCGGCTGATCTCGTCATTGCAATGCCGAACTGGCCGTCGGGCCAGGCGACGGCAAACATTCTCAAGGTCAGCCTGAAGCAACATTTCGGGCTCGATGCCGATGTGCGCGAGATGGGGACGCTCATTGCCTTTGCCGGCCTCGATTCGGGCGAGGTGGATATTCATCCCGAAATCTGGCTGCCCAACCTGGACAATCTGCTGAAGAAGTATGTCGACGGCGCCGGCACGGTAGCCATCAGTCCCATCGGTGTGCCGGCATGGCAGGGGATATGCGCCACCCGCGAAACTGCCGACAAATTTGGCATCCGCGACATTTCGGATCTCACCGACCCGCGCAAAACCGCCGCGTTGGACACGGATCGGGACGGACGCGGAGAACTCTGGATTGGCGCCGAGGGTTGGTCCTCGACGGCGATCGAGCGTGTCCGCGCCAACAGCTATGGCTACGCCGAGACAATGACATTGCTGGAGACGCCGGAGGATGTCGGAATGGCGGCTGTCGATGCCGCGGTTGCCACGGCTCATCCGATGGTGTTTGCCTGCTATGCGCCGCATCACGTGTTTGAACTGCACGAAATTGTCCGGCTTGCCGAGCCGCCTTTTGACCCGGCAAAGTGGAAGATCGTGCTGCCTTCCGAGGACCCGCTCTGGGTCTCGAAGTCCAGCGCGCCGGTGTCATGGGATACGGCACATTTCCACATCGCTTACGCCACCTCGCTGCGCAAGAAATATCCTGAGGTGGTCGCGTTCCTGGAACGGGTCGCCCTCAAGCCCGAGGACGCCACCAAGATGAGTTATGCGCTCCAGGTGGAGCGCCAGGATCCTTACGAGTACGCCAAACAATGGGTCGCCGCGCAGGGCGCTCGGGTGCAAGGGTGGGCAAATCCATGACCGGAAAGCTGACGATCGCGGGACGCACCGCTCTCCAGCGGCGCTGCCTGACGGCAATTGTCGCGGTAGCGCTCGGTCTTGTCGCGGTGGCGGCGCTGGCTGCCGGAACCCAGGTTTTCGATCCGAAAACCCGCAAATGGGTGGACTATGACCGCGCCAAGGCGCGCAAATACTATGCCGCGCATAATCAAGTGCCAGAGGCGTTTCGCCCGCAGATGGTCAAGTTCCGCACCGCGGAAGCGCCCGGTACGATCATCATCGACGGCAACCAGCATTTTCTCTACCTTGTGCAGCCGGGTCAGCGCGCCATGCGCTACGGGATTGGCGTCGGCCGGGAAGGCTTTGGATGGGCCGGAATCGTGCGCGTCGGCCGCATGGCGGAATGGCCGACCTGGACGCCGCCGGCCGAAATGGTCGCTCGCGATCCGAATGCTGTCAAACATGCGGGAGGCATGCCGGGAGGGCCCGACAACCCGCTCGGCGCCAGGGCGCTCTATCTGTATGAGCGCGACCAGGACACGATCTACCGGATACACGGCACGCCGGAGCCGTGGACGATCGGGCTCGACGTGTCATCAGGCTGTATCCGGATGCGGAACGACGACATCACCGATCTGGCATCGCGCGTCAAGGTTGGCGCCAAGGTCATCGTCCTCATGCAGGGGGCGGCACTTTACAAGGGTGTGTGAAGCCCGGGGTGTGTGAAGCCGGGCGTGTGAAGCCGGGGTGTGTGAAGCGGCATTCGGAGAGGGACCAAGCAATGTCGGCAAAACCTGCAGTGAGAACTTCGATCCGGGCAACAGCAATTGGATTCTTGGCGGGGGCCTTGAGCGCTTGCGTCAGCGCGCCGCCGCCGCCGCCTCAGGACCAGATGTCCAGGACCCAGGTCGAGACGGCCCCGGCGGACCTTCAGCTGCTTTGCGCCGACGCGGCCGCCAAGGCGAGCGGTGCCGACAGCACCAAAATACTTCCGGTTTCATCGAGCAAGATCGATTCCAAAACCTATCAGGTCGAACTCGATGCCAGCGGCAAAAAGACAAGCTGCCTTGTCGATACGGACGGCAATGTCAAATCCGTTCAGCCCACCTGATCCGCACTGGTCGAAGGGTTTTGCGGCGATCTGACGATTGCCGCGAACCTGGCGTCTACTTTTGACGTGACGAAGTTGGCGACCAGCCGGGGTGAAAGATTCAGAAACCACGAGAAAAAGCCCGGCCGACCGCAGCGTGCCCCAACCCAGCGGCATCATCGTGATTGGCACGTTCGGGCATTGGCTGTACCATTCCTGCGCCGGGCGCCGAAATTGCGCGTTCCGGCAAGGGAGAAACGTCCATGTTACGATCAATTTCGCTTGCGGTTTTCCTGGCGGTCATTCCTGCGACAGCCTTTGCGAATTCATGCCCGACCATCATGGCCAAGATCGACGCGGCATTGCCGACCGCGACCATCGCCGAGGCGGACAAGACCAAAGTCAAGGAACTGCGCGCCCAGGGCGAGAAATTGCACGCCGCCGGCGATCATGCAGGATCAGAGGCTGCGCTCAACCAGGCCAAGTCGATCCTCGGCATATAGATGCTCCCCCTTCTCCACCGCCCGCGTGATCACCCCAAGCCGATGCGCCTGGCGCCTTGCCGGAACATGGCCTCGGCGTCCGGCTCGAAGCGGAAGGTGCCGATGAAATCGTCGGCGCAGTAGTTCGGCAGCGTCTTGCGGATAGCGGCCGCGAAAGTGCGGGCCTCGTCAAGCCGGCCCGCCAGCGCCAGGCAGTGCGCCGCGATCGCCAGGATGATGGCATGGGCGTTGGGACGGGCGGCGGCCTTCAGCGCCCATTCGGCGGCCTCGTCGAACTGGCCGAGGCGGACATGCGCCATCGCCCTGGCGCCGAGCATGCCAAACAGCAGCGGATCGAACGGACTGAGATGGCGCGAGTGATCGGATGAACCGATCGCCGCGTTCGGATCACCCGACTGCGAGTGGACAAACGAAAGCGCGTAATGACCGAGCGCGAAGTTCGGGCTGAGGTCCACCGCCCGTTCCAACTCGATGAGGGAGCCGTCCTGCTCGCCGCGCAACCACAGCGCCCGGCCCATGGCCCAGTGCGCGGCCGGATTGTGATCGTCGATCAGAAGACTTTGGCCGGCGGTCTCGAAGGCGAGCGCGCTTTCCTGGTCGCGGTCTCCCCAGCGCTGAAAGGCGTTCTGCCAATGGGTGAAGGACAGGCCGGCATAGGCGCGGGCGAAGGTCGGATCGAGCTTCAATGCCATTTCGAAGAAATGCCGGGCCTGCTCGTTTTCCGTGCGGGTGAAGCGATACATGTGCCAGAGGCCGCGATGGTAGGCTTCCCAGGCGTTCAGCGAGCTGGGGGCTTTCAGCATGGCGCGGTTGCGTTCGACCATCTCGATCTCGGCGGAGATCGACGAGACGATGCTGTTGCCGATATCGTCGAGGACGGCAAAGATGTCGTCGGGCCTGCGTTCGAAGGTTTCGGCCCAGACGATCCTGGCCGTGCGCACCTCGACAAGTTCGACGCTGACCGCGACACGGCCAGCCTGGCTGCGCACCGTCCCGGTGGCGACGTAGTCGACATTGAGCCGCCGGCCGGCATCTTCCGGCGCGATGTTCTTTTCGGCCAGCGCAAAGACCGAGCCGCGGGCGATGACGAAAAAATCCCTGAGCTTGGCCAGACGGGTGATGATGTCGTGGGTGAGGCCGTCGGCCAATCCACCGCAAGAGGGGCCACCGCAAGAGCCGCCGACAGCTGCCTCCTCGACAAACGGCATTACCGCGAGCGACGCCTTGCACGGTGCAGCAACACCGGAATCGGGAAGCACAATTGACGTTTTGGCGGCTGCGGGCGACAGCGCCGGCTGCGGCCGGAGCGTCGCGGCAGGTCGTTCGCTGCGGATCGTCCGCCATGCCTCACGAACGGGTCCGAAATCGAGATCCTCCGAGGCAAATAGCTGCGCCGCCGAAGCAAGATGGTCCTCGCAGGCGGCGATCTGGCCATGCCGCGCCAGGCTTGCCAGAAGAGCCACGTGCGCGCGCGCGTCGAACGGATTGAGTTCCAGCCATTTCTCCAGATGCGCGGACATTTCGTCGGCATCCGCCGGGAGCTTGCTGACGAGCTGTTCCAGAATGGCGGCGTGCCACGAGCTGAAGCGGCGGCGTTGCGCGATCAGCCAGCTGTTGAAATGCGGGCTGCGGTCGATCTCCAGCCCGTCGAGGAAGTCGCCGACGAATAGTCTGGACAGGGCCTGCAGCCGCTCAAGATCGAGCGTCTCGATGCCCGTGGCGGCGGCCGAGGCGACATCGAAGGCGTCGACGGAAACGCCCTTCAGATCGAGCGCGACCGTGTCGCCTGATGTTTCGATCCTGTGGCGATCCGGTTCGTCAAGAATGCCCCTGAGCTTGCTGAGGCACCAGCGAAGCTCGCCGCGCGGATCGTTCGGCACATCCCACAAAAGCTCGCACAGACGGCTGCGGCCGACGGCATGCGGCGCGAGCCCCAGATAGGCGAAGAGCGCGCGCAGCTTGCGCGATGCCGGCAGTTGCACGGTGGCGCCGTCACGGATGACCGTCAGCGGCCCGAGCAGCCGCACGGACAGCCCGGCCGCTGCGCCGTCCAGGCTCGATCGAGCGGATTCCACGTGCGTTTCCACGCTTGCTCCCACGCTGGCCAGTTGTCCTCTGTTTTACCATCGAAAGCGATCGAGGGCATCCGGCAACGAATTTTCCGCGCCGGTTGCCCGCATTGCCAGCTTTCCGGGCCGCGTTGACGGCAACGGACCGTATCGCGGCAAGGTCTCGAAACCTCGCCGCCCAAGCCGCCGGTTTGTAACCGGCTCGTGACAACGAACACCTCGTGACGACAACAAAAAGGGGAGAGCAGACATGTTGCAGCAACGGAAAATCAGGACCACGGCCGGTCGCGGCCGCCTGTTCGACAGCATTATCGACACGGTCGGCGATACGCCGGTGATCAGGATCAACAATCTCGGCCCCGATCATGTGACGATCTATGTGAAGGCCGAGTTCTTCAATCCGGCAGCGTCGGTGAAGGACCGGCTGGCGCTCAACATCATCGAGGAGGGCGAGCGCAGCGGCGCCCTGAAACCGGGCCAGACCGTCGTCGAGGCGACCAGCGGCAACACCGGCATCGGTCTGGCCATGGTCTGCGCGCAAAAAGGCTATCCGCTGGTGGTGACGATGGCCGACAGTTTCTCCATCGAGCGGCGCAAGCTGATGCGCATGCTGGGCGCCAAGGTGGTGCTGACGCCGCGTGCCCAGAAGGGTTTTGGCATGTACAACAAGGCGGTCGAGCTCGCCAAGGCCAATGGCTGGTTCCTGGCCCGCCAGTTCGAGACCAAGGCCAATGCCGCCATTCACGAGGCGACGACGGCGCGCGAGATCATCAACGACTTCGCCGCATCGCGGCTCGACTGCTTCGTCACCGGCTACGGAACCGGCGGCACCGTCGTCGGTGTCGGGCGCGTGCTGCGCCGCGAGCGTCCCGAGATCCGGATCGTGCTGGCCGAACCCGCCAATGCCCAGCTCATCGGCAGCGGCAAGGCGCAGGAGCGCGGCGCCGACGGCGCACCCGCCGCCAGCCATCCGGCCTTCGAGCCGCACCCGATCCAGGGCTGGACGCCGGATTTCATTCCCAACGTCCTGCAGGAGGCGGTCGACGCCAGCCTCTATGACGAGGTCGTGCCGATTGCCGGGCCCGAAGGCATCAAATGGGCCAAGGCGCTGGCGCAAAAGGAAGGGATTTTCACCGGCATCTCCGGCGGAGCGACCTTTGCCGTGGCACGCCAGATCGCCGAAAAAGCTGCACCCGGCTCGGTGATCCTGTGCATGCTTCCCGACACCGGCGAACGCTACATGACGACGCCGCTGTTCGACGGCATCGAAGCCGAGATGGACGCGGAGGAAATGGCTCTTTCGCAGTCGACACCCAGCGGCCAGTTCCCGGCCGAGTAGCGGGAGAGGGAGAAACCACCATGGACGCGACGCCAAAATCCTCCGGCATGGCTTTCGAAGAAACGCTCGACATGCGCCGCCTGCAGCAGGGGGAGTGCGTCGTGCCAATCGCCACCGTGTCCAGCCGGATGCTCGCCGTCACAGAGGAAATGCGCACGGTCATGGATTTTGCGCGAAATGTCCTGGAGGGCGACGGCCTGGGGCCCGATGCCTGCGATTTCATGTTCGGCAATCCGCAGGAAACGCCGTTGCGTGGATTTGTCGATGCATTGATCCGCCACGTCGAGCCACAGGATGTTCACTGGTTCGGTTATAAAAAGTACGATGCGCTGGCGCGCGAAACGGTGGCCCGTTCGCTCAGCCAGGCGCGAAGCCGAAACTACAAGCCAGACGACATTGCGATCACCGCGGGAGGGTTCGGCGCGATAGCGGCTGCGCTGCTCGCCGTGCTCGAGGTGGGAGAGGAGGTCATCTATCCGCGTCCCGGCTGGTTCGCCTATGGTGCCCAGATTCGCGGCGCGGCAGGGACACCCGTCGCCGTCGACCTAGCACCGGGAACCTATGACCTCGATCTCGAAAGGATTGAGGCAGCGATCACCCCGCGCACCCGCGTGGTGGTGGTCAACACGCCGCACAACCCGACCGGCCGCATCTTTCCCCGCGCTCAACTCGACGCGCTCGCCGACAAGCTCGCGGCCGCGTCCGAAAGATTTGGCAAGGTGATTTATCTCCTTGCCGACGAGCCCTATGCGCGACTGGTGTTTGACGGCCATGCGCATATCAGTCCGGCCGAGAGCTATCCGCACACGCTGATCGCCTATTCCTTCGGCAAGACCTTGCTCGCGCCCGGCGAGCGCCTGGGCTGGCTCGCACTCGGGGCGGACATGCCCGAGGCCGATCGCATACTGTTGCGCGAGGCTGTCGACATAGCGCAGGTTTCGCACGGTTGGGCTTTCGCCGGCCGTACCCTGCAGCGGGCACTGCCTGATCTCGAGAAGCTCAGCATAGATGTCGCAGCCCTTGCGCGGCGCCGCGATCGCATGGTCGAAGGCTTGAGGGCAGCGGGATACGACCTGCCGGTGCCTGAAGGTACCTTCTATCTCATTCCACGCTCCCCAATACCGGACGACATGGCCTTCGCGGCACGCCTCGCAACTGACGGTGTCTGGGTGCTGCCCGGCAGCGTCGCCCAATTGCCTGGACGTCTGCGGATCAGTTTGACTGCAAACGACGGCATGGTGGAGCGCTCTTTGCCCGTCTTTGCGCGAGCGATCCGGGAAGTCGCAGCCTAACTCCTCCTGGCGAGCAGGAGCTTACACAAGGGCTTCTGGTCCATCGCTTGAGCGATGGCTGGCGGCCCGTTGCAATCGACTGCTGAATGCCAAATTAATAGGTCCTGATCCTAGTCAGGGATGCTTCAGCGCATCGCAAACCCTTCGCGGTCACGCCGGAATATCTGGAATCGACGCCGCGCGGCCTCGCGTCGGGCCAGTGGCTGCATGATTTTGGCCTGCAGACGTCACGCGGTTTCAGGGCGCTGAAAGTGTGAATGGCGCTGAAGCAGCACGGCATCGAGAAATTCGGCCGGCTGATCGACCAAAACATCGCACAAGGCCACTATTTCTCCGGGCTGATCGAGGCTGAACCGACCCTCGAGCTGACGGCGCCGACCAGCATCAACATCGTCTGTTTTCGCTACCGCGGCGACGGGCTGACGGCAGAGCGGCAGAAGGCGCTCGACACCGAGATCATGCTGCGGCTGCAGGAAGACGGCATCGCCGCCCTTTCGGACACGACGGTGCACGGCCAGCATTGCCTCAGAGTAGCGATCAACAACCACCGCACCAGGCGCGACGATCTGGATTTGTTGGTGCGGGAAACGGTGCGGCTTGGGCAGGAGATTTCAAGGCCTGGCGTCGCCGGCTAAGGATCCTGGCAGTCACCTCAGACAAATCACAGCGCCCAAGCGTGTGGGGTGATCGACTGTTGATGTCGGCGCTGCCCCTCACCTGCCTGCCGGCATCCTCTCCCCGTAGAACGGGGAGAGGGGCGCTTTCATTAATGGTTTCGTTCAATCACCAGCGTTACAGGAAGGGCACCGGCATTGAGGCCAGCCCCTTCTCCCCGTCACTATACGGGGAGAAGTGCCCGGCAGGGCGATGAGGGGCAGCGCAAACCTGAAACGATTGCCCCTGTGCCCCGCAACGAGGATCACGCCTCGAGCCAGACCTTCTCGAAATGCTGCTCCAGAGACTGATGCTGCTCGCAGCCGTGCACGCCCTTGCGGAACGTCCGGTAGACCGAGCGCCAGTAGGGCTGGATGATGATGCCGGAATCGCGCAGATTCCGCTCGATCTTGGCCATGATCTCCTTGCGCGCGCTGGCGTCGGGTGTGGCCAGCGCCTTGTCGAGCAAGGCGTCGAACTCCGGATTGGCGTAGGCGGTCTCGTTCCAGGCAGCGCCCGATCTGTAGGCCAGCGCCAGCACCTGGACGCCCAGCGGCCGGCCGAGCCACTCGGTGCAGGAGAAAGGATATTTGCTCCAGTCGTTCCAGAACGTCGCCGCCGGCAGCACGGTCCGTTTGACCTTCAGCCCGGCGTCGCGCATCTGCGCGGCGATCGCGTCGCCGGTGTTCTTCTGCCAGTCGACATCGACAGAGATGAGCTCGTATTCGTGATCGGACTTGCCGGCCTCGGCAAGCAGCGTCTTGGCTTCGTCGACATTGCGGACGGCCGGGCCGATATCGGCGTATTCGGCATGCATCGGGCCGACATGATGGTTCTCGGCCGGCTTGCCGCGGTCGTCCATGCCGATCTTCAGGATTGCGGCATTGTCGACGGAGAGCTGGGCGGCGCGCCGCACCCTGATGTCGTCATAGGGCGGATTGCCGACGTTGAAGCGCGCGACGATGGTCGAGCCGGTGGCAAGCTCGGAATTGCTCAGACCCATGGCGTCGGTCTGCGAGACGGTATCGGCGGCGGTTTCGTGGTTGGTGTCGATCTCGCCCGATTCGAAGGCCGAAAACATCGCATTGGGATCGGAGCCGTAGTCGACCCATTGGATGCCGTCGAGCCAGAAATCGCCCTTCCACCACGGCTTGTCCTTGCGGCGGACCTCGGCGCCGACCTCGGCGTCCCATGCCACCAGTTCGCAAGGTCCAGTGGTGATCGCCAAGGCCTTCAGCGGATCGCCGTCGCCGTCGTAGCTGCGGTGCATGATCAGCGCCGGATAGTCGGTCATGCCGGCAATCAGCGAAATGTCGGGCTTCGGCAGATTGAGCCGGACGGTAAAGTCGTCGACACGCTCGATGCCGCCGTCGATCGGCTTCTTGGTGGCGGCGTCGACCAGCGCCCCCATCCGCTCGGCGACCGAATTGCCGGCGACGCCGGCGTCGCACCAGCGCGTCAGATTGTGGACGACATCGTCGGCGTTGAAAGTGTCGCCGTTCGACCAGGTGATGCCCTTGCGGACGTGCAGCGTCAGCACGCGGGCGTCGTCGCTGGTCTCCCAACTCTCGAGCAGCCACGGCTCGAAGGTGAAATCGCGGTTCCAGCGCACCAGATATTCGTTGCAGTGGCGGGCGACATTGGACATTTCGACGCCGTCGAAGGTGCGCGGGTCCTTCCAGCCCTTGACGTTCATGGCGACGCGCAAGACGCCGCCGCGCTTCGGCTCCTGCGCCCTGGCCGGGGAAGGCGCGAGACCGACAAGCGCCAGCGCGCCGGCGACGCTGACGCCAAGTGCTGCCATGGTGGCGAGATATTCGCGCCGGTTCATGCTGCCTTTTTTAAAACCGTCGGCGACGGGCTCGGCCTGCGGATGCAGCGCTCTTTCGGTCAGCATCAACTTCATCGTCGAATCCTCCCTGTCGGGGGGGGGGGGGGGGGGGGGGGGGGGGGGGGGGGGGGGGGGGGGGGGGGGGGGGGCGGGGGGGGGGGGGGGGGGGG
>NZ_JBVVQA010000013.1:0-166928 GCF_055811455.1 Mesorhizobium sp. WSM4845
GTTGATCGCGGCCGCGGCATATGAACTGCCGTATGTAACCGCACCAGCTGAGATGCCCGCCAGAATAATCAGATGCAACGGCGCTTGCGGCGTTGTGTAGCCAACGGTAAGGACGGCAAGAAAGGACCAGGCAAACCCTGACAGAAGAGAAAGGATGCCAAACCAGCGAAGCCGCTGCGAAATCCCTGTTAAATCGTCCTGATCCCCCGTCTCGTTTAGCTGATAACGAGCGAGTCCGAGGCGGGCGGCATTTATGGCATTGATAACCAGGAACCAGATTGCGGCGGCAAAGCCCCCGCCAGAAAAGGCCTGCACCGTCAAAATCAGGCCTGATAGCATAGTGCTTATCGGCATCGATACGAAGAGACCGGCCTTCAGATCAGCAAGCTGATCTCCGAGGATTCGGCCTCCAGCGCGTTTTCTTTCTTCATGTTCGGCCGGTCAGCTTGCATCTCCTGCTTGTACGCAGCACATGTCTATGCAAGCCTACTAAAGGAGGGGTTAACTCTTCAGCGCTACATCAGCCTCTGGGCTGATCAGCCAAATCAAGCGCTGAGATAGTACTTCTCGGGGCGACATTTAGGGCCTGCCGCGGGAAGCTGCCGCCTCTGCGTGCAGGGGCAGCGATTACTCCGGCGAATGAGGCCCTTTTCATCGCGCAAGGTCCAAAGCTGCTGGTACGGTTTCATCGCCTAAGCATGGCCGAAATGCCATGCCGCATAAAGGGGGCATGTTGGGCGAACCGAAGCCCCACATGTCGTGCAAGCCGTGCCGCCGGGTGCTCGCTTGAGTAGAGTGCGACGAGAATGTTCGTGCCGTGGAAGAGCGGCGCCGCTGACAGGCGCAGCCACCTTTCGTATCCGTGCAGCATGTCGGGATCGGCAATCTCGCGACCGTCGCGACATGCTGCTAGGATTCCATAGGCGAGTTGCTTCTGGCCGCTGATACCGATGTTGAAACCATGCGCAGTCACCGGGTGCATGCCGATGGCAGCGTCGCCGATGAGTGCGGCGCTGGGAGCTCGGAATTTGTGCGCCCAAGTCGTGACCAGCGGATAGGTATGGCGCTTGCTTGCCAAGGTCATTTTTCCAAGGCGCCCTCGACACCGGTTCGTCAATTCCCTCAGAAACAAATGGTCGCTGAAGGCAAGCAGTCTATCGGCCTCGTTTGAGCGCAGGGTGAGCAGCAGCGACGACACTCCCTCCGCCAGGGGCAACATCGCTATCGTCTGATGGTGATCGAACCATTCGATTGCCACCTGGTGGTGGGGGCGCTCATGCCGCACCCGGCATATTAGCATCGAGTAGCCAAGCCGATTGATATCGGCGCCTATGCCGAGCAGATCACGAGTGGCCGACAGACGTGAATCGGCGGCAACCACAAGGCTAGCGTTCAACTGCACGCCATTAGACAGCGTTACGAGTGCTCCTGTGTGGCTGATTGTTGCATCTACGACCGAGTGGCCGCACAGCAGCCGCGCGTGATTCTGCACGTGGATTGTCTTGAACAGCGCGTCGCGGATCCGGCAATTTGGGACCAAAACTCCGAGGGGTTCTCCAGACCCGCTGGGAGGATCGAAACGCAGAGCGAAAGGGCTCGAACCGTTGAGCACGCGCGCGCCGTGAAGCTGTGATTTGTCCGAAGCGGGGATGGCATCCCAGGCGCCGATCTCGCGAAGGATTCTGATCGAGGCGTGGGTCAGCGCGATTTCCCGGCCGTCAAAAGGCGGATTGGCGAGAGTATCAATTGAGTTCTGTTCGACAACTGCGACCTTGAGTTGGCTTTGAGCGAGTGATGCGGCGAAGCAAAGTCCGACCGGCCCCGCTCCAACGACAATGATGTCGAAGCTGTCATCGGAGTCGGCCATCAGCGTGGCGCCATCGCGTAGGCTCTCCAGTGCCCAAGCACGAGCTGCGAAAAAACGCCTCTGATGCTAGTTAAGCACGACGCGCACAAGCTATGGCCGCCTAAATAAGTGGCAAGCCGCCTCATCAGCGGCAGATGCTCACAAAGCCGTTGCTTGACGGCTGTAGCTGGCAAGTAAGCGGTCGATCGGGCCGTTGCTGCGGCGCGATCTCGCGATCCTGGGAACGGAACTGCTGCTGCTGCTGCTGGTATTGCTGCCGCCGCAGCCTGTTCTCCAGCATCAATAATTCGTTCTGCTCGACCAGCCCATTGCGATTGGCGGGGTTGAGGACTGGTGCCGAGGCGACTGGATCCGGCAACGTCGCCGTTCCCAGCATTCCCGACATGAAGATCGTCAATAGGCGAAATCGCGACATCCGTTCACTCCTGCAAACAAAACTTTGGCATACTCCGCTCACCTGGGCAGATAGCCAGCCAACCAACGGGTTTCTCACCTCGGCCATTCAGCTTTCCAGCAGCCACACTTGCATCGAGCCTTTTGCCCGATTGTTCCAGAGATAGTATGGCAGGGCGGTTAGCCGGCAGTCCGAAGCGATGGGGGGCGTATTTCTGTATAGGCTGTCTCCCCAGCCTTGGTCTTCGACGCGCTGCGCGGAGGCAGTCAGCGTGACCACGCCATCGAAAAGATCGCCCCGTTCCATCGTTTCGATCTTGGACTCTCGCGGCAGTGTGAGCTGCTGCACGGGCGCCCCGGGATTGTCGACCTCTTCAACGCAATAAACCAATGGTCCGCGCTTAAGCGCCACCCGGCCGATATCCTGCTTGACCGAGGGATGAGCATAGATGCGCTCGGGAGAAATCGGTAGTTCGAGGGCGATGGTGTCTCCGGCATTCCATAGCCGCGAGATCGCAAGATAGCCATTTCTGGTGCATGCCGTCACGTCGACTGCACATCCCCCGACCGAAGCTTCGGCTTCATGAGCCCAACCGGGAATGCGGAGGTTGATCGTGAACTCGGTCGGCGCGTTAGGGCTGACCTCGATCCTGATCGAGCCGAAAAATGGATAGGCGCTGGTTTCCCGCAGGAACACATTGCCCGTAGCGAGTTGGATGTTCGTCGAAACGCCGCCGTAGAGATGGAAGGCGATTGCGTTTTCACTGGCCGAGACGAAATAGCCTCCGATAGAAGCAATCAGACGAGACGAATTCATCGTGCAGCATGGGCATGAGTGCCAGGCCCATCTGCTGCGTCGCCCATCGCTCTCGAGCGGATTGGAGTAGAAATAGCGCTCGCCATCGCGCGAAAGGCCGGTCAGCGCGCCGTTGAACAACGCCTGTTCCAGAACGTCGGCGTATCGGCCGTCGAGTTCGAGATGCAGCATGCGATGTGCCCAGAAGATCAGGCCTACTGAGGCGCAGGTCTCCGCACACGCCGTATCGTTCGGCAGGTCGTGATCCTCAGTAAAGCCTTCATTCGCGGCAGCCGGACCCAAGCCGGACGTGATGTAGATTTTCGAGGAGATGACGTCGGCCCAGAGCACCTCGCATGCTTTCTTGAGGCTGTCGTCATTCAGTTCCGCCGCGAGGTCGGCCATGGCAGAAAGCATGTACATCGCTCGGACCGCATGTCCGACCACCTTAGTTTGCTCGCGCACCGGCCTGTGCGACTGGTTGTACTCATATCTTTTCGCCCTGAAATCCCTGGGGTTCTCCCCGCGCGCGACCGCTTCCTGATCGAAGTAGTGCGGCTGACGCCCGCGCTCATTCATGAAATAGGCCG
Organism: Mesorhizobium sp. WSM4845; assembly: GCF_055811455.1. NCBI lineage: Bacteria > Pseudomonadati > Pseudomonadota > Alphaproteobacteria > Hyphomicrobiales > Phyllobacteriaceae > Mesorhizobium > Mesorhizobium sp. WSM4845. The sequence goes on from NZ_JBVVQA010000013.1 coordinate 3,647, forward strand.
CGAGGTCGAGATGCATTCTGTCTCCAGTCAAGCGATAGAGCTTAACGAGGGCCAACTCGATTTCCTGATGGCCGCAATAGCCGCGCTTCTGGCCGGGGTTCGGGCCGAATGTGTTGCGCACATGGTCAACATACCGCTCAAGGATGTCCAGGAGCCGGCGCCGGCCCGTCGCGAGGAAGTAGGCGATACCGCCCTCGAGCAGATGTCCAAGATTGTAGAGTTCGTGATTGTCGCGCAGGTTGGTCCAGCGCTTGTCGGGCTCGCGCTGCAGGTACCAGCAGTTCAGATAACCGTCGGCAGCCTGCGCCTTTTCGAGATCATCGATAATGTTTTCGATCCATGCCTCGATGTCGGGATCACGCCTGTGTGACAGCGCGTAGGATGCTGCTTCTATCCACTTGCCGGCGTCGGAATCCCAGAACACCTGCCCGGAATCGTGCTCGTTGACTGGGACGCTCAGTGGCAGCGACTGGTTCGGCAGTGTGAGGGACAGCAATACACCTTGCTTGCCAAGCTGGACGTGCTGGCTGGGGATGGTCCGTGTCAGCACCGTCTCCAGCCGCTCGCGCCAGAATTGCCCCTCCAGCGCGACATCAACGAACCGAACTGGCTTGAACTCGCTCATTCGAACGCATCGGCTCCTGCAATGACGTGCGCCGGCCTGGTCACGGCTTCGACAATGCCGGCGCCCCCGGCGAACATGGCCAGCACCTGACACCGCTCAGCTTCCGTCCGGCCAGACATGCGTTCTCCCCTTGAAAAGACTCGTCCATTGAAATCAGGGCGATGAGGAGACAGCACTGATCTGGGTCAGCCAGACACGACAAACCCGCGCCGCCAGTCTATCCGCTCCGTTGCACTTGGAACACGTACAACGCCAGCGCTCGTGCGGCCGTGGGAGGTACTTCGTGGCATCAGCCGCTTGCATGGCGGAATGGGCCACGCAGGCCCTCGAGTGACGGAATCAGCGTTCCGGCCTCTCGTCCCGGTCAATGAGGATACGCTCGGCGGCTCCGTCGAGATCCTCGTATTGACCACTCCTCAAGGCCCACAGGAAGCCAGACAGTCCAAGCCCGCCCAACAACAGAGCCACCGGTATGAGATAGACCAGGATTGTCATGAGGGTTGCGTCAATGTGCCGGTGTGGGAGCGGCTATCAGGCGGAGCAGTTCTCCTTGGCACGTCTGGCACAAAACCTTGCAGCCTCGACGCATTGCCAATGACAAGCAGTGATGAGGCCGACATCGCGATTGCCGCAATCAATGGTGTTACCTGCCCCAAAATGGCGATCGGGACGGCAATGGCGTTGTAGACAATCGCGATGGCGATGTTTTGCCGGATCAGTTGTCCGGCCTTTCGCGAAACGTCGAGGGCAAGGGAGACGGCCGAAAGGCTTTCGTGCAGGAAAACGAAATCCGCAGCTTTGCGGCCGACATCGGCCGCCGTGGCTGGAGCGATCGAGACATGTGCCGCGCCCAGCGCAGGGGTGTCGTTGAGGCCGTCGCCAACCATGAGCACCTTGTGGCCGTCCTTCGCCAGGCTTTCAATATATTTGACCTTGCCCGAAGGAAGCAGCGCCGGAACAAAGTGATGTATCCCCAACGTCGTCGCGACCTCGCCGCAGGCAGCCCCGGTATCGCCCGACAGCATTTCCACGGAAACTCGGGCGTTGTTCAATTGCTCGATGGCCGCCCTGGCGTCCGGACGCAGCGCGTCCTTGAAGACAAAGGACGCCACGATGATCCCGTCTTTGGTCAGAACCGTTCCGCCGTATCTGCTTTCGCCACCGGTTCGGGCCTTCCATCCAGCCCAACCGCGCCGCCCCAGTCGCCAGGTGCTTCCCCTCGCGGTGGCTTCGATGCCGAATCCGGGGTGTTCGCTGACAGCTTCGAGCCTTGGCTGACCGGCGAAACCGGCAAAGGTGGCAATGGCGTTTGAATGCGGGTGACGGGAGTGCGCGGCCATCTCGGCAGCGATTGCCAGCATGGCCGGATCGACTGACGACGCATTGACGAGCCGGGGCTGTCCGAGCGTAAGCGTTCCTGTCTTGTCGAACACGGCCGTGTCGATCGCCGCCAGGCGCTCCATGGCCGAACCATCCTTGACCATGACACCGCTTTCGAACAGACGCCGCGCAGCGACCACCTGCACGATCGGCACGGCGAGACCGAGCGCACATGGGCAGGTGATGATGAGAACGGCGATTGCGTTTGTTACTGCCCGGTGCCAATCGCCGGTCGCCGCCATCCAGCCAAGGAACGTCAGGAAGGCGGTCAGATGAACCACTGGAGCATAGAGCGCTGAAACGCGGTCGGCGATCCTGCGATAATGCGCGCGACCGCCCTCGGCGGCTTCCATCAGCCGGACCATTTCGGCCAGGAAGGAGTCTTTTGCGGCGGCTGTCGCCTCGACCGTCAGTGGGCCGGTGAGATTGTGCGTGCCGGCCTGCACGGTTTCCCCTGTCGCCACGGTTCTGGGTGTGCTCTCACCGCAAACCAGTGAACAGTCGAGATCCGAAGAGCCTCGAATGACCTTGCCGTCGACGGGAATCCGATCGCCGGCAGCGATCAGCAACTGCATGCCTGGTTCGATCTCGCCAACCGGCCGGTAGTCGCGCGTGCCATCGTCGCGCAATACTGTGGCGCCGCGCGCCGCCAGCCGTGACAGACCGTTCACCGCGGTCCGGGCACGCTCGCGCATCACGTGATCAAGCGTGCGGCCGATCAGCAGGAAGAACAGCAGCGATACCGATGCATCGAAGTAAGCGTGATCGCCATGGTTGATGGTTTCGTAAAGGCTCATCGCGTAGGCGAGCGAGACACCAACCGCAATCGGCACATCCATGTTCATGCGGCCGTGACGCAATGCGTTCCATGCCGAGCGGAAGTAGATGCCACCAGCGAAGGCGAGCGCGGGGATGGCGATCAGTGCCGAGACCCAGTGGAACAGGTCGCGGGTCGCACCTTCAGCGCCGGACCAGACCGACATTGAAAGCAGCATGATGTTGCCCGCTGCAAAGCCGGCAACCCCCACGGCCCGGATCAGCTCCGATAGCGTCTTGTCCTTCTCCCCTGTCTCGGGCGCGAACAAATGCGCTTCGTATCCCAGCCGTCCAAGCGCGGCGACAAACGGTGGAACCTCATTTCCGCGCCACCGGATCGCAACCCGTTTCGTCGACAGGTTGACACGTACACCCTCGACGCGATCGAGTTTTCCAAGCGCCCTCTCGATACTCTGGATGCAGGCTGCGCAATGCACCGTCGGGACCGAGAGATCGGTTTGGTGCAGATCGCCGCCAAGCGAGCGGCTCGCCAGCCTGATCTCCTGGCTTGATGGCAGGACGGATATGCTGCTTTCCAGATCCAACGCGTCGGCGCCCGGTGCACAACAGCTCATTGTAACGCTCCATGGGAAATTATAATTCGACGGACGTCGCGATAGGGTTCTGCGAGGCCAGCATCGGCGTCGACTTGGACGATCCAGACGCCGTCCCTTGGCGTATGCTGGGCGGCAAATTCCTGGCTCGCGGCGAGCGCAAGCATGACGGCTTTGTCCTCGGCCTCGTAGGCGGGATGACGGAACAGGAGCCGGACGCCGTGCAACTGGACCGCTTTGCCGGCGGCATCGCTGAGGCCGTAGCGGACCTCGCCCCGTGCGATGGTCAGTTTGCCGGTCCAGCCGAGTGCGGCCTGCGCGCGCCCTTCCTCGGCCATCCGGTTGAACTGCTGGCTCGCGACATAGGTATTTTCGACGACAAGACCGGTCCAGCTTGTGCTGGCGAGTGTTGCCATGGTCAGGTTCACACCAACGATCACGCCGAAAAAGCTAAGGATGATACGCAACATATGCCTGCCGGTGAATTCGGGGGGCCTTCGTGCATTGACGCTCATCTAACGATCTCCGGTGCATTGAACGTGGCCGTGTATTCGTCCGACTCGAAGCTCGCCTTGTCCTCGACCCGGAACTTGAACGTCTGCGCTTGGGCGTTGATCTGTTCCGCCGGCTGGCGGACGAAAACCTTCAGCATCTTCAGCCGGTCCGGTTCGACCGGAACGGAGAGGGAGCGATCCGCAGGCATGTCGATCCCGACGACACTCATCTCGGCATCGGCCAGGCCCTGCATGGTGACGACGATCGTTCTTGGCTCAGGGATCATGTTGAGCAGCTTGACGGTGTAACCATTGCGGATCGAACCATCGGACAGCGTGACGAACTGCGGATTGCGGTCGTGCAGAACGTTGACCTCGAGCCGATCGCGCGTCAGCAGCGAGTAGAGTAAGGCGAGACCGACCGCCGACCACGCACTCATGTAGACGAAGGTGCGCGGTCGAAAGATCTTGCGGACATGGAAATGGGCTAACCTGTCGGAGAAAGCGCTGCCGTCTGTCCGCACCAGCGACGGATTCACCGAGCAAGCGCCGCCTGCGGTCGCCGCCGCCATGTTGGCGTTGTAATCGGACAGCGTCGCATAGGAGATTAGCCCGCGGTCCTTGCCGAGTTTGTTCATTACGCCGTCACAGGCGTCGATGCAGAGCGCGCAGGTGATGCATTCGAGTTGCTGGCCGTCGCGGATGTCGATCCCCATCGGACAGACCGCGACACATGCATTGCAATCAACGCAGTCTCCAACCGGCTGCCCTGCGGCAAGAGCCTTCTTGGCATGGCGCGAACGGGGTTCCCCGCGCCAGTCATTGTAGGTCACAGTGAGCGAATTCTCGTCGAGCATGGCCGCCTGGATGCGCGGCCACGGGCACATGTAGGTGCAGACCTGCTCGCGCATCAGTCCACCGAATGTGTAGGTGGTTGCCGTCAGCACGCCGATGGTGATGTAGGCGACCGGCGCAGCGGTGCCAGCGAAGAGCTCGCCAATCAGAGATGGCGCATCGGCGAAATAGAAGATCCAGGCGCCGCCGGTCGCTGCCGCTATGGCCAGCCAGGTGGCGTGTCTCGATACACGCAGCACAAGCTTGCGCGCAGTCCAGGATCCCGCGTCGAGCTTTATGCGAGCATTGCGATCTCCCTCGATCGCACGCTCTACAGCTAGAAACAGATCGACCCATACCGTCTGCGGGCAGGTATAGCCGCACCAGGCTCTGCCAACGGTGGATGTGATCAGGAAAAGGCCGATGCCGGCCATAACGAGAAGGCCGGCCACATAGTAGAATTCCTGCGGCCAAATCTCGATGAAGAAGACATAGAAGCGGCGGTTGGCAAGATCGATCAGCACGGCCTGGTCCGGTGCAAACGGACCTCGGTCCCAGCGCAGCCAGGGCGTCAGATAATAGATCGCCAGCGTGATCGCCATCACCAGCCATTTGAAGCGACGGAAATTACCCGAGATTCGCTTCGGGAAAACCTTCTTGCGTGGGGCATAAAGCGGCTCACGGGTGTTGGGGGAGGCGATCGCTTCTGCTTCGGGCGGTTCTGTCTGCGTTTTATCACCCACGTAGCATCTCCAGTCCCGCTGCCGATGTCAGGGCCGCCCATCGAACAGCCTCGCCGTGGGCGGTCCGCCCCGTGTTGATGCAGGTCGCAGCCGGAATGGTGTCGAGGCCCGGCTCGCGCCGGGCCTCGTCGCTTGGCAGGGGGAGGGCCGAGAATAGGCTTCCGTTCCTATTCTCCGCCGCCAAGCGAATGGACATAGACCGCAAGTTCCTTGACCTTGACCTCGCCGAGACGCCCACCCCAGGCCGGCATGACGCCTTGCTTTGGCGCGCGAACCTGCGCGGCAATAGCCGTCTCGCCCGCCCCGTAGAGCCAGATCGCGTCGGTCAGGTCGGGTGCGCCAAGCTCCGTGTTTCCCTTTGCATTATCACCATGACAGGCGGCACAATTCTCGGCGAAAACATTGGCGCCGGGTATGACCATTGCTTGATCGCCAACAGGGCCGGAGAGACTCGAGACATAAGCGCTGACCTGTGTAATCTGCTCGGGCGCAATGATGTCACCAAACGCCGGCATTTCCGACAGGCGCGTGTCGGGGTCGGAGGCAACGCGGATGCCGTGCGTGATTGTCTGCTGGATCTGCTCGGCCTTGCCGCCCCACAGCCAATCGTCATCATTCAAGTTGGGAAAGCCCTTCGAACCCTGGGCGCCGGAGCCATGGCACTGAACGCAATTGACCTTGAAGGCGGCGCCACCGGCCGCGATAGCAAATCCGCGCAAAACATCGTCGGCGGCAATCTCGGCGACAGTCTTCGCCTGAAGGGCGGCAACATACTTGCCCTTGGCGACCTCGGCCGCTGCCAGCTCATTCTTGACATCGTTGCGGCTGGAATAGACGAGCACGCCTCGGGTGGCGGAGCTTAGCATAGGCCATGCGGGATAAGCGATGGTGTAGCCGATCGCCCAGACTATTGTGACGTAGAAGGTGATCACCCACCAGCGCGGGAGCGGATTGTTGAGCTCCTTGATCCCGTCCCATTCATGGCCGGTGGTCGAGACGTCGGAGACTTCGTCAATGTGCTCACCGCTCATGATCAGTCGTCCTTGAGAGGGATTTGAGCAGCTTCGTCGGCTCGCGTCCTGCTGCCGGGACGGAGCGCAAAGGTGATGCATCCGACGAAGAACAGCGCCATAGCGAGCAGGCCCCAAGTGTCGGCAAACGCCCGCATGAAGTTGTAGGTCATCACCATTCTCCTCAGCGGTAACCGGCGGCTTCGTCGTAGTTTTTGAAATCGACCAGAGTGCCAAGCATCTGGAGGTAAGCGACCAGCGCGTCCATCTCGCTGACCTGTTGCGGATTGCCATCGAAGTCACCGAGCTTGGCCTTTGGATACCGCGCTTCAAGACCGGACGTGTCGATGTTGGGATCTGCCTGCGCCATGAGATCGGCATTCGCGCTCGCGATCATGTCGTCGGAGTAGGGCACGCCCACACGGCTGTTCGCGATCAGGTGCGTCGAGAAGTCCTTCACCTCAATCGGCATTTCTTTCAGGAACGCGTAGCTCGGCATTATCGATTCCGGCACCACGGAGCGCGGATCGACAAGGTGCTGAACGTGCCATCCATTCGAATAACGGTCGCCCACCCGCGCGAGATCCGGTCCTGTGCGTTTCGATCCCCACTGGAACGGGTGGTCGTACATCGACTCGGCCGCCAGGCTGTAGTGCCCATAGCGCTCGACCTCATCGCGGAACGGCCTGATCATCTGGCTATGGCAGAGGTAGCAGCCCTCGCGCACATAGATGTTGCGGCCGGCGAGTTCGAGCGGCGAATAGGGCCGCATGCCTTCGACCTTCTCGATCGTATTGTCGAGATAGAAGAGCGGCGCGATCTCGACGATGCCGCCGATCGTCACCACCAGAAGGGAGCCGACGAGAAGAAGCGTGGCGTTCTTCTCGATGACGGCGTGTTTGTCCATCAAGCCCATTTTTCAGGCTCCAGATCGCGCAGGTCGGACGGCGGCGATGGGACGCGGCATCGGTTTCTCCTCGCGCTGGTAGCCGAGGATTGTCATGGTGACATTCCATGCCATGATCAGGGCGCCGGACAGGTACATCGCGCCGCCGATGGCACGCATGATGTAGTAGAGATGCATGGCGGCGACAGTTTCGGCGAAGGAGAAGACCAGAAAGCCCTGCTCGTCGTATTCGCGCCACATCAGGCCCTGCATAACGCCGGAGACCCACATCACCGCGGCGTAGACGACGATCCCGAGCGTTGCCAGCCAGAAGTGCCAGTTGACGAGCCGCAGCGAATAGAGCCGCTCGCGGTTCCACAACTTCGGCACCATGAAATAGATCGCGCCGAACGAGATCATGCCGACCCAACCGAGTGCGCCGGAATGCACGTGCCCGATAGTCCAGTCGGTGTAGTGCGAGAGCGAATTGACCGTCTTGATCGACATCATCGGGCCTTCGAAAGTGGACATGCCATAGAAGGCTATGGCCATGACCATCATGCGGATGATCGGGTCCGTCCGCAGCTTGTCCCAAGCGCCGGACAGCGTCATCAGGCCGTTGATCATGCCGCCCCAGGAGGGCATCCAAAGCATGATCGAGAACGCCATGCCGAGCGTCTGCGCCCAGTCAGGCAAGGCGGTATAGTGGAGGTGGTGCGGGCCGGCCCAGATGTAGAGAAAGATCAGCGCCCAAAAGTGGATGATCGACAGCCGGTAGGAATAGACTGGCCGGTTCGCCTGCTTCGGCACGAAATAGTACATCATGCCAAGGAAGCCGGCGGTGAGAAAGAAGCCCACGGCATTGTGGCCGTACCACCACTGCGTCAAGGCGTCCTGGACGCCGGAGAAGGCTGAATAGCTTTTTGAACCCACGAATGAGACTGGCATCGACAGGTTGTTGATCACATGCAGCATCGCGATGGTCACGATGAAGGACAGGTAGAACCAGTTGGCGACGTAGATGTGCGGTTCCCTGCGCTTCAGGATGGTGCCGAGGAACAGGACGAGGTAGGCGACCCAGACGATGGTCAGCCAAAGATCCACATACCATTCGGGCTCGGCGTATTCGCGGCTTTCGGTGATGCCGAGCAGGTAGCCCGTCGCAGCCATGACGATGAACAGCTGATAGCCCCAGAACACGAACCAGGCGAGATTGCCGCCGAACAGCCGGGCGCGGCAGGTGCGCTGTACGACATAAAGGGACGTGCAAAGCAGCGCATTGCCGCCGAAGGCAAAAACCACGCCGGATGTATGCAACGGCCGCAAGCGGCCAAAGTTGAACCAGGGCTCGACGCTGAGATCGGGATAGGCAAGCTGCAGCGCGATGACCACACCAACCAGCATGCCTATGACGCCCCAAAACACCGTCGCGACGGCCCCGTAACGGATTGGACCGTCCATAAAAGCGGCGGGGTCTATCGGAACTGCAGGCTTGAACTCCGTATTGCGCAACAGGATCGCGGTGAAACCAGCTACGGCGAAGAACAACACCCACATATGCTGGCGGAAAGGTTCATCTACGCCGAAACCGGCAGCCACCAGGGCCGCAAAAGCAAACAGGCTTAGAAGCACGATCTCTGTGCCGAATTTCATCGCAAATCCCGATCTCGAATCCGGCGGACGCCAAATTCGCTGTGCATCAATTGCGCAGCCGCCGCCCGCTCGCCCTGATCCATGTCAGGGGGCCGCACGATTTTTCGGCAGCTAGGTTGACCTTCACGGCGGGCGGTGCGCTACGCCAACCGCCTGCCCGACCAGATCGAGCTGACGATCGTCGCACCAAGAAGGACAAGCCAACCCACTGGGTGCCAGGAAGATTAGGGAGCTCCTGATTCGGAGGCTCGCCGGCGATGTCCGCATGCCCTCGAAGAGCACGGCGCTTGCCTGCTCGATCGTCACGGCCTGTAAAGCGCGCCCGTCAGCGGCAGCGCTTCGGCACGCAACTATCACCAACGCGTTATGGTGCACGGACTTGTAAGGGGAGTTCCGGCGGGCGATAGTCGAATTGTGACCGACCAGGCCTCGCGCTACCTGCTCGCCTGCGAAGCGCTCGAATCGAAGAAGGAAGGACCGGTCATCGAGGTCGCCATCCGCCTGTTCAGGGAACGCGGCCTGCCTTCCGCCATCAGGAGCGACAACGGCCTGTACCTTCTCTTCGCCGAACGGCCTCTATAACCTGTCCAGGCTATCGGTCTTCTGGCTCAGGCTCGGCATCGCCATCGAGCGCAGCCGGCTCATGCTGTCCACCATCACATGGCGTGTGTTCTCGATCCGAATCACGCCGTCAGCCCGCAACTGCGTCAGCTGCCGGCTCACAGTCTCGTTCGTAATTCCAAGAAAATCAGAGATCTCGGCGCGCGTCAGCGGCAGATCGAAGGACGCTGACCTAGCTACCGGGTCAACACCGGAATCCATATTCCGAGCGATCATGAGGAGAAAACTCGCCACCTTTTCCGATGCGGTCTTGCGCCCCAACGTCACCAGCCACTCGCGTGCTTCATCAAGTTCATTCAGCGTCTGCTTGAGCAGGCGATGCTCGAATTCCGGCGACCCCTTCATCATCCGTTCGACGGCTGCCCTTGGAAACGAGCACAGCGTGACAGCTGTCACCGCTTCCGCACTGATCGAGCTTTCCACCTTAAAAGGACGTCCCAGAAAATGCGGTGCAAACTGGAGACCGACGATCTGCTGGCGACCATCGGAAAGGCTCTTTGTCAGCTTAACCACGCCTGAAACCAGGTTCGAATAGCTGTCGACCGCCTGTGCGTCGCCGATCAGTTCCACTCCTGACTCGATCTGGCGCCGCGAGCAAGTCTTGGCGAGCCCAACCAAATTGTCTGGACGAAGCGAACCGCAGACGCCGCGATGCCGTGCTTCGCAATGGACGCAAAGAACGGGGATACCGGAAGTGTAAATGTCTCGCCGTACTGACATGCGCTCGCTCAACCCGATCCCAAGTGCCGGCAGGATACCAATCTAAGGTAGAAAAATCCTTGCGGCAGTTTGTCCGAGTTGCTGATTGACCGAAATCAGGGCTTTGGCTTGCCAATAGCCCAGAGTTCCAGCGATGCAAACATGGTGGACCACGACATGCAGTCCGAATTAGCTGCCCGGGTTGGCGAGAACGTCCCGCGTTATACCAGTTATCCGACTGCACCGCATTTCCACACGGGCGTCAATCCTGCGGTTTATCGTGGCTGGCTGGAGGCGCTCAAAAGTGGCGGCGAGATCTCGCTCTATCTGCACATCCCCTATTGCGACAGACTCTGCTGGTTCTGTGCGTGTCATACCAAACAGACGCGCCACTATGAGCCGGTGACGGCCTATCTGCGCTCGCTACACGCGGAGATCGCGACGGTTGCGGGACTCGTCTGCGGCAAGGGCCATGTCCGCGCAGTCCACTTCGGCGGCGGTTCGCCCACCATGCTGAAGCCCGGGGACATGGTGGCGCTTGGCGCGTTCTTGCGGGACAGCTTCGATTTTGTCCCGGACACAAAAATCAGCGTCGAGATCGATCCAAACGACATGGATGAGGCGCGCCTTGATGCGCTGGCCGAAATCGGCATGACCAGGGCGAGTCTCGGCGTCCAGGATTTCGAGCCAAAAGTGCAAAAGGCAATCAACCGCGAGCAAAGCTTTTTGCAAACGAAAGCTGTCGTCGACGGAGTTCGCTCCCGCGGCGTCGGTTCCGTCAATCTGGACCTGCTTTACGGATTGCCTCACCAGAGCAGGGAGAGCGTCTGTTCCACCGTAGCGCAGGCGCTGACCCTGGAACCGGACAGGATGGCGCTGTTCGGCTACGCGCATGTGCCCTGGTTCAAGAAGCATCAGACGATGATCAAAGAGGCGTGGCTGCCTGGCCCCACGGAGCGGTTGGCGCAATCGCAACTCGCTGCGCGAGCGATTGTGGACAAGGGGTATGAAGCAATAGGGCTCGATCATTTCGCCCAGCCAGGCGATGCCTTGGCGATAGCGGCCCGCGCAGGGGCTTTGCATCGCAATTTTCAGGGCTACACGGAGGATCGCTGCGAGACACTGATCGGGCTTGGCCCTTCGTCCATCGGCCGTTTTCGCCAGGGCTACGTGCAGAACAATATTTCAACCGCCGAGTACGGAAGTATGGTTGCGCATGGCGGGCTGGCGGTTGTCCGCGGTATCGCGCTTTCCGACGACGACCGCGTTCGCGGCTGGATCATCGAGAGGCTGATGTGTGATTTCGCCTTCTCGGCAGTCGACCTGGTGGAACGCTTTGGCAAAGCCGGCCAGAAGCTCCTTCTTGAGTCGAGTACCATGGCCCTCCACGATCCCGTTCGATTGCTCGAACTGGATGGCGACCGTTTCGTCGTGCCGGCTGAAAGTCGCCCATTCGTCCGAAGCATCGCGGCCAGGTTCGACAAATATTTCCAAAGCGGAAGGGCCAGGCACTCGGTTGCAGTTTGAGCCAAAGAGTGCGGTCGCAGTGACGTGCTCCCCTGTTTGCGTCCATTTGTGAGTGAGCCTGTTCACGTGTGATCCTTGACGGATCGGGTTACATATTCAAGCGGAGTTAGCCCATCGAGGCTCGTGTGCGGGCGGTTCACGCATTGCCTCGGTTACTCCGAATCTGAGCCTGCCAGACGCCGCGACTTCTCCGGCATGCTGGACGTCGGCAAACCTTCTTTTCTGGCCTTGGCAAACGCTCGGTCGCCTTCCAGAAACCCCGCCAGCATGAAAGGGATGAGTTCCGCCACCGTTTCAGACTCGCCATAGGTCTGACGATAAAGGGCAGCATACTCCTTGAGTGCTTGGCCCAACTCCGCGCTGAGGGTGATGGTAATCTTCGAAGGTGTTCGGTCTGGAAGCTTTCTAAGTTTCAAGTTGGCCATATTCACTCCCGCTCAACTCGCGTATGGCCGTAGCACCAGATCCTTGTGCACGATGACGCGCAGTGGCCAACCTGGGCGGATGGTGATGGTGGGCTGAACATTGAGGTTCTTCTCGGTGATGCGCTGGCCGGCTTGACTGACGTTCTGCTGAGTGGATTCCCGGATCGCTTTGACCAGATCGCTTTCGTTTTCTCCAAAACTTAACTCGGTGCCGACGCCCAGCAATGTGGCCAGTGCGACTCCCTTGATCAGCTGCCAGGTGTGGAAATCGATCTTGTCCTTGAGCCCGGCATAGCCGGCAGTGTCTGTCGCCGGCAGATTGTCGATTTCGATCGAAGAACCGTCTGGGAGTATTATTCGCTGCCAAACCAGAAGCGCCCGTTTTTGCCCAAAAGCGACGACGCTGTCATAGGTCCCGATCAGCCGCGAGCCTTGCGGGATAAGCAGGATGCTGCCGGTGAACGTGTCGTGCACGTTCTCGGTGACCTGCGCGACGACAAACCCGGGCAAGTCGGAATTTATGCCGGTGATGAGACTTGCGGCGATCACGCTGCCGGCCATGAGCTGATTTGGCGAAGCTGGCGTCTGCAATGCATGCGGGTTGTAGATCCCGCTGGTGTTGCGCTGGCTGACAAAATCGAGCTTGCGTTGTTGATTGTTCTGATCGCCCTCAGCCGGGGCAACGGAATCTGACGGCCGAGCGGCATCAGATTGCGGAGGCGCCCCGAACGGCTGCTGGGCACTTTTCGCGTTACCGCCGATGCCCGCCTCCATGGGTCGATTTTCAATGCGGAAGAAGACTTGTGATTCGCGCGCCTCAATCGCCTGCTGGGCAACGCGCTGCTCCTCGGCGGAGTTGTCCTGCCCTGGCGCGATGCCGAGCTGTCGCCGCCGCTCAAGGATGGGGCGACCGAGGTCGCCCGGCAGTGGTGGTCCAAGCACAGGAGGGTTCGGCTTCACTCCGGAATAGTCCTTGGGAAGTGTTTCAAGTCCTTCAGGGGTTGGCTTGCGGTCAGTGTTGTAGAGATCTTCCGCCTGTTCTTTGAAGCGAAGCGCCGGTCCCTGCAGCGCCATCACCGTGACGCCCAGGATGGCACCGGACCCGACGGCAGCGATGGCGATGATCACGCCGCGCCTGAACCGCACGGCGCGGCGGGGCGAGGCCCGTAACTGCAGCTGCTCGGGATCGAGTTTTGGCGGAGCATTGGATTGGGAAGTGTCGGTCATAAGGCCCCTCTCCTCACCTGCTGGAGCGCGCAAAGAGAGATACGCGACGCGGCGGTTGCCGGCCGTCCGTCCTTGTGATGCGCACCACTTGCTGCTGCTTGGTGCCGAGGCGTAGTTCGGCCGCGGCGAAGAGCCGATCGACAATGTAGTAGTTGCCGCGCATGCGGTAGTTGACGAGCTGGTTGCCCCCGTCAGAGCCGACGATGAAGAGTGGCGGGGCCTCTCCCTGATCTATGCGGCGCGGGAACTCGATATAGACCTTGCTGCCATCATCGAAGGCTCGCGTCGGTCTCCAGGGCGGTGTGTCGCCCCTAATTGAGTAGCGAAAGCGAATGTTTTCGAGCGCCACATTCGACGCCACCGGCATGGTAGCCTCGACCTGAGCGTTGCGCTGGCGGAGCGCGACGATCTGGTCCTCGCTGTACGTCCAGGAGATCGCCGCCATAGCGGTCTTATCCGTGCTTTGAAGCTGCAAATGGTAGGTGCGTCGTTCCGTGGTGATCACCAGATTGGTGCTAAGCCCCGGCGCGAAGGGTTTTACCAGCACATGGGTGCGCTGGTCGTCGCCGGTGCCGCTGACGGTATCGCCGATGACCCAGCGCACCGTGTCCCCGGCTGACACGGCTGTCAGTTTCTCGCCCGGCTGTAGGGCGATATCGGTGACGCGCTCCGGCGCGGCATAGAGCTGATAAAGCGCGCCATCGGTGAAGGGATAGACCTGCACCGCATTGACGTAGCCGTACCGGGTGGGTTGCTGCGTCGCCGCCTTGTTGGCGTCGGCGACGCGTTCTTCAGGAGAGCGCTTGTCGTCGGCGATTTTGCCCGGTTCTGGCTGCAACTGGCCGGGGAGCGGCAACGGCTTTGGCACCTCGACTATCTTGACCGGTGTCTCTGGCGCCTTCTCGATTGCCGCTGCTTTGAAGTCGGCAGCATCATACGAGATTTCAGGCGGCACCGGCTTCGATGCGCAGGCCGAGAGAACTGTTGCCGATGCGGATAGGATCAGCGCGGCACAGAACGATTGGGCTCTATTTGTCATCGGCGGGCTCCTTCGGGGAAACGGATGTCGGTGCGGCACTGTCGAGCTCGCGCGACCAGTCGATGGCGTTGATGAATACACCGAGCGGATTGTTGCGCAGCTGATCCGTATTGCTAGGCGGGCGGATCACGATGGTGAGGATCGCGGTCCAGCGCGTGGTGCTGGCAAGGCTGCCGCGCTCAAAGACCTGCTCAGTCCATTTGACCTGGAACGAGCTGTCGGAAGCCCTGACCACACTGGTCACCTGGACGGACACGCTGCGCGTTCCGATCTGACCGAAGGGATCGTTTGCCTTGGCGTACTCATTGAGGAAGAGTGCCGCACGGTCGGTGGCAAGGTCGTAAGCCGCCAGCCAGTTCTGCCGCACCAGCACCGGATCAGTGGAGACGGAACGGACATTCTGCATGAAGCGGCCGAGGTGCCAGGCTATCTCGGCGTCGGAGGGCTCGTAGTCTTGGATAGCCGGCGCGACGGCGCGTGCCTCGCCGAAGCGGTCGACCTCGACGACGTAAGGCACAACACGGCTCTGCATCGACTGCCATACGAGTCCGCCAGAGAGCCCGGTCGCCAAGGCCAGACAGCCGAGGGCCATGAGCCGCCAGTTCCTAGCCTGTACTCGAGATGAGCCGATGCGCTCGTCCCATAGCTGGGCGGCCTTTTGATACGGCGTGACCGGTTCGGGTGTCTTGCCGTAACGTTGAACGGGTCGCTTGAACAGCATCTAGTCATCCTTGTCGTTGAGAGAGGGATTGGCGCTGCCTCCCGGCCTGTCGCCTTCACGGACAGCCTGCATGGCGGCGTGGCGGTGGGCACGGGCGGTCTGTTCGGAACGCAAGCGCCTTGCCCACGTCGGAGCGGCATTAGGATCGGCAGCGGTTGGGTTTCCAGTCATGGACGCGGTGGGCGCACCACCGGTCGCGGTCCATGCCGCTTCCCGGCCGGCATCGGCGCTGCGCCCGAACGTTCCCGCGGCAGCTCTTGCTGCTCGCATCGCGGCGCCGCCGGCGGCACTGGTCACGCCCTGCAATCCAGCAGCCACACCGGACAGGCTGGTGTGGGGCGAGGTTGCTCGCCCGATCTGCCAGGCCGTTAAAGCAGCCGATCCCATCGTTGTGCCGGCCCGAATTGCGGCGAGACTGCCGCCGGCTGCCATGCGCGCGCCAGCAAATGCCGTGCCTCCGGCAACGAGCGATGCACCAGCAGCCGCCGCAGTCGTGCCAAGTGCGGCGCCCGCTCCAAGCTGCGGCGCGCCGGACACTAGACCCGACGCGATGCCGGGCCCAAAGATGCCGAGCCCAAGCAACGCCAGCGCGCCCAGCACCTGTGACATCGCGGCGGCCAGGTCCGGCTCCTTGCCTTGCAGCGCGGAAGCAAACTCGCCGAAGAGTGTGGAGCCGATGCCGACGATGACGGCAAGTACCATCACCTTGATGCCTGAAGAGATGACATTGCCGAGCACGCGTTCGGCCAGAAACGTCGATCGATTCCAGAGTGCGAAGGGAACCAGAACAAAGCCGGCAAGCGTGGTGAGCTTGAACTCAAGGATTGTGATGAACAGCTGAATGGAAAGGATGAAGAAGGCGATGATGACCAGGAACCAGGCCATGAGCAGCACGAAGATGGTGAGCGCGTTGCCGAAGATTTCTGGAAAGCCGAGCAGCTGACTTGCCTGATCAAGCAGCGGCCAAGCGCCTTCGAAACCGGTCGCGGCGATGCGGCCCGGGCGCAGGAGATTGTCTGGGGAGAGATTGCCGGAGGACGCGTTGATGCCGAGCCCGGCAAAGGAGCGATAGATGATGTCGGCGAGGTTCTTAAAATTATTCAAGATGAAGGCGAAGACGCCGACATAGAGCACCTTGCGGGTAAGCCGGCCGAGAATGTTGGGCTCGTCGCCGAGCGCCCAGGCCAGCCCGGCCAGCGTGATGTCGATGCCGATCAGGATGGTGGTGAGGAAGGCGACGTCGCCCGAAAGCAGACCGAACCCGCTATCAATGTAGCGGATGAAGGTCTCCATGAAGCGATCGATGACGCCAAGGTCGTTCATGCCGCCGCCTTCCTCGTCAGAGTTGGTGATCAGTTGCCGGGATAGGCCGAGCCGGTACCCAGGAAGCGCTTGGTTGTCTCGCGGGCGGCTTCCTCGGACTGCGCCTTGCGCGCGGCATCCTCGGCCTCAGCTCGAAACTGAGTCGCGAGCAGTGTTTGGATCTGCATCTGCTGCTTGGTCGAAAGCGCGATCAGCTGGTTGGTGGCCTGGCTTGCCTGAAGCGCACCGGCTGCCCCTTGGCTGCGGTTGACGAGATCGGCAAGCAGGTCGCCGTCGGCGCGGGCGTTCTCGACGATCTGCGACTGGACCCGCATGGTCTGGCGGAACGCCTGCATGGCGCTCTGCCAGCGCTCGCGCGCTGCGGTTGCCACATCGCTGACCTTGATCGTGGCCTCGTAGCTTTCCGGATATTGGCTGCGCCACTGGTCTTGAAGCTTGCCCAGATCAAAGCTGAGGCCACTCGCCTGGTCCATCAAACCGTCAATGCGATGGAGCGAACCGGAGAGTTGGCCCACGGAAGAGAAATCCAGACGCTGAAGATTGCGCGCCATGTTCTGCAGCATGGTTGCCTGGTTCTGCAGCGACTGGATCTGGTTGTTGATCTGCTCCAGCGCGCGCGCCGCCGTCAGCACGTTCTGCGCATAATTGGATGGATCGAACACGATAAGGGCGTAGGCCGGCTGCACATAGTCGGCCATTGGCTTGGCGATCAGGGAAACGGTGATCAGGCTGGTGAAAAGACGGCGTCCAATCATGAGGATTGCTCCATGTCTGGTTGAGGGAATTGCTGGAGAAGCTCGGCAGCCCAATCGAGGCCGCGCGCGCTCAGAAAGCGGGAGGCAAAGCTGTCTTGCCCGTCTTCGGACTGGATTTTGTCGATCAGGGTCTGCGTCGCCGGATCGGAAGCGCCGCAAAGCGCAAGAGTGATGGGGCCAAGCCCGAGCTCGAAGAGACGATTTCCGCTACGCGACTGAAGATAGTAGTGGCGCTTCGGCGTGGCGCGGGCGATCAATTCGATCTGCCGCTCGTTCAAGCCGAAGCGCTCGTAGGCTGCCCGCGCGTGCGGTTCCACAGCACGATCATTGGGAAGGAAAATGCGCTGGGGGCAGCTCTCGATGATCGCCGGCGCGATCGAAGAGCCCGCGATATCAGCCAGCGATTGCGTAGCGAAGATCACCGAAACATTCCGCTTTCGGAGCACCTTCAGCCATTCGCGGATACGGGCGGCGAAGAGCGGATTGTCGAGATAGACCCAAGCCTCGTCGAGCATCAGCAGCGTCGGCCGTCCACCGAACCGCTCTTCAAGACGATGGAACAGGTAAGTGAGCACAGGCAGCACAGCGCCTTGGCTCTGCATCAGCTCTTCCGTCTCGAAACACTGCACATTCGATAAGGCCAGCCGATCATCATCGGCGTCGAGCAGGCGGCCGAAAGGACCATCGAGTGTGTAGGGCATCAACGCGGACTTCAGCCTGTTGGACTGAAGCAGGACCGAAAGGCCGGTCAGCGTGCGTTCCTGCGCCGGCGCGGTGGCAAGGCTGGTGAGTGCCGACCAGATTGCCTCCTTCACCTCCGGCGTGACGGTGACATTCTCATGGGCAATGAGGCCGGCAATCCACTCGGCTGCCCAACTGCGGGCAGCCTGGTCGCCGATATTGCGCAGGGGCTGGAAGGCGAGCGCACCGTCAGCACCCAGCGCGTGGTGTTCTCCACCCGTGGCAAGGACTGCCGCGCGCGCCGAATTGCCTTTGTCGAAGACATAGACCTGCGCGCCGGCATAGCGCCGGAACTGCAGTGCAATCAGGGCAAGCAGCACCGATTTGCCGGCGCCGGTCGGGCCAACGATCAGCATGTGGCCGACATCGTCGACATGGGTGGATAGCCGGAATGGTGTCGACCCGTTGGTCTCTGCGAACAGAAGTGGCGAGGCCTCTCGCTGGGTGACCTTGGCGAGATGCTCGTTCGCCGTAGGACCTGCCCAGACCGACGACAACGGCATGAGATGCGCAAGGTTCAATGTGTGAACGAGCGGCTGGCGAATATTGGCATAGATATGACCAGGCAGCGAGCCGAGCCATGCCTCGACCGCATTGACGCTTTCGCGGATGGTGGTGAAGCCGAGCCCATTGATGATGCGCTCGACCGCGCGAAGTTTCTCCGCGGCGGCTTGATGGTCCTCATCCCACACTGTCACCGTTGTGGTGAGATAACCGAAGCCGACATGGTCGCCGCCCAACGCCTGAAGGGCTGCGTCGGCATCGAGCGCCTTGTTGTCGGCATCGCTGTCGACCAGCGGGACAGGTTCGTTGGTCATGACTTCGCGCAGGATGGCCGCGATCGATTTGCGCTTGGCAAACCACTGGCGGCGCAACCGTGTCAGCGTCTTCGTGGCTTCCGTCTTGTCGAGCGGGATGAAGCGCGTCACCCAGCGATAGGCGAAATCCCGATGATTCAACGCGTCGAGAATTCCGGGCCGCGTGAGATTCGGGAATCCGAGGACGGTAAGGGTGCGAAGATGGTGTTCGCCGAGCATCGGCTCCAAGCCGCCGGTAAGCGGCGCGTCGACCAGGATGCCGTCGAGATACATCGGTGTTTCCGGGACAGCGAGTGGATGGCGGCGGGTCGAGATTGTGCCGTGCAGGTAACTCAGGGTCTCGGCATCGTCGAGCACGCGCACCTCGGGCATGAAGCCGGACAAAAGATCGAGGACCCGGTCGGTCTCGTCGCGAAACCGCGCCAGTTCCTGGGGCCAGTCTCTCCCGCCGCCAGATTGGTGTGCGTCAACGAGCGCGCTTTCAGCCCTCGCCCGTGCGTCCGGGGGCGGCATGAACAGCAAAGTCAGATGATAGCGGCTCTCGTAATGCGCGACCTTGCCCTCAAAGGCCGCGCGTCGTTCTTCATCGACCAGCCAAGACGCGGCGTCGGGAAAGGTTGAGTTAGGATAGCCGAGCGCCTCTATGCGCTCGGCTTCGAAGAACAATGCCCAGCCGGAGCCGAGCCTTCTCAACGCGTTGTTTGCCCGGGCGCAGATGCCGACAAGTTCTGCTTCCGTCGCGCTTTCGAGATCGGGCCCGCGGAACCGTAAGGTCCGCTGAAAGCTGCCGTCCTTATTGAGCACGATGCTGGGCGCGACGAGCGCTGCCCAGGGCAGATGGTCCGCAAGTTTGTCGGCTTTGCTGCGGTATTCTGACAGGTTCAGCATGCCAACCATCCCTTCAGACGAAGGTGACGAACGAGCACGCTGGCGAAGTCTGGATCGCGTCTTGTGGCAAAGACCGCCAGCGTGTGGCCGGCAATCCACAGCACCAGCCCAGCGATCCACTGCTGCAAACCGAGGCCGATAGCTGCGGCCACCGTGCCGTTGAGGATCGCCACCGCTCGCGGTGCACCGCCCAGCAGGATGGCTTCGGTCAATGCCCGGTGAACGGGAACCGCAAAGCCCTCAATATGCTGCTCTCCAGCGGCCATCAGACGAGTGCTCCGCCGCCAAAGGAGAAGAAGGAGAGAAAGAAGCTCGATGCCGCGAAGGCGATCGACAGCCCGAAGACGATCTGGATCAGCCGGCGGAAACCGCCTGCGGTGTCACCGAAGGCAAGGGTTAAGCCCGTGGTGATAATGATGATCACGGCGATAATCTTGGCGACCGGTCCCTGTACAGACTCCAGGATCTGCTGCAGCGGCTGTTCCCAAGGCATGCCGGAGCCTGCTGCGCGGGCTGAGACCGTGAGAACAAGCACGAGCGCGGTGGACGAAAGAAAGCGAAGCTTCTTGCACATGAATTGGCCTTTCAAAACTGCTGAAGTTGCGGGAGCGTCAGTTGGGTGACGGCGTAATCGCCGCTGCCGTCGAGACCGGTGACCTCGGCGATGGCGTCAACGCGGCGCGAGGATCCGCGCCCGGCGATGAAGACAATCAGATCGATGGCATCGGCGATCAGACGGCGTGGTACAGTGACGACGGCTTCCTGCGCGAGTTGCTCGATCCGGTAGAGGGCGGAGCGCGCCGAATTGGCGTGAACCGTTGCGATGCCGCCGGGGTGGCCAGTGTTCCATGCCTTCAGCATATCGAGGGCTTCCGCACCCCGGACTTCGCCGACGACGATGCGGTCGGGCCTGAGCCGCAGCGTCGAGCGTACGAGATCGGCAAGCGTCACAGAGCCCCGTCTTGTCCTGAGTGCAACGCAGTCCTTGGCAGCGCACTGCAGCTCGCGTGTGTCTTCGATCAGGATCACCCGCTCGTCGCATTCCGCGACTTCGACCAGCAGCGCATTGGCGAGCGTGGTTTTACCCGATGACGTGCCGCCTGCGACCAATATGTTGCGCCGCTCGCGCACGGCCTTCCTCAGCGCATCGGCCTGCAGCGGCAGCATGATTTGGTCGGCGACATAGTTGGCCAACGTGTAGAGTTTTGCGGCCGGTTTACGGATGGCGAAGCATGGCGCCAGAACGACTGGCGGCAACAGCCCCTCGAAGCGCTCGCCCGAGGGCAGTTCGGCGCTGACGATCGGACTACCCGCATGCGCCTCGGCACGCACATGGGAAGCGACCAGGCGAACGATGCGTTCCGCCTCGGATGGGTGCATATGCACGCCGGTACCGACCCGACCTTCTCCCAGCCGGTCGAGCCGCAGCGCACCGTCGGGATTGACCATCACCTCGACAACAGATGAATCGGCAAGGGCCTCAGCGATTGCCGGGCCCATGGCGGTGCGCAACATGGCACGATGGCGATGGTCGACCTCCGGATGAGAACTCATCCTTCCCCTCCCCCGCCATTATCCGTCCCAAGCGACCGTTTGCCGGAGGCGATCTGGCGGCCCACTTGCTCGACGAAATTGTCGAAGCGCTCCTGGGCAATCGCCTGCGTCGCCCTGTCCGGGACTGGCGTGTGAGCATGAAGCGTGATGGAAAAGCGAATGAAGAGCGCCAGGCTCTCTAGGATCATCTCGACGTCGCGTCTGACATGACCGAGGTCACGAGAAAGACGGTCGAGCCTTACGCCGTAGCGCCGGTCGAGCTCGTTCTCGCCACGCCGCTCGATAAAGGCCTCGACTGCCTTCGCCACGATCGCTGATTTGGTCGTCGATGGATCGCGGTTGAGGTCGTCCAGTTTCTTGCTCAGGTCGGGTTCGAGCAGAAACTGATGACGAATGCGCTGAGGGCTCATGTGGCTCGTTCCAACTGTCCCAGCGCTGTTGCGCGGGCGGGAACGAGCATCGGCGACTTCCTCGAAATTGCTTATGGCCGTTATCTACGCTGATTTGCGCTCTGCCTTCGGCAGCTTCTTTCAGAAGCCGGGTACGATGTCCTTGTTGTCGCCCGTTCCCTCGTTGATGCCATAGGCGCGTGCGGCAGTGGAAATTCGGTCCATCACGCGCCTGTCGGCAACTGCCTCGCTATCATCGTCCGCGGGCTTGAGCAGGTCGTCCCGATCGGGCTCCAGGGTGACGGCTGTATGCTCTTCAGGCAGACCCGGATGTCGCTGTTGCTGGACACCTCCTTCATCTTCAATTGCCTCGCCCGCGCTTTCGCCGCCGCCAGCAAGACGGCGGTCAACGCCCCGCACCTGCCCGATCCAACAGTCCGGGCGCGGTACTGGCCGATCCGCGTAAGCGCCGCCGCGCAATACCGGCGCAGAAAGCACGCGCTCGGTGAAATTTCGATCCTGGTAGTAGCGCAGCTTCTTTGCCCGGATCGGCGGCAGCCCTGAAACCAACACCAGTTCATCGGCTTGCGGCAACTGCATCACCTCGCCCGGTGTCAATAGTGGGCGGGCGGTCTCCTGGCGGCTAACCATCACGTGCGACAGCCAGGGGGCCAAGCGATGGCCGGCATAGTTGCGCATGGACCTCAGCTCCGTTGCCGTGCCGAGCGCGTCCGAAATGCGTTTGGCCGTGCGCTCGTCATTGGAGGAAAAGGCAATCCGCACATGGCAGTTGTCGAGAATGGCATTGTTGTCCCCATACGCCTTGGAGATCTGGTTCAAGGATTGCGCGATCAGATATGCACGGATGCCATAGCCGGCCATGAAGGCGAGCGCGGTTTCGAAGAAATCAAGGCGACCGAGCGCCGGGAATTCGTCCAGCATCATGAGCAGTTGATGCTTCCTGCTCTTCTTAGGATCCCCCTCCAGCCGCTCCGTCAGACGCCTGCCGATCTGATTGAGCACAAGTCGCACCAGCGGCTTCGTGCGCGAGATGTCCGATGGCGGCACGACCAGATAGAGTGACATCGGTCGCTCGGCATCCAGGAGGTCGGCAATGCGCCAGTCGCAGGCTGATGTCGCTGCCGCCACGGTAGGATCGCGATAGAGGCCGAGGAACGACATGGCGGTCGAAAGAACGCCTGAACGCTCGTTCTCCGACTTGTTCAACACCTCGCGAGCTGCCGAGGCCACGACAGGATGGACCTGGGGCTTATCCGCCGCGCCGAGATGGTTGGTCGTCATCATCCGCCGTAGTGTCGCGGCAAACGAGCGTTGCGGGTTCGACAGGAAGGTGGCGACGCGAGCGAGCGTCTTTTCCTCTTCGGCGTAAAGCACGTGCAAAATGGCGCCGACCAAGAGTGAGTGACTGGTTTTCTCCCAGTGGTTCCGCCGGTCCAGCGCGCCTTCCGGATCCACCAGGATGTCGGCGATGTTCTGGACGTCGCGGACCTCATCTGGACCTTTTCGTACCTCCAGCAGCGGGTTATAGCGCGCCGACCTCGGATCGGTCGGATTGAACAGGAGACAGTAGGAGAACTTCGAGCGCCAGCCGGAGGTCAACTGCCAGTTCTCGCCTTTGATATCGTGAATGACGGCCGAGCCGGTCCAGGACAGAAGAGTTGGAACAACCAGTCCGATGCCCTTGCCTGATCGTGTTGGGGCAAAGGCCATGACGTGCTCGGGCCCGTCATGGCGCAGATAGCGATCCTTCAGCTTGCCTAGGAAAACGCCGGCCGGCCGAAACAGCCCTGCCGTCTCGATCTCGTGAGTCGCGGCCCACCTTGACGAGCCATATGTGGTGACCGACCCGAGCTGTCGCGCGCGCCAGAGCGAGCCGGCGATCGCGGCGGCACAGCCCACCAACCCACTGGCGCCGGCAAGCGCACCGGCCTTATCGAAGACCTCGGGCGCATAAGCGTCGAAGTGGAACCACCATTCGAACAGTTTCCACGGCTTGTAGATCTGCCAGCCAGCCGCGACTAACCATGGCGCGCCGAGTGGCGGTTGATGGCCGAGCATGTGGGCGCACCACTGCGTGGCCGCCCATACGCCGAGTATCACGATTGCGAACACGACGGCGATCTGCCCAATCAGCAACTTCGTAGGCGTCATTGGCTTGCTCCGCAGTTCTGGACATGCGGGGCCAAGCATCGCGCGACGCGATGTGAACTGAAATGCACACTACGCACGACCAGGTGCGATGAGGGAATGGGCAGGGTCGCTCAGACTGGAAACTTTCGGTGGAGCAATAGAGATAAGTCCACTTGGCCGCGGACCTGATCTGCGTCTCGTCGACATCCAAGTGCCGGTGATGCTTGGAAGTGTATTTCCGATGGACGCATGCCACCTATGAGCGCGTCACAATCATTCGACGGTGACCGATTTTGCGAGATTGCGCGGCTGGTCGACATCTTTGCCCATGGAGACCGCCGTATGATAGGCAAGAAGCTGTATCGGCAGCGAGAAGATCATCGGCGCGATAATCTCGTCGACGGCCGGCAGCACGATCGTATGCATCGTGTCGAGTTTCGACGCAGCGGCCCCATTTTCATCGGTGATGAGGATAATCCGCCCTCCACGGGCGGCCGCTTCCTCCATATTGGAGACGGTCTTGTTGAAAAAACGATCATGTGGCGCGATGACGATCACTGGCATGTTCTCGTCTATCAATGCAATTGGACCATGCTTCAATTCGCCAGCCGCATAGCCCTCAGCATGGATGTAGGAAATCTCCTTGAGCTTCAGCGCACCTTCCATCGCCAGTGGGAAACTGGTGCCGCGGCCAAGATACAGGACACCATGACACTTTGACAGTTCGCGCGAAAGGAGCTCGATATCTGGCTGGATGCTGTTCAGTACCCGGCCCATGACGCCCGGCATTTCGGCAAGGCTCCGGACGAGCGCCTTCACCTCATATTCAGTTAGCGTTCCACGGTCCTTGGCAGCGCCGATGGCGAGTGTGGCCAGAACCGCAAGCTGGCACGTGAAAGCCTTCGTGGAGGCGACGCCGATCTCCGGGCCGGCAAGGATCGGGAAGACCGCGTCGGCCTCCCGAGCGATGGTCGATTCGCGGGCATTGACGACAGCGCCGGTTTTCAGCCCACGCCCCTTGCAGTACCTCAGGGAGGCGAGCGTATCGGCGGTTTCGCCGGATTGCGAAATGAAAAGAGCCGCCGATTCCGGCGGCAACGGGATCTCCCGGTAGCGGAATTCGGACGCAACGTCGATTTCGACTGGCAGGCGCGCATAGCGCTCGAACCAGTATTTTGCGATCAGTCCGGCCAGATAGGCGGTGCCGCAAGCCGAGATCGCCAGACTCGGGATGCTGGCGAAATCTATGCTCGAAACCGCATCGACGCGATTCCCTTCGAAGTTGATGTAATGACCGAGCGCACGGGCGATGACCTCGGGCTGCTCGTAAATTTCCTTCTCCATGAAGTGGCG
Organism: Mesorhizobium sp. WSM4845; assembly: GCF_055811455.1. Classification (NCBI taxonomy): domain Bacteria; kingdom Pseudomonadati; phylum Pseudomonadota; class Alphaproteobacteria; order Hyphomicrobiales; family Phyllobacteriaceae; genus Mesorhizobium; species Mesorhizobium sp. WSM4845. Next base: position 28,873 of record NZ_JBVVQA010000013.1, read on the forward strand.
ACGGTTGCCCTTATTGGCCAGGTATGCCCCGGCCGTGGAAGTCTGGCGCGGACGTTCGACGGGATGGCCATCGAAATCGAAGATATCGGCGCCTGCCTTGCCGATAACGGCCCAGTCGCCGTCGACGAGATATGTGATTGCATTTGTGAAGGGAGCTAGCGCCATGGCGTCGGAGCCCAGGAACATCTCGCCGTCGCCGTGACCGATCGCCAGCGGTGGTCCATTGCGCGCCGCCATGATGGTCGACGGATCATCCTCGAAGAGAATGGCAAGCGCGTAGGCGCCCCTGACGCGCTTCAGCATGGCGTGCATTGCCTCACCCCGCCCCATGCCCTCCCGGCGGTGTCTTGCCAAGAGATGCACGACGACCTCGGTGTCGGTGTCGGTCTGGAACTCGGCGCCCGCCGCCACCAGTTCGTCCTTCAACTCGGCGAAATTCTCGATAATGCCGTTGTGAACGACGGCCACACCGTCCGTAAAGTGCGGGTGCGCGTTGCGCTCAGTCGGTGCCCCATGCGTTGCCCAGCGCGTGTGTGCGATGCCGATGGTGCCACTCAGCGGCTCTTCCTTCAACCTCGTCTCGAGATTGATGAGCTTGCCCTTGGCGCGCCGGCAGTGCAACGAGCCGTCGGTGATGGTGGCAACGCCGGCTGAGTCATATCCTCGATATTCGAGACGCTTCAAAGCGTCGACCAACCGATCCGACACCGGCTGATGCCCAACGATGCCAACAATCCCGCACATGATCGTCTCCGAATTCTTCCCCGTAGCCTCAGCCGACCCGAAGGGCACCGCCCGGCGCTGAGCCTCCTAGTAGAATTCGGTAAAACAGGTAAAATCGATTGTTGGGATGGCTGCCATCCAGCCAGTGGATAGAAGAGGACGTGTTGACCAGCGAGAAACGGTACGCGCGGTGCCGGCTTGCGTCCACCAACCGCCAGTTGGGATGAGTTTCCGTAGTCGGCTGAGGCGTAACGATCATCGCAATGTCCGCTTTTTACATGCTGTTGACTCGCCCAGTTAACGGCCCTTAGATCCATTGACTGCTACAATGCTTAGGGGTTTTCAAAATGCCGTTCAAACGGGCCGGTCTATACCCTGCCGATCTCGATCTATGCCAACGGGTATTCGACCAGATATGCAGTGACGAGCATATCGCCCGCTCATCGTTGGAGGCCGACAATCTCGCCCTGGATATTTTGGTCGCGTTGGAAGAAGAGGCTGACGCGGATGAGGCTGAGCTGCTTGAACTCATCAGATCGAAGCGGCGGGCTACTCGTCATCTCAGAAACCCTGCAGAGAGGCATGGCGGACGTCTTCGTCGCCGCTGAGGGATGCAGTCACCTGGACCTTCCCTTTGCCTGTTCGACTGCCTTGCTGGCCGCCTTGGCAAACTCCTGCATGTTTGCTCACGCGCACTGTCGTCCGTCTGGAACTTGCGCCAAACTCATCAGTTCTGACAATGCCAAACAGCGCGTGGCAACGATCCTGACTTCCATCGGCACACTGACATCCCGGCCGGCGGCTCGACGCCCCTCAAGGCGTGGCCTGGAAGCGTCGCAGCCGGCGCCCTCGGCAGCGCGGCGACCAACCTTGACTGCGTCTCGACACGAGGTCGGCGCTTCACCGGAAACGACGCAAGGGCAGCGATAAGCACATGCGCAGGAGCCTGCCGTGGCAGTCACCTGAACCAGCAAGCGGCCCCGGGTGTTCTTCCGCTTTCATCCGGGCTTCGCCATCAACCCAAAACGGACAGCTGATGTGCTACAAAAACCGGACTACTTGAAAAGCTACCGACACACCCATGATCAACGCCGAGCCGGTTCGTGCCCTCGAAACCGATGACGACAACTTCGGCGTCGAGCTCCGGCCGGAGTTTCGCCACCACCGGGCCGATCCCCATCTCAAAGAAGTAGACAGCCTCTATAGGGGCGTTTGCGGTTTCGAGTTGGGTTCTCAATGGCAGATAGCTGCGGTGAAGGTGTGGGCTGAGCAATTGCGGGTCGGCCGGAGACATGCGCAGCAGCAGTTCGTTTTTATGTGCCGTTGCTGGGTTATGAATCGGCTGCGCACGGTCGCGGTCTTTTGAGTAGGCGAGGCCAATCTTCGAGGTGTTGGGGCTGCTCATGGCTCCCTCCCGAATTGGGACGGAAGCATAATGCTCGCCCACAGCCAACGATGCTCGTAACGTTTATCGCCGATGTCGACATCGTTACACCCATCGTTGCAACGAGCCTCGCCTTTTCCGAGCATAAGAGCGGTTCACCTCGTCCACCGATCAGCTTGGAAAGCGGCGATACTCTGATGCTCGAAGCGCATGGCCAAACTGCTCGACCTCGTCAGATAATCGTTCGCGAGCCATTGAAGGGGAGGCGGACTCGTTGCTCGGAATGCCCTTATCCTCATGCCATGTGGAAGGGCACAGCGACAGCAGCCGGGAGGAGCTCGATCCCTTGTTTTTTGTCGAGCTGGTTCAGCAAATGTCCTCGACGTTTGCGCGAGCTCCGGCAAGCTTAACGGCGATCTGGCGCGAGCCCGAGCATCTTAGTTAGAATGGGATCGCAATTGGCCACGGGCGCGCTGTCGTTGGTCCGATAGACCTACCAGAGCGGCACTCACGCTCTCGGAGCGCCTTGGCCGATCTCTTGCCGGGCCCGTCCAAGGCACACCGCACTCACGCATGGCTGCCACACAAGTTATGAAACGCTAGGCCCACTCCTTTGCCGACCGATGTTCCAGGAGATACCGTCTCGCTGCACTATGCCAGAAATCTCTTTGCCGACATGCCGCTCGAGCACCGGCCGCCACGGGACGAGCACAAACTCGCGCGATTTCTCGATAAGGGCGTATTTGCCGCTGACGAGCTCAACTGAGCGGCGGAGAGTGCCTTGTACCCGGTCTCCGGGTCGCACTTCAGCATAGGACAGACCGAGCTCTTCCGAGAGCTGACCGGCAACACGGTTCAGTTCACGCTGGCGGAGGATCGAAATCATGTTGGCGCGATAGACGGTGCGGTCCTGCTCTTCATGCGCGAGACCCTGAGCAATCAGCCATTGCCGCCTGCGGGCTTGCGCCTCCCGCACGTCACGGCCAAAGCCGGAGTTGCGCAGGGCCTCCGGTGAATCGGAAACCATTTCCCGGTCGATCCAGGTGGCACCGTCGAACCCGATTTGCTGATCCAGCGGCATTGATGAGAGCTTGTCGACGACAACAGGCACAGCCATGGCTCGCTTGCGCTCGTAGTCGGCGACTTGGTCGAGATGGTTCGGCGCGATGATCCATGTGCCGTCGGCTTCGCGCCTGACAGTGCCGGTTTCGCGGCGAATGGCTTCCAGACGACGCACATGGGTTTCAGCGAAACGTTCGCTGGCAGACGGATCATGCTTCAGGTGGATATCAACATTGTAGCGCCCGCCATGGACGGCAGCGATCTCGACGACGGTGCGGTCAACCTGCCTCGGCCCGGTGTTTCTCGGCGTGACACGGACGATGCAGCCGTCGGGCGTCGGTTCGGTGGCCTCGCCTTTGCCGACATCGATGTAGTGGCTTTTCCCGTCCACCCCATCCACTATGAGGTAGTGGCGGTCGTTGATCTCGTCGGCAAGCCCGCGCGCCACAAGGCGGCCAACGAAAGGTTGCGCGAGCTGCCCGGATTGATCGTGGATCACACGGTCGGCTGCACTTCGGGATAGTCCTCTACCCGCAATGTCTCGGTGCATCGTCTTGATTATGTCACCGCGCTCGCCGATGCGCTGCAGTGTCGCTTCGAGCTCATCGTCGAGGCGCCAGCGGCCGGAGCTGATCTCCTCGGCCAGACCCATCCGTCCGAGTTTGCGCAGGCGGCCCTGATGCAGGGTCTGTCGAAAGGCGTCGCGGCCGACGGGAGAAACCAGTCCGTCGCTGTCGCGCATGCTGAGCAGCTGCCGGTCGATTCTGGTGAAGCGCTCCTGCTCCATTTCCTGGCGCAGGCGGTGCTCGATCTCGCGATCGGTTCGTGGACCGAGATCGAGGCTGACCAGCTCGGCGGTCCGTTCGCGGATTCCGCTTGAGATATATTCCCGCGCGACGACGAGGTTCTCGCCGCGGTCGTCCTTGCCACGGACGATGATATGGGTGTGCGGGTGGCCGGTGTTGAAATGATCGACGGCAACCCAGTCGAGCTTCGTGCCGAGATCCTCCTCCATCTGCGCCATGAGCCGGCGCGTGAGTGGCTTCAGGTCATCATACTGGATGCCGTCTTCGGGTGCGACGATGAAGCGGAATTGATGCCGGTCGCCATCTGCGCGATCGACAAACGCCTTACCGTCGACGCGGTCGCTATCGGCACCGTACAGCTCGCCAGGCGCACCTTGCCTGGTGACACCGTCGCGCTGGATGTAGCGCAGATGCGCACGCGCTCCGTCCGCGCCCTTGCCGGCCAGCTTGACGACGCGCGCCTTGACCACCACCCGCCGCTGCCGGAAGGCAGCATACCTGTCGCGTGATTTCAGCAGCGCGGCGGCCGCTCCGCCGCGCCCTGCCCGGCTGCCGTTAAAGCGGCCGCCGCGCTGGGGCCGGCCGCCGGCTCTGTTGATCGCCGCCTGGACCTGGCTGGCGAAGCGTTTGCCTGCCTTCGAGCCGCGCGAGCCTATTCTGCCGAGCTTCGGCCTGAATTCGTCATCCTGCATCGTGGCCTCCCAGAAATCTCAAGCAGTGTCAGATACTTGCGTGTTCCACACTCCCGGCTCTGCCAGCAGCCTCCGGGAAAAACGATGTGCAGACAAACACTTCGCCGCCTCCTGGAGGCAATGCCTTTATCTTGCCTTACGCCGCCCTTCCGCTTTCCGGCTTCCTCACCCGCTCTTTCGCCGCAAAACCGCCCCGCTCGCCGAGTCACCCGCCATTCAGTTTCGTCCGAGCGCGATTGACGCGCAGCGGCACAAAGAGATCGCCTTTCGCTTCGCCGGCGCGAACGCCGTTACGAAGGAAGAAGAGCGAGCGGCCGGAGGGAGCGTTTTGGCTGTTTGGCGCCTTTGAGTCCCCTTCGAATTGATCAATGTCGTCCGCCGAAATCCCCGTCCTTCTGAGCTGTTTGAGATAGGCAACGGTCTCCTTGGGCAGCGGCTTCCCACGCTTCAAATGCTCTTCGTAGCGCTCGGGTCCTGCGTTGTAGGCGGCAAACAGGCCCGGGAATCCGAAGCGGTCAAACATGGCGCTGAGATAGGCGGTTCCGGCGAGAATATTGTCACGCGGATCGTGCGGATCGGCTCCCAGACCGTATTCGGCACGCATGTCTTGATACGTTTCCGGCATCACCTGCATGAGGCCCATTGCGCCCGCGCGTGAGGTAATTGGGAGGCCGTCGAGCATGGTCTTGCCGCCGCTTTCGGCATCCATGACGGCGTAAATCCAGGCCTGAGGAATACGGAAACGTCTGCTTGCTTCGTCTGTGAACTCCTGCCACCTTTGAAGGTGCGGAATTTGGGAGATGGCGACCGGCTCAGCGCCGGTCGAGGCGGAACAGGCGCATGGCGCAAAGGCGATCGTGCCGAACATCAGGAGGGTCACTCGGTCCATAGCGGCACGAGCCTCCCGACGACATTTGCGCGCGGCACCGGCCCGAAATAGCGGCTGTCGAATGACCGAATATCGTCGCTGCCGAGCAGGAAGATTTCGTTGTCGGCGAGCGTGCGGCACCCGTTCCACCATGGCAGCGGGCGGCCTCTGGTATCCTTCGCCAGCCGTCGCGCGACGATCTCGCCTTCGATGATGATCGCGTCATTGAAGGCGCAGACATCGTCGCCCGGCAGCGCGGCAAGACGTTTTACCAGCGGCACGTTGCGGGGTAGATAGCCGCGTTGGGCGGCGAGTTCGGCGAGCGATTCTGGCGGGCGGACGAGCGCCAGATCGCTTCGAGCCGGTGCTGCAAACCCGAGGCGATAGAGGCCGACGGGCGCGCTGGCCGAGGCGTTCCAGACCAGCCAGGGCCTTGGTTTGACGGTGCCGGCGAAGCCGATCAGGGTCAGTCCAATCACGGCAGCGGCGATGGTTTTGCGTGCCTGGAGGCGCCGCAGGCGGCTGCCGATCAGACGGATGGAAGAGCGCCGGCTCATGCTCGGCCTCCCTGGCCGGCTTGGCCGGAACCGGCCTCACCACCCTCGTTACCGGCGTACTGCGGGTGTCCTTTCGACCATCCATCGAGTTCGTCGATGTGGTAGCGGACATAGCGGCCGTGCTTGCGGAATTTCGGGCCGCCGCCCGTGAGCCGCATCTTTTCCAGGGTGCGCTGGGAGAGCCCGATATAGAAGGCTGCTTGGGCTGTGCTGAGAAAGGGACTGCCCTTTTTGGCGCGGGCCGCGCGTTCGTTTTCGTCGTCCATGGTGATCCTCGTTTCGCTCCGGACAAGTGAGGGCGAGGATGGGCGAGCGAGATCGCCTCCGGGACGGGCGAAGAGTCCGGGGAGAGTTTTCGCCGCCTTTTTCGGGCGGGCAGGTTTGGCTGGAGCGCCTGGGAATGAGCCCCGCGCCGGATGGGGCGCGAGGCTCGGGTCGGCCGATCAGTCGGCCGGGTTCCAGATGATGGCGTAGGTGTCGTCATCGTCCTGGCCGGCGGCGCGGCCGAGATTGGCGTAGAGCTTGCGCGGTCCGAACTCCGGCGCCGCAATCGACAGGCTCACATAGTCCTTGCCGGAGGTTTCGCCGGTGCGGATCCAGCCGGCGCCAACTTCGACCCCTTGCGTCAGCACCCGGAAGTCGGGATGGTTGTCGGCGCTCTTGGCCTGGTTGGGGACGATGTCGATGTCGGCGCGGACGCTGAGCGTCTTGAGCTGGCCCTTGTAGCCGCCGTTTTCCTGCTTGTTGACGTAACCGATCGCGGTCATTTCGAAGTCTCCTTTTGCTGTCGCCGGGGACCATCCCCTGCGATGGCGGACCGTAATGGGCGCGTCCGGACCGCCTGAACCCGACAGGGCCGAAGCGATAGCGGAGGACCCGAGCGGGCAGCTTTTTTGAAGCGAAGCGGCGCGAGGAAGCCGCCGCAGGCGGCGGGGAAAAAAGCTGATCGGCGAGGGTTTCGGGCGGCCGGATCCGCCCATAGGTCACAAGCCAGCCGCAGGGGAATGGTCCTTGAAGAGAGCAGGAGATCGTGGGAAACGCGGTCGCTACAGCCAGGCAGGAGGGGCGGGAATTTACAAGGCCTGCGGCTGATCAGGTGCCCACGCCGATCGAGATCGTGACCGCAGGTTGGGCGCAGATCAGGCATCGGGCGGGCGGACCGATCCATGGGGATCAGGAGTTTGCCGGCCTGGATTTTGGTGCGCGATGCGGGGCAAAGGAAGCTCGAACATGCAGCTACTGCGACCGGGGTACAGTGCCGAAGGGCGGTTGCCGAGAAGCCGCGGCCGGCCGTGACAGGCTATTCGCAGACGAACGGCGACCTGACCCGTGCCCATTGATCGGCGGTGCGGAAGCCGCCTCGATCAGTGTAGCTTTCGACCGGAATTTCATCCAGCACGGCAGCCAGGTCTCGACTTGTCTGCGGCGTTATCGCCCGAAAGAAAGTCGCGGATGATCTTCTTTTGCGTCTTCACCTTTTCGGCGACATTGCCGTCCGCGACATGTTTGCCGCTGACTTCGGCAAGCATGGAATTGGCAATTTCCTTGTCGCGCAACAGGTCGAAGAAGGCGTCGTCCGGTTGCCAGCAAGCGCCGATGTCGACATTCAGATGCTTGCCGAGCGCCTCGATGACGGCGCTGCCGGCTTCAAGTGTCTCGTCCATGACGATGCTGAGAACGCGCACGACATGATCGTCGCGGAGCGCCAGGAGCCGCGCGAAGATGCTTGCCGTGCCGAAATCGTCGCCATTGCCGCCAGCGATTGTGCCATCCTCATCCGGTTGCCCAAGCAGCGCCAAGACCTCGCGCCGTTTTTCGGCGAACGCGGCTTCCGCCCTGCTTCCGGCGAGGCTTGCGGCCACGATCTCGCTGCAAGCGCGCTACGGTTCGCGGCGAACCTGCCACAGGCCGGAACCAGCTGTCGCATGCGCCACCATCAAGCGAAGTGCTGCGCTCGGATGGTCGAGCAGCCGCAAGCGCACGCCTCTCTGATCAGCCGTGAGAATGTCTCCCATTGCGACACTTCGTCGGAGTCGAGGCGGGCGACGTTCTCGATCAACGAGGCTTCGAGGGCATCGGCGTCCTCGCCAGCCTCCATGATGGCGCAGGGCAAGGGATCGGCTTTACCTCGCCCGTCGGCGAGCGATTTCGCGGCGAAATAGCGCGCCATCCGGCGACGATCTCGAAGCTTTCCGGCGAGCCGTTGGGCCGCACCAGAAGCGGCACGAGGACGCCGCGCGCGCGGACGGACGGCAGAATGTCGGACAGGTCGGGCGCGCGTTTTCCGTGGCGCATGTTGAGGCCGGAAATATTCAGTCGGTCGAGCGGAATATGGGCAAGCTTCATGTCTTTCTCCTTCGTTTGGGGTGCGATTGTCCCCGCCGGGGAGACCGAAGGCCAATGCGGTGGGGACGGGTTTGCGCCTAGCGGCGCTCTGGCTCCGCCGCGTCTGGCGGAAGCTCGGAATGGGATTTGGTGAGTGCTTCCGCTGCCTGCCGCAGAAGCCGCTCGGCTTCGGTGATCTGGCCGGCGCTGCGCGCGGCCTCCGCATAAACGGACAGCGGAAAACGCGCTATGAAATAAAGGTCGCGCTCGATGCCCAGTCCGAGCGGACCCTTGATGGATTCGAGTTCGGCAAGGCTGACGCTGCCGAGTTCAGGGAAGCCGAAGCCGAGGTCGCAGAGGCCGAACAGCGTGTCGCCGTCTACATCGAGTTCGGTCAGGAGCCAGATCGCAGGACCGGCCGGATCGAACAGTTTCACGACCGGTGCGTGGTCGGTTTCGGTGTCGGCAGCGCCGTTGGCGAGGAGCCGGGCGCGCAGTTCATCGGTGATCAGGATCATTGCGGAATTCCTTCAAGACGGTTCGGGCTGATTGAGTGCGGCTTTTTGAAACAGGCGGATACGAGCGGCTGGTGCGCCGCGCGCGGGCGCGCATCGGCGCGCCCTCAGAAGCGCAAGGCGGTCGCGCATGGCGATGGAGCGTGCTCACGCGGCGAATCTCGGCATTCGCCTCACCTTCGATCTCGGCATGCGCCTCGCTTTCGACGTCGGCATTGAGGCCAATCAGGAAATCGGCGGCTTTCGAGGCATGGCTGGCGGCGCGGAAAATGGCGCGATTGTCCTCGCGCAGAACCGTCAGCCATGAGCCGATGTAATCGGAATGGCGCACGGTCGGCTCGATACCGAGACTGCTGCAGATGAAGGCTGCGGCCATCTCGGCGACCAATTCCTCGCGCGCATAGGTTCTGGAGCCGAATGAGCCTGACAGGTCGCGAGCGAGTCGCGTCGGGTGGCCGGTCCAGTGGCCAAGCTCATGAAAGCAGGTCCGGTAGTAGTCGATCTGGTGGAAGAAAGCCGGCTGGGGCGGCACCTGGATGGTGTCGCTGCCGGGCATGTAGAAAGCGCGATCGCCACCGATACGGAAATCCGCACCGCTTCTGCGAATAAGTTGCTCGGCCTGCGGGACGATTTCGCGTGCCGGCAGCGGCTCGGCGGCGGTATGGAGATGGTCGGGCAGATTATCGCACTGCGCGACATTGAAGACGGTAAAGCGCTTCAAAAAAGGCACGGCCTGCGGTTCGTCGCCATCGGCCTTGGCGCGTTCCTTTTCGTCCTTGGGAATAAAGCGGTCAGCGTGAACGATGGTCGTGCCGCGCTCGCCCTTCCTGACATTGCCGCCAAGGGCAAGCGCCTGCCGGAAGGTGAGCCAGTTCTGGCTGGGGTATGGGCGCTCGATGACGGCGCCCCACAGGATCAGGATATTGATGCCGGAATAGCGGCGCTGGGTGGCTGCATTCCTGGGCAGGCCAAGGGCTGCCTTTGCCCTGCCCCAGGGCTTGACCCATGGCACGGTGCCGCGCTCCAGTTCGGCAACGATGCGGTCTGTGATCTCCTGGTAGAGGCTGGCGCCTGAGCGCCCGCCCTTGCCCGCGCCAGCCTCTCCGCTGGCGGAATGCTTGTTGTTTGCACGCATTGTCTGGTCCTCCGTTCGCCAATTGCGCCCTCCCCCGGAAGCGGGGTGGGCGGCAAAAGCGACCGGAAAGGCCCGCCGTAGAAGGCAGACCGCATCCGAAGGACCGGAACGAAGAGGAGGACCCGGAGCGGCAAGCGGAGGGTTGCGGGATGCCGCGGCTGGCCTAGAAGGGAGTGCCGCCCACCGCGCGCCACCGGGGAAGGCCACCAAGAAAAACCGCGACGGCCGAAGGCCGGCGACCGTCAGCAGCCGACAGGCTGCCCGCGTCAGGGGGCGAAGCCGGATGGCCGAGACCGCCTGAGCCTGTCGAAGAAAAGCGGGCTCGGTGCACGAGCACCCGGCGCGCGCCTTCAGGCGCGCGGGCGCTCAGGACTCTGGTCCCGAGAGCAGTTGATGCGGTCAAAATGCCGATTTTGCAGCTGTGGAAGACTGAACCTTGGCGTTTGCGCGCACATCGGCGATGCAGCTTCGCAGCCCGGCCGTCTCTACCACCCCGGCTATCACTTCGTCGCCGACCACCAACGCCGGCGTGCCGGTGATGTACAGCTCGTTCGCGAGCGCGCGATCGCGTGCGATGGCTTCGGTGATGGCCGGGCCTTCCATATCCCGCTTGAGCTGCTCAACATCGAGGCCGACACGTGCCGCAATGACTAGGGTGGTTCTTTGGTTCACCAAGCCGGGAAAAGCAAAAAGGGCGCGATTAAACGCCTCATATTTTCGCTGTTTGTGGGAGGCGAGCGCCGCACGCGCGGCGAATTCGGAAGCAGGTCCCAGGACCGGGAGCTGTTTACGCACAATCCTCAGATTGGGATCATGCTTGAGGGCTTGCTGGAGAATGAGGTCCATTTCCTTGCACGGCGGGCAGTTGTAGTCGAGGAATGAGACCAGGGGGACGCCACCCTGCGGATTGCCGGCGATTGGCGAGGCGAGGTCGTTGAGGAGTGCGTCGCGATGCTGCGGAATGAGTATCCTCAAGTCCGCCGCGAGCAAGGCGTTAATCTCCGAGCCGTTGCAGGTCGTCAACCTATCTGGCTGTCGCTTTAGCGTTCCCAGCACGGACAGGGCGAGGACTAAGAAACCGATTACGGCAACAAGGCCGGCGTTTTGCTTGGACATGGGTCGGGCTCCAATCAGCCGTTAGCGGGGCGGCAACGGCTGGCCTTTTGGCGTGAAAGTTGGTCGTCGCTTTGGATCGCTTGCCCGGCAGTTCCCGCAGTATCGGCAGTCGCGGGGGGCTCACAATGTCGATGCCGGCGCCATCTGGAGGTTGATTAATGACGGCTTCGCTCCAACGGGCTGACTGCAATAGCTGAGCGGCGTTCGCGAGTTGCCAGCCGAGACCACCGGTCATCACGCCGGGCGATCTGCCCTTCAACGCCCGAGCGCCGAAGGACCCGCTCGTGAGAGCCTTTGCCAATCGTCCATCATCCGGCTCCCCCTGCTCCGGGCAACACGAGCCTTCCCACTGCGTTGCCGAGAAAAATGGTCAGCACACGGCACTCCGACACAAAGTGGTCAACGCCAAGAATAAGCGTCGCGCCGGCAGCTGGGGCGGTCGGAACGACAAAGAGCGCTGCAGCCAACGTGAGGAGGCCCGCACCGGTAATGCGAGTTGTTCCCTTCGAAGAGAGCAAGGCGACGAACAGCAGCAGGATCCGACAGCCGATCGACAGATCCGTGTTCGTCGCCTGGGCGACGAAGAGGGGGGCCAGCGTCATGTAGATATTGGTGCCGTGCAGATTGAATGAATATCCGGCCGGGATGCCGAGGCTCACGACCGAACGCCTGGCGCTCGACCCTTCGACGGGCGCGGCCCTCATCAGAATGCCGACCAGCTTGAACACCGGCGCGAGGAGCGCCTGAAGCAAAGAAAGCACAGGCTTGCCCGTGTCGCCGACCATCGCCAGAGCGATGCCGAACAGCACCGAGAAGAACAGGACCTGCATGATGTCGCCTTCGGCGAAGGCACTAACGATCGTCGAGGGAATGATGTTCATCAGGAAGCCGGTCACCGACTGCTCGTGGACCTTGGCGGCATAGCCCTTCACGGCCTGGGCATCGAGCGACGCCGGATCGATGTTCAGGCCGGCACCCGGCTGAACGACATTTGCGACAATGAGACCAACAATCAATGCGAGGCTCGAGAAGGTGAGGAAATAGATCATTGCCTTGCCGGCGACCCGGCCGACCTTCTTGAGATCGTTCATGCCGCCGATGCCGGTCGCAATTGTCAGGAAGGTGACAGGCGCGATGATGATCTTCACGAGCCTGATGAAAGCATCGCCGAGCGGCTTCAGAGCCTCTCCGGTCGCCGGATAGAAAAAGCCAACAGCGACGCCAAGGGCGACGGCGGCAAGCACCTGAACGTAAAGCCGCGCGATATGGGGCTTACGAGGCCCGGCGTTCGCGCTGTGGACTTGTGGAGCTAACACCGTTTCTCTCCCTGCCGGATCGGGTCGGGCTCTTCCTGCTTCAAGGCCTCTCACTGGCGGCGCTCCGGTCGAACGCTGCTGCCATCTCGGGCGCAAGTGCCGTGCCAAGCAGCGGCGGAGCGATAACGCGCAGGACCTCTCACGCAGTGCCGCATTCGCCACAGGCGCGTGCTCTCTTAAAAACAAGGGCAGACCGTCGGCGGACATGCGGCATGGCAGCGGCCGAAAGGTCGTCGAGGCAACCTGTTTGCCTTGGTGGCTGCGATCGGGATCTAGATGGTCGACATCTGGCTATGCCTATGTCCAAGCCATCGCCCAGTCGGCTGAGCTTGTCGGATATCAAACACCGCTGTCGACAGGGGATCGCTACCGCGATCCGTATAGTCTGGCGCTCCACAGATGGAGTAATCGACCGGCCGGGTTACGGCATGGGCCCTGAGCTGCCTCTTCGCGCGCGATCGTCGTTCTGGCCGCACCGCCCGCGAGCCACAATAAGTTTGTCCCGCCCCTTACAATAATTCATCAAGGCGTCTACCTCGGCAATCACCAGATCGGGCGTGATGTCGAACTTGCAGCGGACTTTGACCGGACAGCGCCGCACTTTGTCCAGACCACATCCGCGACATTCAATAACGCTCATAAGCATGCTGACCAGGGGACCACGAAATCCCCAAATTTCCGGTAGATGTGACGCGGTGAAAATTCCAACAGTAGGGCGGCCAAGCTGGGCAGCGACATGCCCAGTGCCTGAATTGTTCGACACCACGAGCGCGGCCGAATTCATGAGATGATTGAATTCCAATTCTGACAAGTCGACAGCCGTTCGAATCTCCGCGGCTCCACGGTCGCGGGCTGTCATCGCGACCTCCTCAAGCGCTTCCCGGCTTTCGCCACGGCCGACGAGGATCACCTCACGACGGGTAGAAAGAGCAGCGACAAGTTTGCCAAAGTTTTCGATCGGCCAATCGCGCAGGCTGGAATTCGAAAACGGAGCCACGACGATCGGGGACTTGCCTTCTGTCGAACTTTGTCGGCGGCCCGCTTCACTTTCTGCGTCGAAACAGGCCGCTGCCTTTGCGACCAGAAAGAGGAGGATTTCCGACACATGCTGGAGACGTACCTGCTTACGGTCAACGAACCAATCAAGCCATGTGCGAGGGAGTTTGTCGGCGATCCCTATTTTTTGGGCCAGCTTGTAGAAGATGGTTCTGCGCAATTTCAGATCGAATGGCGCTATCGCAATATCGATCTGATGCATTCCGTAAGGATCAACTATCGCCGCACGATGCCTGGCGGGGACTTCGAGCAAAATGGGCCTTGTCTCATCCGGGACACGCATATCAATGGCAAGATCAAACTCGCCGGTCAGCAGCGGCCGTATGTCGGCCGCTTTCTTGCGGGTATCGACCTTCGGGTTGCGAGGAAAGAAGTCAAAAGCAACGTAATCGTCGGCGAGGTTGAACTGTTTTGCAGTGTCGATGTTCCAGCTTCCGACCACCAGCGTAATGTGGGCTTGCGCAAAGCGCTGACGCAGGTCCATCAGGGGCGCTAGAGACATCCAAAAGTCCCCGACACGATCAAGCTTAAGCGCCAAAATTCTCATCTTGGCGCTTGACTGTTCCGACTCCTCCCAGCTGCGGTATATAATTTGATTGGTGTCGCGCTTTGTAAAGTATCCCATTACCATTCCGAACGTCATACGTACAACATTGCTTGCCTACTTATGTCTGTGTAGTTTGGATTGCTTCCAGTCTTATCCGCGTTGACAAATTAACGCGGCAAACGACTCTGAGACGACTGGTGGTTTGCAGTGTTCGCGGCTGCGAGTGAAAGAGGAGTTCCGGCGTCAGCCCCGGTCAGTCCGGAAGCTTTGCCGACCAGCGACGGCAATGACGGGCGCAAAGATGGGCTGTCGAATTTCTTTGCGGGAAGAGGCAGGTGCGGACTGGCCTGAATGAGTTAGGACTAGGTGGCGCCCGCCGTTCAACGGTTCTGAGAGGGGAAAGACTCCGCTAACAAAGAGAGGTCGGACAATTCGAAATCGTCGGCCTGCTGCAACTCATTCCCAGGACAATTTCCAGCGCACGTCTGAGCTCATGCAAAGATTTTCCCCTTTCGGGTCCCTTTTCACGCGACAGAGACAGCGGATGGTCGATGCGTGCCGGCGCTGAGGTCAATGCGAGATTCCGGAAGGTTGAGAAAATCGTTTGTTTCGATGAAGCCCATCCACGCCATGGATAGATGGCTGCCAAAGGTTGCGGCCACAATACAGCGGAGCGGTAGCTAGCCGCTCCGGTGCGCGCTCACTTTCGAGCGCCCAGCACCATCTCTGCATCGAGCACCTCAGGAAGTACCCGGCAGCGCCGCCAAATGGCGGCGCATTTCCCGCACAGGCGCGACTAGACGCCTCTCCTGTTTCCCCAGAGCAAAACGTGCAACTGCGGTAACACGCGTGCTTCGAACCACCTGTCGTGTGTCACCTTTTCCACAAGCCACTCCATGCGTTTTATTATTCCGTCCAGGTCGACAGGTGCGTCTTCATTGCCAGGGCGCGGTGGCGTGTGATTGCCGGGTTGCAGATAGACCGGAAGGTGCGGAAATCGCGCCGCGGCGTCTTTGGCGTAGGCGTAGTCATTCTCGTCGAAAACAACGAGCTTGAGCACGATTTGCGGCTTCTGCTGCGCCGCTTCTATGCACGCCTGGAATGCAGCCCAATCGGTCCTCATTTCGCTTGACGGCGGCTTTGGGCTGAGAACCAGCACATCAAGATCCGCAAACCAGTCCCTGACCACCGAACCCTGGGTTTCCAGCGCAAACCGGTAACCTTCACCATGGCCTCGCTCGATCAGCGCACCGAAGGGCTGAATGGCCGGATTACCGCCTGACAGCGACACCATCACTGGCCGGCCACCGGAAAGCCCAACGACGCTTTGCCACACCGCATCGATTGGCATCATCTCCCATTGGTGGCGGAATTGACTGTCCACCGCATGGAGGCTGTCGCACCAGGAGCACCGGTAGTCACACCCGCCGGTTCTGATGAAGACTGTAGGCAAACCGATGAGCACTCCCTCGCCCTGGATCGTGGGCCCAAATATCTCGCTCACACGGATTGCGGGACACGTGTCCGTCACGGCCGGTATTCCGCCCAGGTTTTCGGGGTTTCGCTCACCCGCACGGCCGCGGTTTCCGGCAGACGTGCCTTGCACCATTCATAGAAATGTCTGGCCAAGTATTCCGCCGTGACTTGCTCATGTCCCAGCACCTCGTTGAGGTGCCGATGGTCGAGGCTCTCGTCGATATAGCGTTTGAGCGGCGCCAGATCGTGATAGTCGCGCACGAAGCCGTGCGCGTCCAGATCCTTCGCCGAAAGTTCCACTTCGACGATGTAGTTATGCCCGTGCAGGCGCGCGCACTGATGATCCGGCGGCAAAGAGGTGAGCTGGTGCGAGGCCGAGAAGTGGAATTCCTTGGTGATGCGGAACATCAGGCGCTTCTCCTCCGCAGCGCCTCGAGCCAGAAGACAGGGTCTTGGTAGTCGGTAGGATCAGCGTGCCCCGCGAGATGAAACGCCTCGCGCCGCTCCACGCAGGTCCCGCACCGTCCGCAGTGACGCTCGCCGCCCTTGTAACACGACCAGGTCTCCGCAAATGGCGTTCCGTGTCTTGCTCCATCCCGGACGATGTGGCCCTTCGTGAGGTTGACGTAAGGCGTGTAAAGGCGAATCTCTGCGTAGCCTTCCAGCGCGCGGTCTTGCATCATCTGGAAAGCTTCGATGAAGGCCGGACGGCAATCTGGATAGATGAAATGGTCCCCACCATGGACGGCCATCGCCACCGCTTCGGCCTTGTGCGCGGTGGCGAGACCGAAGGCAATTGCCAACATGATGGCGTTCCGGTTCGGCACTACCGTGATCTTCATCGTGTCTTCGGCGTAGTGGCCGTCCGGCACGTCGAAATTATCGGTGAGCGCTGAGCCGGAAAGGCCGCGGCCGATTTCGGGGATGTTGATGATCTGGTGCGTAGTGTTCAGTCGCTCCGCGCAGAGAGCGGCGAAGCCCAATTCTTTCCTGTGCCGTTGGCCGTAATCGAAAGACAGGAGGCCGGCGAGCTCGTGCTCCGCTGCCACGCTGTGAGCAAGGGAAACGGAGTCCAATCCGCCGGAGCAGATGACGAGAGTCTTCATCGTGGTATCCTTGTTTTGACCGGGTAAGGCTGCGACCGGAGATTTCTCTGCGCTCCCTCTACCCCAGCGAGTCAACTTTGTGAACCCGGTGGAGTCTGATCGCTGACGTGCCGTGGCGCACCGGGCGCCAACAGCGGGCTCTTTCATGGATGTCCAAACCCAAGCATATGCTCAGAAGGACAAATGCGAAGCGACTCGAGGCATTGCTGGGAAAGAAGCTGACCTATCCAAATCTGCGTTACGGATGCTTGCATAAGCCACACGCGAAATTGGTGAATAACGAGGAAGGAACGGAGTTCGTTAACGGCGGGAGTGCAGAAGCCCAAATTCAAGGACAGTGCGCGCGCCCCGCTTCAGGATCAGTTCGATCTGGAACACGAATCCGCCGTTGCAATCACCCCTATATTGCGCGCAATAGCCTACATGGCGTTGGATGAACTGGATTTGGCGATTTTCCAGATGGCGGTCGAAAGCGTCCGCTCACTCTCCCTAAGCTTCAACGAAAAAGCCGCAGAGATAGCCACGAGGAGCCACGGTGTCCTGGTTTTCGACGTGCGGGTCGATGGTGACTCGGAGGTCCAGCGGATCGCAGCCATCCGATATCGAGCCGACCAGACGGGCGTGGTCGCGTTGAACAGACAAGGCCTTGTTACCCGCTCTTGCATGGTCAATGGCACTTTCTCACATTTCATTTCGCCATTGGAGAACTGGGCCAGCATGCCCCTGTCAATGCAGGCCAAGATCGATGTCACCGTCCATGCCGGTCTCTTCCTAGGCGCCTTGCGAAATGCCGGTCATATGCTTGGCAGCTAGCATATGACCGGAATGCATCTGTGGATTTTTGGCTCCACCCTGCGCGTCCGAGCGGCCGGCCACCGAGGCTCTGTGGCGCGCGGATGTGTCCGGGGAGAGCGCAACGATCTGCTGCACACGTTCGGATATACCTCACGCGCACGAGCCGCGCTCATTAGTTACCTTCTCCTTCACGTTACAGGGATTGCGCGAAAATATTCCGCCGGTGCGCCTGCTTGGCGGTTACGCCGCGCTTCTGCAGTTAATCGAGCAGGAAAATCGCGCAATCAGTGAAGATCCACGAGAACTGGCTTGAGGCGACCCGAACCTGCGCACGTCGCCGCGTATACTATATGGCAGCTTTGCGCAGCCGCGAGATGCAGTGAGCCGCGGGACCAGAAATCGAGCTGGCGCCGTATCTTCCGGCGAGCGGGGCGGCTATCATCAGTCTGCCGATTCCTTCGAGCGTCCAGGAATGCCCGCAAAGCCCCGTTTCGACATCGGTATCATTGTGCCCCTCGCGGAAGAGCTCGAGTACGTGCTCGAACTGGCTCCGATTATCCGCTCCGTGAGAGCCGACGGCACCTTCTTTCACGTGCTGGATTTTGGCCCCGTGACCGCCGTCGCGCATCTCCTTGGTGGTATGGGTCTTCTAAAGGCGCAGCATGGAACGCAGAAGCTGCTTGATCATGCCGAGGTCGGGCTTCTGGTAATGCTGGGCACGGCGGGGGCGCTGGACGAAGACTTGTCGATCGGTGATGTCGCTATCGCCACTGAGGTTAACGAATATCTGGCCAACTCGAGGGCGGAGTCGGCTGGCGGCGGCTATGAATTGCGGCATTCGGGGCAACACTGGCCGCTGGACTTTGGGATGAAGCAAACGCTTGCGAATTTCGAATTCGCGGGTCGATCGGCCTACCAGGGCTGGCAAGCCGGTGCTTCGAGCTACTATGCCGGGATCAATATTCCGGACAAAGCGGAGGTCTGCTCGCCGCCTCCGACCTTGCACTGCGGCAACATTGCATCCGGTAACGTTGTCGTGGCATCGAAGGCGTTCGCGGATGAGGTCAAGCGGGTCGATCGCAAGTTCATCGCCATCGACATGGAGGCCGCAGGATTCGCCAACGCGGCTTCGTCGCGGGTGCATCCAGTACCGCATCTGGTCGTCCGAGGGATATCCGATCGCGGCGACGAGAATAAGAAAAAGCTAGATAAGGCGAGCAAGAACGGTTGGCGCCGGTATTGCGTCCGAAATGCGACGACCCTCCTTCAGGCGCTATTATCCTGGGATGGTTTCCTCGAATGCACCGGCCTTGCTGCCAGCCATCAGGTCGCGGAGCACGGTATCGCGGTCCGTGACCTAATCGGCGCAATGCGGAGCTGTCCTGGGGGCGCTTGGGTGGTGGGCGTCGCCTTCGGCATCTATACGCATGGCCCTATGATCACACTGTCCGGCAACGTCGTTCCATTGGACATCAACCGCCTGCGGCTGACAGACTCCCGCTTCCGGTCGCTGATTGAGGCTGTCGAGGCCGAGGTGAAGCCAGGTTTCGAACTCGATCGCGTCGTCGAAGCGGTTACGAGCGCGGTCGAGATATACCGGCACTCGATAGTCTCGGAGGCGGCCGAGGCGCTGATGCGCGATTTCGACGAAGTCGTCGCGCAAATAGTGTCTCCGGACGCCGAAGCGTTGCTGGACAGAGGTACTCCTTTGCTCGGCGAAGCCGATCGGCTTTACGAAGAACAGGGACCGCAAGCGGTTGCCGATCTCCTGAAAGACCACGTCGCCGAGGGCGTTGAGGTGCGTGAACGGTATCTCGATGCCCTCGCGGAGCTCGAGCAATCTTCCGAAATTTTCGCCGTCGTGCAGTCGGTTTCCCGCGCCGATCTGACACGCCTGGAGCTTGAGCATGGGATGTTCGCCTCCGGTCGGCTCGGGCGGGACGCCGCTTTCCGGGAGATGTGGTCACGGCACGCCGAGGAGTTCGACGATGCGGCAGCGATCCTGCTGCGGCGGGAGCTTTCCCGTCGGTTTTCCAACATCATTAAGATCGAGAAGTAGAGCATGGCCGCAAAAGCACATCCCATTGAAGTCGATCTTGAAAGAATCCTTCCACTGCTTGCCCGGGAGATCTACACGTCACCCTTCGCTTTCCTTCGAGAAAACGTGCAGAACGCCTTCGACGCGATAAGACTTCAAAGCTACCGGGAGAGAGGGGCGAGGCGACGAATCGACCACTCGATACAGATTGCGCTTTCCGGTAATCGTCTGTCTATCTCCGACACCGGCATCGGTATGACCCGGGACGATCTTGCGAACTTCTTCTGGAGCATCGGGAAGAGCGGAAAGCACACCGCAGAAGCGAAGTCGGCCGGAGTCGTTGGTACTTTCGGCATCGGCGGGATGGCAAACTTCGGCGTCTGCTCGCGTCTTGAGGTGTTGACGCGCACGCATTCCGACGATTGTTCGATCCTGAGCTTCGCGGACAGAGCATCGTTGTCGGCTAAGGACGATTGCGTCTTCTACGAGGCCGGTCCGGCGGATGCGCCGCCGGGTACGACAGTGACGGGCACTCTGATAGACGAAATCTCGCTTGGCCAGATTGTTGAGTACCTCAAGCCCATCGTAAGATTTCTTGACGTACCGATATACGTCGGCGACAGCAGGCTCGGACAGGATCGGTTTCCAATCGTCGAGAGGGACGAGGGAGAAAGGTGGACCGTGAGCGACGGACTGGCAGAGGCCAGCGTGTGGATCCGTGCTCTGCAGAACGGTCAGGCTGAAGTCGAAGTACAAAAACTACTTTGGGAAGGAAAGGAGACAGATGTCGCGGCCATCTTCTCTACTACGCGCAACGTGATCTCTGCCTACCAGCATGGATTCATGCTCGCCAACGTACCCATCGCCACGGTCTTCGGCCTCGGAGGAATGATAAATAGCTCGGTGCTCCGGCCGACTGCGGGCCGCGAGGCGGTAACGGACGAAAGCCGCCAACTGGTCCAATGCCTCGTGCGCGCCGTCGAGCGGGGCCTCGCTCACCACATCTCACAGACGCCGGGGCTGCCGGAAAGATTCTCATCCTTTTACAAGTATCTTTCGCAGATGAAATTATGGGAATTGGCGGGTGCCACAACTGTGCGAGTCCATGGTCTGAATCAAAGAACGCGATTGGACAGCTATAAGTCGAGCGAACGCGACAAAGTTTATTTCGCACGCGATGGGCACGATCAGTCGATCGTCCAGGCGTTCTCCGATCAGGGAAAGACGGTGGTACTTCTTTCAACAGATGGACAGCGTCAACGAGTGGAGATGAACTACCTCCAGAACTTCTGCAACGCCGTGGTGCTTTCAGACAGAGTCACTTGTCTCCGCACGATCACCGCTCTTCCCATTAATGAAGAGGCTTTCAAATTCCAGCTACTGGACCGATTGCGGGCGCAATACCTCGTCGGAAGCCTTCATGTGAAGGCCGGTGAACTCACTCACGGAGCGATGCTCTGGGCCACATCTTCGCCTTCGGGAGCCGGCGAGAAGGTGCTCTTCGTCGACTTTCGGCATCAACAGATAAAACGACTCATTGGATTGAGGGACTCATATTCTTTCGATGCCGTGTTCGACATCTTCATCCGCGATTCCGTTTTTCCTCATCTGGAGTCGTGTTTTCCGGATCTGAAGAAGCGCGATTTCGATTCGCTGTTGAGAAGGCTACAGTCGAGCGTCGAATATTTCGAAATTGATCCCGCGGACGTAGGACGCATCCACCAACTTGCTGCGCTAACCAAAATGCCGCCCGAGAAGGTGGCTGCCGTATTCGGTCGCAGGAGCTTCGGTTCCGCAAGGCCGACCTCCGTCGGAGCTTCGGACGTCATCCGTGTACCTTCGGCGGTCCATGACATTGCCAGGGAAACCGAGGGGAAGACGCTCGATGAGCGCAGGCAGGAGCTGGAGGTTAGTCTGCTGGGAACGGATGTCGATGCGAAGATACTGGATGCGAGGGACGTCGATCCGGCCCTCGGCCTTGCTCGATACTATCTGGCGTTGACCAACGACGCCCACGTCCTCTATCGAAGGATATTCTTAGAGCGAAAGCCTTCCGCAGACTTCTCCTGGGGAGGATATAGAGGTGGCTATCTCTTCTACAGCGAGGGTTCGGCGGTCGTGTACTACGACCTTCAATTCGAACGCCTCGTGGAGGAAAACGAGAAGCGGGAACGCACGGGGAAGATCACGCTTCAGCAGGCCCCACTCGTTTTGAAGAATCAAGTGTTTCTACCGATTCCGGAGGAGATGGAGACTGAGTTGGTACCCGTTCAACACGCGCTCAAATTCACGGTGAGGCATCAGATCCTGGGTGTCGCGGATATCTGAAGGATCGCAGGCTCGCGCAGAGGATTCCAAAGCATACTCAGCCCTTCATGCGCTGGCTGCCGTACTCTGAAAAGCGGACCTCAGTACGTCGCATCAGCCATGTAGCGAGCGGTGTCCAGTCAAAAACGGAGCGCACGGGTCACTGAGCAGTGGCTTAGTCAATATCCCGCCGAGGCGACTGGTACGGGGATTCGGCTTGAGCGTGAAATAGGGGCCGGCTTGCGGGCCCTATTTCAAGCATCTGCTGTTAGGTCAGCGGTGCCGACTTCGTAGCTTCTCTTTTGGTGGCTACTTACCTCGGTCGTTGGCCTTTCCGCGGTGACGCGCGAAGGCTTCGTGCAAATTTCGGCGCTCCGAACGCTATGCGGCTCGTGCGGGATGGAAAGCGGCGGCTCGGAAATGCAGCAGACAATGCTGAAGTCTCGTTTTGTAATTTACAAGAAAACTAGCGCCCTCCAACAGAAGGCGATTTATTGTTGATCGCCAATGCATCATACTAAGGCGAGGCTTATCAACCGGGGGATGCAATGCAGATCCATTTTCTCGATGTAGGTCAAAGCCAGTATGGCGATTGCATATTGGTTCAGGGCGACGACAAGACCATCCTCATTGACGGCGCCCATAAGGGCGACTTCACTGGGTCCTCCGGGCACCCTTCCATCCCCGTGCAGCTCCGTGAGCTGATGGACCAGCCGGACGGGCCGCTCGAACTTTCCCTGCTCATTCTGACGCATTGTCATTCCGATCACATTGGGTGCCTGCCGGAAATGGTCGAGCGGGAGGTCATCGCGCCCAAGGTCGCTCTGGTTGCCGATGAATTCGCCGGCTACGGACTCGCGCTCGGCAGCGATGCATCCGATCGCCTGCGGTTTCGTATCCTGGCCAGCCTTCAGGAAGAGCCTCTGGCTCCCGGAACGAGCGATGCGACCATAGAGGCGTTCATATCCGACGCTGCCTCGCAGCGTGATCTCTACATCGAGATGATCGAAACATTGGAGCAGCGCGGCACGAGGGTCGTTCGCTACCGTGGCCTCGAGGATACGGAAATTTCTGATCTTGAGAGGCAGTTCCGCAATATTGGTCTGAAGGTGCTCGGACCGTCAGCGGAACAACTTGTTCTGTGCGCGGAGACCATCGCGCAATTCGATCATGACGCTGTCGACGCAATTGCCAGCCTGCACACTGGCGATTTCGACGACGTTGCCATCTACCGGACACTTACCGAAGGCAATCCGACGACGGACGTCATTCTTCCCGATGCGGTCCTCGACTTTCTCGACAGACCCGGCGCGGGCGCTGCTAAGAACAACCAGAGTATTGTCATATCCGTCGGGAAAGGTGCCAATCGTTGCCTGCTCACCGGCGACATGCAGTTTGCCGATGCCGAGATCGAAGGCCTTGAGGATGAAATGGCGGCTATGTTGGACCACGTGGCGGAGGCGGGGCCGTATGCTTTCATTAAGCTGCCCCACCATGCCTCGTACAACGCTTTCGAAGAGCATGTTCTGTCCCGATTTCCCGACACTCGATTCTTCGGCATGTCGACCGGCCGAAACGGGGCGGCGCATCCAAATCCGAAGGTTCTGCGGCTGCTTCGCAATTCAAGCAGTCCGCTTGTCTGGGCCAGAACCGATAAGAACGGTCAGTTTACGGTGGACGTTTCCCGTGGACAGGTAAGGATCAGCATAACAGAGGGAGAACTGAGCGATCCACAGCCCAAGCCGCGTGACGAATTCGTCCTTGAGCCCGCAACGGCGGTCTCGACACTTACGACGCCGGCCGGGCCGCCACCGGCCTCTCTTGGCGGAAGTCCGCCTTCCGGGACAGCAGCGCCTCAGATTCCGGTCGATACAAACTTGGAGATCACGGCCAAGATCCCGGCAGTGCTGAAGCGGGTGACCATCACCATAGACATCGAGCAAAATACAGGCAGTTCAGCTTCTCCCTCTGACGATATGTCGAATCGCTATCTGGCGAATCGCCGTGTCCTTCCCAGACTGTTGTTCGTCACCGATCCGCAACGCCTGCGTCGCAAGATTGGCGACACAGGCTACGCCGCCGCGAGGACAATGATTGAGGAAGGCGGCGGCACACTTGTAGAAGCCATGGGCGAGGAAGCTACCTTTGCCAAGATCCAGGATGCCGCAACGGGAGTGAAGGGTGTTGTAATACTTGGCGACTACAACGTCGTTCCCGCCCTGATTTATGACGTTCTGCCCTCGGACCTGAGGGACAGGGTCTCGGCGAGGTCCGATCCTGACCGCTTCGTCGTCTGGAGCGACCAGCGGTATGGCGATGCCGACGGAGACGGTCTCGGGGAATTGCCGGTGTCGCGGATCCCCGACTGTTCGAGCGCGGCCTTCCTGCTCGGTTGCCTCGCGGCAGAAGACAACCGTACCACACCGGTGAAGTTCGCGTCGCGGAATGCCGAGCGGCCGTTCGCGGACAAGGTCTTCCGTAGACTAAGCGGACAGGGTCAAATTCTGGTCAGCGGCCCCGACGACTTCGGAAAGGTTCGCACCGGACACTTCGATGCGCGGCAGCTTTATTTCATGCTACACGGGTCCGACACCGACGGGACCCGTTTTTGGGGCGAAGACTACGGGGGGGCGGTCGAGGCGGTGAACCTCACCAATCTTGCCGGTAGCATCAAGGCCCATGGAGCCACCGTGCTCACAGGCTGCTGCTGGGGCGCCCTGACGGTACAGGAGATCGCGACGCGGGCCAGCGATCATTGGACGGTCACACCGAGGACGGCCGCTTCGTCGCTGGCCTTGCGTTTGCTGGAACTGGGAGCGCTCGCCTATGTAGGCTGTACCGGAGCCCACTATTCACCGTTGGACGGTCAGCTGAACTTCTTCGGGGAACCCATTCACCGCAATTTCTGGGCGGCCTTCGCTGCGGGCGCGGCGCCGGCGCAGGCTTTGTTCCAAGCCAAGCAGGCCTATATAAGGGACATGCCTCACGGCCGTACTACTGCCCCGGAATGGGCGATCGAGTATAAAATACTGAGGCAATTCACTTGCTTGGGACTGGGATGGTAGTCCAAGCGGTGGTAATGTGAGGCTAGAAAGGTGGCTGTTATGGCGAAAAGTCCCAAGACAATTGCCGAAGAAAACATGAAGGGTTGGACGGCGATCGAAGAGATTCCGATCGACTCGGCGTCGCTTCCCAAGGTCGACGGGGTTGGAGCGGACCTCGACCGCCTGAAAGTAAAATACTTCGGCCAGGGGAGACGCGGGTCGGATGTCGGGGCCGGCCGCGTCCGACACCCCAGTCAATCCGATGATGCGGCGTTGGTGGTTATGGAACGCCAGGGCCAGCACGATTTCGCCCCCGGTCGAAAGACTGTAATTGTGCGCGGCAACAAGGTGGTCGGCACGCAGGGCTGAAGCTACTGATGCGCTGGTTTGAGAGTAATTCCGGCACCCGGTTTTGGCCACGGCGAGTCAAGGCATCGTCTGCCCGTTTAACAGGGGCGCAGGTGCACTCCTTAGAATCACGTCAAATGCCGCCCACACCGGCGGCCTGCGAAACCGTGGCCGGAATTTAGGAACCCTGAAAAGTGGCCTGATTCCGGCTCAGGCACAATCGTCGTAAATCGCACGACTATGGGCAGACAATGGCGGGGCGACCGGTTCTGGCGCGCATCTGACAGCCGAAAGTCGGCTTGCTCTCCCACATCAGATGGGACGGATTTCCATGTCGAGGCGTTTCGATTCAACTGCTTACGAACATTCATTGACCTCATACTGTACTGACCGGCTTGGGGGCCTGCATTTTCGCCGGATGCACGAGTGCTCAAAGGGCGCACGCGTGAACGGCGCGTGACAGACACATCCACGCGAGCCCGAGGCAGATGCCTGATTCAGCTTCGCTACTCGATTAGACTCCTCATTTCCTTTCGTGCGGCTTCGGTCCGCTGGTCGATGTACTGGTCGAGATCTACGGACATCGTCGATCGGGGTTAATGGCCTTGCCGCCATTCTGCGCCATCAGCAGGAGCGCGGTGTTCATTGGCCGGCCTTGTTGTCAGCAAGCTAGTGTACACTCGTCGCCGCTTACCTGCCGCACAAAAAACGCCCGAAGGGGCGCGACAGTGAGACGGGCCTCCAATGCAATCTCTCCTGTATCAACCAGAGCTTGTTGGCTTCCGGTGTTCGTGCGGCCAACTAGTAGCCGCCGGTGGATCGTGCTCCAAGTGGTGGGACAAAAAGATCGAAAAACATTGGAGCAGATTTGAATGTTGCGTACTGATCTCTAACTCTTTGAATCTGCCCTCTTTCCAAACATCCTCCGGGGTCAACCACGTCGAAGGTGCCGCTGAGGAATTCATGAAGTGGCCGAATAGGGGACCCAAGTGAAAGATCCAAGCCTGCGTCGACGGCTTTGAATACCGGGTGACCCCACAAGATGTCAGCGCGGCGTTCGAGGCTGCTGCTGAGGAAAAGGGGAATGCTGTAGCATGCAGGTCCACCTGTTGCCCTCACGCGCTGGTGCTTTACAATCAGGCGGCAAACTGATCATGTGATTCACTGATCCTGCGGGCTTCACCCCAGCCTTGAGCGTGCGCTCTTAGGCCTACGGCAGCGTTGACCACGCCAGCACACTTCTTACATGGGAGCATGAATACGAATCCCGTTCGGCGAGCTATTGCGCGATTCACCATTCGTTCACTTTATTAGCGCACGTTCATAAGCGGACATGTTGGTGTAGCTCGTACGTGCCCAAAGCCCCGGCGCATCGACCCAGCACCGGGGCTTTTTTTGGTACCAGAAGGCACCGCTGAGAGGAGCAATCGTCCAGCGGTGCAGGCCTTGGCTGCTCTGTGAACGATTCCGGAGTTGCTGCTTTTTTGCGGCGTAAAAAAATCCGGGCTTTTACGGCGTCCAAAAACTCGGGTGTCTGCGGCGGGGCGCGCCATTTGGCGTGGTAACGCCGGAATTGCGGATTGCACCTAAAAACTTCCTGGGCCCAGGTCGTGCGGGGGAATCGACCGGAATAGTCGTAAGCTTCGCACTACGCCGTCCGGCCAGCATATCAACCGTACGGAGCGCCCGCGGACAGGAGAATTGGTCAGGCTGAGCATCGTTAAGCGCTACGCCGACAGGCCGAGAACCGGTTGCCATAATACAGGTCCGTTCAGACGTCCCCTCCAGCGGATGCGCTTGAGGCTAGCGTGGGAAATCTCGAGAAAACCGGCGACCGCCTCCGTGTTACCAACCGGCTTCGGCTGTCCGATGCGCGACAACGGCCACGTTGCGAGACGCAGGATCCGTTCCATGCGCGTATCGGTCACTGTCACTATCCGAGTGAGATTGTTCGCCAAGCCGAATTCGATCATGCCGGCGAAGAGCTCGTAGGTTGCTTGCGCCAGTCCGCCAGACTTAGGCGCTGACGGAGGGAGATCGAGTGCGAAACGACTGCTCTCCCAAATGCGGGCACTCGCGGGCGCCGCAGTCTCACCCAGCAGCGTCGGAAAGGTGTCGCGCAACATTGTCGGTCCGGTAGTCGGTAAAAGACGGACGCAACCGCAAATTCGCCAGTCGGATCCCTTGAGAAGCAGATAGACTGGGTTTAGGCTGTCAAATGCGTCTGTTTCCATCTCGCTTTCCGTCTGAACTTCCCAATCCAGCCTTTCCTTGAAGACCCGATGCCTGAGCCCGTGCATTTCGTTGAGCTCGTTTTGAAACTCGCCGTAGAGTTCAGGTGTTATCAGCTGCATCATCTGTCGCCTCCGTGCAGGATGTGTTCCCGCCATCGAAGAGCAAAGCCGACATTGATGCAGCCTGTAGACCTTTACAGCTTTCCAACAAAAGGAGGTCAGGATCTCCACTGACGGGAAGCAGTCAGCCGTGCTATGCCCTGGTTTATGGTTCGCACGCCAAGCTTTGCCTTGGCGTTTTCCAGATGGAAGGTCACGGTGCGTTTCGAGACGCCGAGGATCTGGCTGATATCCCAGGCGGACTTACCGCGCGCCGCCCATTTCAGGGATTCGAACTCCCGCGGGGTCAGCGTTATGCCATCCACCACGCAATCTTCGGCGAGCTGGCGCCGGGCATGTATATGAAAGTTGATTGCGACCAGCTGCAATGCTTTTTCGTAGCGAGTGAGTGACCGCAAGAGAGGCGGACGGGACTGGTCGGAAGCGAAGGTCAGCGCCGCAAACCGGCCGCGATGGTCATGCATGGACATGGTCAATCCGCCGCGAATGCCAAAGTGAGCTGCTTCTTCCAGGATTTCTTGCTGCGAGGCCGGCAGACACTGGCGGGGTCGATCCACGCCCCAATCAAAAGTATCCCAGCCTTGCAGCCCGCGCAGGATCACCGGATCATGGCTGTGGTAGCGCAGTTGCAGATAGTGCGATGTCCAGGATGAAGGATAATTTGAAATCAATCGCGGCGTCTGGCCGGAGACCGACGGGTAACTGAAATAGGCGAAGAGCGGAAAGTCGAAGCCGGCTGCGGCGGACGCCATCGCCTCATGGAGGTCGACCGCATCGATGCTTGCAGAGAGTTGCTCGACGAAGTTTTCGAATACGCGATACATCAGCCCTTTGCGCGACCTCCTCGAATGTTGCTCGATGCCAGGGGAAATCTGGGTCTAAACGACCCCGCATCGATGCGACGCGGACGATTTGGTCGCCATCATCGCCGGCATTACTTTGCTGCTTCCCGGTGAAGCGAACGCCGCGCACCTGGCCACTTACCAACCGGGGATGTTGAGACGTTATCGATGAGCCGCGTGTCGCCGAGCCAAGCCGCGACAAGCAAGCGTGCTGGTCGGTCAAGCCTTGCTAGCGGCTGCAGGTCTGTTTCGCCGCGAAGTTCCAGGTACTCGACCTCGCGATAGCCTGTCGCCAGAATTGTTGCACGCGCTTCATCAAGCATGGGCAGGACAGGAGAGCCACGCGCAAGCCGCTCAGCCGTGTCGAGCAAGACCGAAGCCAGCTTTGGGGCAATGGCGCGTTCTGCTGGCGAGAGCCGGCTATTGCGCGACGATAGTGCAAGACCATCGGTTTCGCGGACTGTCGGACATGCGACCACCGTGATCGGGATGTCAAGGTCCCGGACCAAGCGCCTGACAAGCTGAAGCTGCTGGAAATCCTTTTCGCCAAAGAAGGCGAAGTCAGCGCCGGTCTGCAGGAAGAGCTTGGCCACGACCGTCGCCACGCCATCGAAATGGCCGGGCCGGAAGGCGCCGCACAGGCCCTCACTGAGAGTGGACACCGAAACGGCCGTGGCGAAGCCCGCTGGATACATCTCGTCTGCATCCGGTACATAGAGCAGATGTGCGCCTGTCGGCACGAGCTTGGCAGCATCTTCGTTTTCCGTCCGAGGATAGGCGGCAAGGTCGGCGGCACTGTTGAACTGCTTGGGATTGACGAACAGCGTCACGACTACCCGCTCGGCCTTCTGAAGCGCGGCCCGCACGAGGCTCAGATGGCCTTCATGCAAGGCTCCCATGGTCGGCACAACGGCGACACGGGCGCCTGAGCGACGCCATCCCGCGGCAACAGCGCGGAGTTCGGCAACGGTTCGAACGATCGGCACGCTCATGTGACGTCTCCGGCCTTCGTCTCGTTGGCGTAGAGATGTTCGGCCGCCGGAAAGCGCCGTTCCCTCACGTCGGCGGCATAAGCCGCAATCGCCGCATCGGCCTGGTTGCCTAGTTCGGCGTAGCGTTTGACGAATTTCGGCCGGAAAGAGCCGAAAAGCCCAAGCATATCATCGCTGACCAAAATCTGGCCGTCGCAGGCGGGCGAGGCGCCGATGCCGATTGTGGGGACGGCGATCTCCGCAGTGATGCGCCGTGCGAGCGGCTCGGGCACTTTCTCCAGCACCACCGAGAAAGCGCCGGCTTCCGTGACCGCACTGGCGTCGCGCCTGATGCGCTCGGCATCGTCTCCCCGCCCCTGGACGCGGTAGCCGCCGAGAGTATTGACCGCCTGCGGCGTCAAGCCGACATGGGCCATGACAGGCACGCCGCGCGCGGCGAGGAAGCGGATCGTCTCGGCCATGGTCTGGCCCCCCTCGAGCTTCACCGCTGCACAACCGGTCTCCGCCATCAGGCGCGCAGCGTTGCGGAAGGCCTGCTCGGGGCTTTGTTCATAGGAACCGAATGGCAGGTCTACGACCATCAATGCTCGCACCAGACCGCGGCGCACCGCCTGGCCGTGCATGATCATCATGTCGAGGGTGACGCTCAGCGTCGACGAGAGGCCGTGCAGGACCATGCCGACGCTGTCGCCGACGAGAACGATGTCGCAGTGTCGATCGGCCAAACTGGCGATCGGCGTGGTATATGCCGTCAGGCAGACGAGTGGAGTCTGGCCTTTCCGCATCCGAACACCCAGCGGTGCAATTCCCTTTTGATCACCAGCTGCGCTCAACCCATCCCTCCTTCCCTTGCGTTACCCGCCGCGGGTGTCGCGTTTGGCACATTTTTGTGCAAGTGCGAAGAGCTAAAAATGGGGATGCAGCTGTGCGGTGTTGACGTGCGGACAGCCTCGCTTACATTAAATCGATTAAGGCTCCCGGGCTCGGGTCAACCACTTTCACGAACATGGACGATCAGGCAACAGGAACCAGGAAAGACAAAGCCGGCAAGGCGGACCAAGTCAAAGTGGACCTGATCGCCGTCGTCGTGGCCGTAAATGAAAGTGACCCCTGTCTCCTAACCATCGGCCAGGCTGACACCCTGCCGTCCGGACCTTTTGCGCTTGAGCACCGGTCGCCGCAATCCGGTTTGAGGGGGTGGGTCGAGCAGCAGACCGGCCAGCCCTTGGGGTACATCGAGCAGCTTTACACCTTCGCCGATCGGGACCGAATCGGCGCCGAACGCCAGCAGCGCGTCATCTCCATCAGCTATCTCGCTTTGACCAGCAAAGAACAGGCAACGGGCTCATGCAAGTGCGGCTGGCAAAGCTGGTACGACTATTTTCCATGGGAAGACCACCGCTCCGGCACCCCGCCGGTGGTGCTGGATGTTGTGCGACCACGCTTGATCGGTTGGGCAGACGGAGCGAGCGACGCGGGCACGCGACGCGAACGCCGGCAGCGGGCGGCGATCGCCTTTGGCTTCGACGACCGTTATTGGAATGAGGAGCTCGTGCTTCAGCGATATGAGTTACTTTATGAAGCAGGCCTGGTCCAAGAGGCCGGAAGAGGACGGGAGACGCCGCTTCCCCTGGTGCCGAGCAAATCCATGGTCGCTGATCATCGCCGTATCGTGGCAACGGGCATTGCGCGGCTGCGCTCCAAGATCAAATACCGGCCCGTCGTCTTTGAGCTTATGCGACCGACCTTTACGCTACTGCAGCTGCAGCGAACCGTGGAGGCGCTCGCCGGCAGGCTCATCCACAAGCCGAACTTTCGCCGCCTGATCGAGCAACAGGAACTGGTCGAGGAGACCGGCGAGACCACTGCGGAGACCGGTGGTCGGCCGGCGAAGCTCTACCGCTTCCGCCACGCCGTTCTCGACGAAAGGGCCGTCGCCGGGACAAAATTGCCGCTGGCGCGGGGTTGACATCCCTTATACTCACGGCAAGTATATGCCGGTTATCTTCAACTAGAGTATAAGCGGGGGCATCAATGAGCGCCGTGCTGCCTACGGCCGCGTTCCTCTACGAGCGCGTCCGGCGCGTGATCCCGCCGATTGAATGGCCGTCTTTCGTGGACGATATCGAAGCCATCCTTGCGCTCAAGCGCGAGCGCAATGCCATCATCCTGGCGCACAACTATCAGACGCCCGAGATCTACCATTGCGTCGCAGACATTGTCGGCGACAGCCTGGCGCTGGCCCGCAAGGCTGTGACAGTCGAGGCGCAAGTCATCGTCGTTGCCGGCGTGCATTTCATGGCCGAGACGGCCAAGCTGCTTAATCCGAAAAAGACCGTGCTTATCCCCGACCTCGGCGCAGGTTGCTCGCTGGCCGATTCGATCACGGCACAAGACGTGCGGCTGATGCGACAGAGTTATCCCGGCGTGCCCATTGTCACCTATGTCAACACCTCCGCCGCTGTGAAAGCCGAGTCCGACATCTGCTGCACCTCGGGCAACGCAAAGGCGGTGGTGGAATCGCTCGGCGCGCCGCGTGTGATCATGCTGCCCGACGAATATCTCGCCAAGAACGTCGCCGCCGAGACGAAGGTTGGGATCATCGCCTGGAAGGGTCGGTGCGAGGTGCATGAGCGCTTCACCCCGGCCGATATTCGCGAACTGCGCGCCGCACATCCGGGTGTCATCGTGCTGGCCCATCCCGAATGCCCCCCGGACGTTGTCACAGAGGCGGATTTTTCGGGTTCCACCGCGGCCATGTCGGATTATGTCGAGCGGGAAAAACCACCCCGCGTAGTGTTGATGACGGAATGTTCGATGAGCGACAATATCGCAATCGCGCATCCCGACGTCGAGTTCGTCCGCCCCTGCAATCTCTGTCCGCACATGAAGCGCATCACGCTGGCTAACATTCGCGTCGCACTCGAGGAGAACCGGCATGAGGTTCGGATCGATCCCGGGATTGCAGGGCGCGCGCGCCGCTCGGTCGAGCGTATGCTTTCCATATGAGCCTCGACGTTCATGACATCGGCGGGGCGCCGGTCATCATCGGCGCCGGTGTGGCAGGCCTGATGACGGCGCTTCATCTGGCGCCGGAACCGGTTGTGCTTCTGTCCAATGCGGGGCTGGGTACCGGAGCCTGCAGCGAGCTCGCCCAAGGCGGTCTTGCGGCAAGTGTCGGCGGCGAGGACAGTCCCGAACTTCATCTTTGTGACACCGTCGCGGCCGGCGACGGTCTCTGCGACGTGACGACTGTGCGGCGAACGGTCCGAGCTGCACCTGAAGCGATCAGGACTCTAGAGCGGTTCGGTGTCGCATTCGATCGACGCGCTGACGGCGCGTTGCGGCTCGGGCTTGAGGCGGCGCACTCGCAGCGGCGGATCGTGCATGCGGCGGGCGATGCCACCGGTCGCGAGCTGGTCCGCGCGCTGATCGCCGCGGCACGGCGCACAGCCTCCATCACTATCCTGGAAAACGTGGAGGCCCGCCGGCTTGTCGTGGAAGACGGGGCGATTATCGCCGTGGTCGCGGCCGGGTGCACCGGCGCAATCGCCTTGCCAACGCGCCGCGCGGTCCTGGCGACCGGCGGCATCGGCGGCTTGTTTAGCGATACGACAAACCCGCCTGGCTCATGTGGACAGGGGCTCGCGCTCGCCGCCTGTGCCGGGGCGGAGTTCGCCGACCTGGAATTCGTGCAATTCCACCCGACCGCCCTCGACGGTCCGCGGCGGCCGATGCCGCTGGTGAGCGAAGCGGTGCGCGGCGAGGGTGCTGTGCTCGTCGACGAGCAAGGAGAGCGTTTCCTCGCTGAAACCCCCGGGGGCGAGCTTGCGCCTCGCGACGTGGTTGCGCGCGCGGTTTGGCACCAGCTCGCTGTCGGACGCCGTGTGTTCCTGGACGCAAGGCAATGTCTCGGCCTCAGATTTGACAAGCGCTTTCCGGCGATCGCCGATTTGTGCCGCCAGGCCGGCATCGATCCCGCGACCGACCCGATCCCGGTGCGCCCGGCGGCACATTATCACATGGGGGGTGTCGCTGTAGACGCTGCCGGCCGCAGCTCCATCGAGGGATTGTGGGCATGTGGCGAGGTCGCATGCACCGGTCTGCACGGCGCGAACCGACTCGCCAGCAACTCGCTTATCGAAGCGGCGGTCACAGCGAGCTGGGTTGCTGAAAGCGTCGCCGACGTAACACACACCCGGCGACCACGCGTGTGTTCCGCATTCGTGCCTCAACGGCCAGACGCCTCCGGCATCCGCCCAATCGTCTCGGCCGCGCTCGGCATCATCCGCGATGGCGAGACACTACGTGAAGGGGTGGCGACCCTGTTGCCGATCGCAGCTCACGACAGCGCGGCCTCCGGCCCCGCCTTGGTCGCGCTGATGATCGCCATTGCGGCTCTGCGGCGCGAAGAGAGCCGCGGATCGCACTGTCGTTCCGATTTCCCCGGGCGCGATGCAGATGCGCGCCAGTCACGGCTGACACTGCCCAGCGCAATACAGACCGCCGTCGCACTCAGCTGGCGGGCGCCGATACGGAGCACCCTGACATGAATTCGTTCTCACCCCTTCCCTCAACCCTGATCGAGCCGATCGTGCGCGGTGCTCTTCTCGAAGACCTGGGCAGATGCGGTGATCTGACCAGCGACGCCGTGATCCCGCGTGATCGCACGGCCACCTTGGTGCTCAAGTCGCGACAGATGGGCATCGTTGCCGGTCTCGATCTGGCCGCCTTCGCCTTCATGCTGGTCGAGCCTGCGATCGACATGCACATCTGGCGAGCTGACGGCAGCGATGTCGCGGCGGGCGAGACTATCGCCAAGCTGTGCGGACCGGCGCGAGGCCTGCTCACGGCCGAGCGCACGGCGCTCAATTTTCTGTGCCGCCTGAGCGGCATCGCCACTGCCACAGCGGCGATGGTCGAGGCCGTGCGTGGCCACAAGGCGAAGATCGTGTGCACGCGAAAGACCACGCCCGGCCTGCGCGCGCTGGAGAAATATGCGGTACGCGTCGGCGGCGGCGCCAATCACCGCTTCGGGCTCGACGACGCCGTGCTGATCAAGGACAACCACATCGCGATCGCCGGCGACATTCGCACGGCAATAGAGCGGGCGCGCGCCGCCGCAGGCCACATGGTGAAGATCGAGGTCGAGGTCGACACGCTGGAGCAGCTCGATGTAGCGCTCACGCTGGGAGTCGACGCAGTGCTGCTCGACAATATGTCGGTTGAGGACCTTGCGCGCGCCGTGGCAATCGTCGGTGGCCGCGCCATCACCGAGGCTTCCGGTCGGGTGACGCCGAAAACGGCTCCGTTGATTGCTGCGACGGGGGTCGACCTCATCTCAGTCGGATGGCTGACACACAGCGCGCCCATCCTCGACATCGGCCTGGATATGCCGGCGCATCAGCGCGCGCTTGAACTGATGGAGATGGAATGAAAGGCATTCCCACCTCCGCTGGAGCGCGCCGACGCAGGAACTGCTCCATGCGACCCTGCATCTTTGTGCGGCGCACCCTCCAACTGGTTCAGGCTCATCGGGCTGATCGACGATCATAGCGAACCCGAGGAGGGTCGACAGACTCCTGCACGCGCTGTCGGACCAGCGACAAAGCTTTTGATGATGACGATTGGAACGAACTCGGAGTGCGACGTGAAGCAAGCCATGCAATCGATCGAGGGGGCACTATCCCGATGGAACCGCAAAGAGGCCGAGGCTATCCACGGGATGCCGTTCAATGACCTGCTCTTCCTGGCTCAGACAATCCACCGCCAGAACTTCGATCGCAACCGGGTGCAGCTGTCGCGGCTGCTCAGCATCAAGACCGGCGGATGCCCGGAGGATTGCGGCTATTGCAGCCAGTCTACGCATTACGAAACCGGCCTGAGGGCGTCCAAGCTGATGGAGGTGGAGCGTGTCATTGCCGAAGCGATCAAGGCGCGGGACGCCGGCGCCACCCGCTATTGCATGGGCGCCGCATGGCGCAGTCCGAAGGAACGCGACATGGGCTCCGTGGTCGCCATGATCGAGGGCGTGAAGGCGCTCGGCATGGAGACGTGCATGACGCTCGGAATGCTGGACCTCAGTCAGGCGCAGCGCCTGAAGGCGGCCGGTCTCGACTACTACAACCACAACATCGACACGTCCGAGCGCTATTACGGCGAGGTTGTTTCAACCAGGACCTTTGCCGACCGGCTGGAAACACTTGGGCACGTGCGCGAGGTTGGCATGAAGGTCTGCTGCGGCGGCATTGTCGGGATGGGAGAGGAAAAGGCCGATCGCATCGACATGCTGGTCACACTGGCGAACCTGCCCGAGCCGCCGGAAAGCGTGCCGATCAACATGCTCATCCCCATCGAAGGCACGCCGCTTGCCGAGGCCGAGCCCATCGATCCGATCGATTTCGTCCGCACCATTGCGCTCGCCCGCATCATGATGCCGAAGTCCTATGTAAGGCTCTCCGCCGGCAGGACGGCGATGAGCGACGAAACGCAGGCGCTGTGCTTCTTTGCCGGCGCCAATTCGATCTTTGTCGGCGACATGCTGCTGACGGCGGACAATCCCGGCGAGGACAAGGATAATCGTCTATTCAGGCGTCTCGGCATTGAGCCGATGCCACGCGAGGCAAGATGAACGAGCCGCCGCTTGCCCGCTATGAAGCAACCTTGCAGGGTCTGGCACGCAAGGGCCGGCTGCGGACACTGGCGCCGCGCGCCGGGCTCGACTTCTCGTCCAACGATTATCTCGGGCTTGCTGCCTCGAAGAGACTTGGCGATGCAGTCGCGGCGGCAATCGAGGGGGGCACCCCGGTCGGCGCTACCGGATCGCGGCTCCTGCGCGGCAACGCGCCGGAGCATGAGGCATTGGAGGCAGATGCGGCGGCGTTCTTCGGGGCCGAGCGGGCGCTGTTCTTCGGCAGCGGCTACATCGCCAACTTCGCCCTGCTGAGCGCCCTGCCGCGAAAGGGTGACCTGCTGATCCTCGACGAACTCGCGCATGCCAGCATGCATGAAGGGGCGCGGGCTGGACGCGCCGAGTTCAGGCCGGCCACGCACAACGACATAGATGCTTTTGAGGACGCGATCAGGCGCTGGCGCGCCGAAGGTGGCATGGGGCATATCTGGATCGCAGTCGAAGGCCTGTACAGCATGGATGGCGACTGCGCGCCGATGGAGAGCCTGGTCGCGCTTGCCGATCGGTACGAGGCATTCATAGTGGTCGACGAGGCGCATGCCACCGGCGTCTGGGGACCGGACGGCCGGGGGCTGGCCGCCGCTTTCGAGGGCCGCGACAACATTGTCGCGCTCCACACATGCGGCAAGGCGCTCGGCGCATCCGGCGCACTCGTCACTGGGCCGGGAGTGCTGTGCGACTATATTGTCAACCGCTGCCGGCCCTTTATCTACGCCACCGCGCCATCGCCGCTAATGGCGGTGGCGGCGCGCGAAGCGCTCGCAATCCTGGTCGACGAGCCGATGCGCCGCGTTCAGCTGCACGAGTACGTTGCCTTCGCGGGCCGCCAACTGGCCGAGCGCTGTGGCGTGGCGCGCAGCGGCTCGCAGATCCAGCCACTTGTCATTGGCGACGTCAGCCGCACCATGTTGATGGCGGCGGCATTGCAGGCCCGCGGCTTCGACATACGCGGCATTCGCCCGCCGACCGTGCCGGAGGGCACGTCGCGGCTGCGCATTTCGCTGACGCTGAATGTCGGCAAGCCTGACATTTCGGCCATGGTCGAGACGCTCGTCGAGGTGTTGGCCACGGCATGACCACGCGTATCGTCGTCACCGGAACAGACACCGGAATAGGCAAGACCGTGTTTTCGGCTGGGCTGGCCGGGCTGCTCGACGGCTTTTACTGGAAGCCGGTGCAATCTGGTCTCGATGAGGAGACCGACAGTGAGGCGGTTGAACGGCTCGCCGGCCTGCCGTCAGGGCGCGTGCTGCCGGAAGCTCACCGCTTGAAGAGCCCGCTGTCGCCGCATCGTTCAGCCGAAATCGACGGCGTCTCGATTGAGGCTGCCGATCTTGCATTTCCGGTCCTGCCGACACCGCTCGTCATCGAAGGCGCTGGCGGACTGATGGTGCCGATCAACCGACAGACAAGATTTATTGACATCTTCGCTGAATGGCGGCTGCCGGTCATTCTGTGCGCCCGCACCGAGCTCGGCACGATCAACCACACTCTGCTGTCGATCGAAGCCCTGCGGGCTCGCTCCATCCCGCTGATCGGCATCGCCTTCATCGGCGAAGAGGTAGCCGATACGCAAAGGACAATCACCGAATTCGGCGCGGTGCGTCAGCTCGGCAGGCTGCCACACCTCGTTCCGTTGACGCGCGAAACTCTGAGGAAGGCGATGTTTGCCGGCTTCGACCTCGCCAAGATAGCCGGAGGCGAATGATGTCGCGGTCGCCGGTCTGGCATCCATTCACCCAGCACGCGATCGAGCCGGCCATGCCGTCCGTTGTCCGCACGGAAGGGGTTTGGCTAGAGACGAATGACGGAAGGCATATCCTCGATGCAATCTCCTCCTGGTGGGTGGTCACCCACGGGCACCGCCATCCACGGATCATGGAAGCAATCCGGAATGCGACTGAGATGCTCGACCAGGTGATCTTCGCCGGTCTCACCCATCAGCCGGCAGAGCAATTGGCCTCGGCGCTGATCGAAATAGTGCCGGCAGGCCTCGACTGGGTCTTCTATTCCGACAGTGGATCCACGTCCGTCGAAGTCGCGCTGAAGATGGCGCTCGGCTATTTCCGCAACATCGGTGTGCCGCGCTCGCGCATCGTCGTCATGGAGCACAGCTACCACGGCGACACCATCGGCACGATGAGCGTCGGCGCCCGTGGCGTGTTCAACGCCGCCTACGAGCCCTTGCTGTTCGAGGTCGACACCATCCCCTTCCCGGCAGCAGGGCGTGAGCAGGAAACGCTGGATTGGTTCGAGGCCGTAAGCCGCGACCGGCGCGCCGCCGCGCTGATCGTCGAGCCGCTCGTGCTCGGCGCCGGCGGCATGCTGATGTATCCGGCCTGGGTTCTGACCGAATTGAGGAAGATCACTGAGGCCTCCGGCACGCTGCTGATCGCCGACGAGGTGATGACGGGCTGGGGGCGCACCGGCACCATGTTCGCCTGCGAGCAGGCGAACATCTCTCCAGATATCCTGTGCACCTCGAAAGGCTTGACCGGTGGTGCCATCCCGCTGGCCGCCACGCTCGCCACCGATGCCATCTTCCAGGCCCATTGTTCCGAAGACCGGAAGAAGACTTTTTTCCACTCAAGTTCCTACACCGCCAATCCGATCGCCTGCGCGGCCGCATTTGCCAATGTCGAGGTCTGGCGGAACGAGCCGGTCGCCGAGCGGATTGCGGCCTTGAGCGCGAAACAGGCCACTGGCCTGCAACGCTTCCGCGACAATCCCTTCTTCGCCGACAGCCGAGCGAACGGCACGATCCTCGCTCTCGATCTGCGCACCGGCTCGGCCGGCTATCTGGCGGAGATCGGGCCGAAACTGCGCGCTTTTTTCCTCGAGCGTGGCATGCTGGTGCGCCCGCTCGGCAATGTGCTCTATCTCCTTCCGCCCTATTGCATCACCGGCGAGGAGCTCGACCGGCTCTATGACGCCATCGAGGAGGCCGGCGAACGCTTCGGTTCGCGGTCATGAACCGGTCGTCGCGCATACTCGGGTTCGGTCATCATGCGCCGGCGCGCAAGGTTGAGAACCCGGAAATCGAAGATCGTCTCGGGCTCGAACCCGGCTGGATCGAGCGACGCACCGGAATCCGTTCGCGCTTCTGGGCAACGGGCGAAGACACGTTATCGGGCCTTGCCGCGCGTGCCGGCGACATGGCGCTGGCGAATGCCGGTGTCGACCGTGGCGATATCGGCCTGCTGTTGCTCGCGACGTCTACGCCCGACCATCTTCTGCCGCCGAGCGCGCCGCTGGTGGCACACCGGCTGGGACTCGACCGCGCCGGTGCGGTTGACCTGACAGGCGCCTGCGCCGGCTTCATCTATGCCCTGCTGTTCGCGGACGGATTCACCCGCCTGCATGGCAAAGCGAGCCTGGTCATTGCCGCCAACATCCTCAGCCGCCGCATCAATCCAGCCGAGCGCGCAAGCGCGGTGCTGTTTGCCGATGCCGCCGGCGCCGTGGTGGTTGCCCCGTGCGAAGAGCCGGATCGAGGGATCCTCGGCGCCGCGCTGGCCTCGGATGGCTCGCGCTATGGACTGATCCAGATTCCCGCCGGAGGAAGCAATGCACCATTCCACGGCGGCCTGGACCTCGAGCAGACCTGGATGACGATCGCCGACGGCCGCGAAGTGTTCGCCAAGGCCGTGGAGATGATGTCTCGCTGCTCGCAGGATGCCCTCTCTGCTGCCCGAATGGGATCGCAAGACATCGACCGGTTCGTGCCACACCAGGCCAATGCTCGGATTTTCGATGTGGTCGGGAGGAACCTCGGAATAGCGGATCAGGCAATCGTCAAGACGATCGCCGAGTACGGCAACTCTTCCGCCGCGACCATCCCGCTCTCGCTCTCGCTTTCGCATCGGGCACAGCCGTTTCGGCCCGGCGAAAAGATTCTTCTTGCGGCAGCCGGCGCCGGTCTCAGCGGAGGCGCCCTGATCATAGGAATTTAGCCGCACGGCGGCCATGCACAGGAGTGGTCACGGATGACAAGAGCAAACGGGTCCGCGAAAAAGTGGTCGCCGGCAAGCTTCATGGGCGCTGGCGCGGTGACGCGAGAGCGATCAAAGTTGCAGGCGATTCTGTCGATCAGCACGATCGGCAATGCTGTCTTGCCGCAAGGGGTTGTCGGCGCCAGCCTGGGAGAGCGCAGCCGACAGAGCTCATGCACAGCCTCGTCGTTCGACGAAGTCATCCCGGTCGATTGGTCGGCCCTTCCGATCCAGAGATCAACATTGTAGCGGCAGCAGTGCAGCCGAGAATTGAACAAGCGGCCCTCGAAGGCATCATCATGCAGTCCGAAAAAAATACCCATCTGCCTGCCTCAACAACGCTCGCTCCCTTCCGAAACCGGGTGTTTCGCTCGATATGGACGGCCACACAAATATCCAGCCTGGGCTGGCTGGTGCAAACGGTGGCCATCAGTTGGCTGATGGCCACGATTTCCGCTTCGGATCTGATGGTTGCACTCGTGCAGGCTGCATCCACCTTGCCGGTATTCCTCCTTTCAATCCTGGCCGGAGCCATTGCCGACAACTTCAGCCGCCGATGGGTGATGTTTGCGGGACACTGCCTGATAGCATTGGCATCAACGACGCTGATGATTTCTGTGGGTCTGGGATTTGCCGGTCCCTGGCTAATTCTCGGATTAGGTTTCCTGGCCGGCTGCGGCTTTGCGCTTACGGATCCGGCATGGCATGCCTCGGTCGGCGATATCCTCGACAAACGTGACATTCCGGCCGCGGTGACGCTGATGTCTGTCGGGTACAACACGGTCCGCAGCATAGGACCGGCTTTGGGGGGCGTGATCCTGGCCTTCTTTGGACCGCTGACCGCTTTCGCCTTGGCCGCGCTGAGTGATCTGGCGCCTCTAGGCGCATTATGGCGCACTAGATGGAATGTTCGCACTTCACCTCTCCCTCGTGAGCGAATGACGATGGCAATTCATGACGGAGTGCGCTTCACGGTATTGTCCTTGGAGATCAGGGCAGCGATTGCCCGTGCGACCTTTTTCGGGCTGGCAAGCATCTCCATCCTTGCGCTACTCCCACTAGTCGTCCGGGATCAGCTGAAAAGCGGCCCAATGGTCTACGGCATCTTGCTGGCCGGCTTCGGCATGGGTGCTTTCGTCGCGGGCATGAGCAATAGCTTTCTAAGGCGGATCACGTCTCAAAACAGGCTGGTATCGTTCGCCTCTGTTGCTTGTGCAGCATGTTGCCTTTCCCTTGCACTCACATCATCGGTCGCCGTGGCGGCCGTTTCGCTGGCACTTGGTGGCGCGGGTTGGCTTATCACCTGGACGGGCATCGACGTGTCGGTGCAGCTGGCAAGCCCAAGGTGGGTCGTCGGCCGCACACTGTCGATATACTACGCCCTGAGCGCAGGGGGTATGGCGGCCGGCAGCTGGATCTGGGGTACTGTCGCACAGGACTACTCCTTAGCCTGGGCTCTGGAGGGCGCCGCAGGCGCTCTGTTGCTGGTTGCAGCTGCGGGGATACTGTTGCCGGTCCGTCCATGGGAAGAAACGGATCAGGAAAGTTCGGATTTTCACGCGCCGGAGCTGGCACTCGAGTTGAAGCCCAGGAGTGGCCCCATAGTCGTCAAGGTCGAGTATCTTATATCCGAAGAGAATATCGAGACCTTTCTGGGCTACATGCGCGCAAGGCGCCATGTTCAGAGCCGTGCCGGTGCGCGAAACTGGACGCTGCAGCGAAATCTTCGAAAGCCTTCGATTTGGACAGAGACATTCCGCACGCCAACCTGGATGGATTTTCTGCGCCTGAATCATCGGCTCACGGCAGCGGATAAGGAAATCGGCCAGCGTCTCCTGGCACTGCATGATGGAGAGCGTCCTCCGCACACAGTGCTGTCGATCGAACGAACGACTGAGGCAGCTCGTACCCGTGCCTCAACAATCTTTTCTCGTCCTCCCAGGTGACGTGATCACGAAAGCGATCGCATTCTGCCGCGCCGGTCGATTTCAAGCAGCGCGCAGGCCGCATCGCCAGTACGCGGAGCCTATGCGTCCGGCGCTCTCTCGCGAATACCCATGCCGCCGCGAGTCCGTTCTGGGCCATCTTCGATGCGGCGCGCGACGGCAAGAAGGAGGGTATGGGTTTCGAGCGCTGGTGGTCGCCCTGCGCACAAGCCGATCAGCATCACGTTCGACGTGCGCTTCAGCAGCGCTGTGCGGCTCAGAGACTGGCAGAAGAGTATCTGACTCGTTAGCGGCTGGCGCTGGGCCAGCCGGAACCAGGCCTGTTCGAAGACGGCGCTGGCGCTCGACCTTTCGGCGCCGGACATGGAGTGAGGGTAGGCGAAACGGAGAACCAGTCGCCTTGACGCCCTTGCAGGACGCCATCTTAACCGCGAACGGCAAGCTTTCAGGGATCATTTCTGCGCCGTTGGGCGGCTTGCCGTTCCCGATGTTCGAACGCGTCGGTGAAGCTATCGAGTTCTTGGGGGGTCATCCCAAGCGCCCGCCCCTCCTCCCGCCATGACGCGACCGCCTTTTCGACTTCTGCGAGTATCGTCTTCGCTCGATCACTCCTGATCCGGAAATAAGCGATTACCGACATCAGTGCGTCGACAGTCGCTTCGGGCCCAATTTCCTCGGATATCCAGGTTTTCAGCTCTCGCACGCGCTCAGGGAACGGGTTGATGTCGAATGCAGGCGCCAGGCGCCATTGCCCGTGATGCACATGGAGAAAGCCGTGATTGTGGAGGTGGTCCTCGACATTGGTGATAAGGATCGAGAACGCGATGCGCCGCCAAAGCTCTTCGATGTTGGCCGCTGGCTGGCTGCCGTGCTGACGAAGCACATCCACAAGTTCAGTATAGCTATGCTCGCCAACGTCCCCTGACTCTGCGCCGATCATCGTGGCGGCCGAGATATACATGAGTCGATTGCCGTTCGGAGTCCTATCGAAACGCCGTATGAGCGCGACAGGGGCGCCGTCTTTGTCGAGCAGACGTGTCTCAGCAGCATCCACGCCGGCTTTTCTGGCCAAATTCATAGCGAGCACTTCGCC
Organism: Mesorhizobium sp. WSM4845; assembly: GCF_055811455.1. NCBI lineage: Bacteria > Pseudomonadati > Pseudomonadota > Alphaproteobacteria > Hyphomicrobiales > Phyllobacteriaceae > Mesorhizobium > Mesorhizobium sp. WSM4845. The sequence goes on from NZ_JBVVQA010000013.1 coordinate 71,999, forward strand.
TTTTGTGACAGATCGATCATCGGCAACGCTCGGAAACTTACCGATAGCGAGGCGTCCGTCATCGTCGACGACAGAGCATTTCGGACGAAGGCCCCCAAGGGACGTGCCACGTCCACGCAAATAGGCGAGATCCGTTGCCGTCTCGGTGTTCGTCTCGACGGCGTGCGTGGCTGCGAGGAGTTGACCGATTTCAATGAGCGGCGGCGTGGTGCGTCGACCCTCCTAGGTCGTTCTTTGGTAACGCCCTTCTTCGTCCTTCAACCGGAGCGCACCAATGCGGCTCATGTCGTCCACTGCCAAGAGGTAATCCATCGCGTTCAGAGGCCGCGTTTCGGCGACATTTCCCGCCCGGCGCGCCTCTTGGCGACGCTTGGCGTGGTCGCGCTGGATTACACGCCGGCCCCATCCGTCCGGCTCCGTGTCCGCGATGGCGTTGTGGAACACGGATCCATCGCCGGTCTTTCGATGGAATTGAGGGCCAGTAACGAGTGGCAGACCGGGTTCGATCGAGAAGCCTTCCGCTGCTCTCAGCCAACCTGCATCATATTCAAAGGCAGCGCTCTCGCGCGCACCCTGCTGATCATAGCGCAACGTACCCCGTAGCATCGCTTCTTCGCCAATGTGAACAGCAATAGAACGTCTCATATTGCACCCGGTGGCTTCCGCACCCTTACCCTCTTGGGCAAACGTTCAGCGTCGAGGAGCAGGCCTTGCTCATCGCGATGCGCGTCGATGATCTGCGCCAAAGCCTCATCAAAGCCCAAAACGAAAAAGGTCATGGCGTAGGCCCCCATAGCGACGGTCGGGTCTCCTTTTTCGATCTTCAGATAGGTGCTCTTTGCGACACCCAGTCGTTCCGCCATCATCATCACGGTCAGGCTGCGCTTCTTACGGGCGACCGCAATGTCGGCGCCGAGCTTGCCAAGCGCCCTCTTGACTCTGGGAGGCAATGTATCTGTCACTGTTGAGCGCATGTTTGTCTCATAGAAACGACCTTAACTCTCTCTAGGGCGCTTATATAAGACCTAAGCCGTGATCTGTCGAGAGTTGGCCTGTTTGACCGAACAAGGCGGTGGCCCTGCAACCAACCACACTACTCTCGTGAGCATGCATCCATCCGATCCGCAATGGGCGCTAGGTGAGTCGCACGGGGGTGTGAACGATTGCGCCGCTGCAAAACGAAACGGGCCATCCTTAGCACGATCCAGTTGTGCGCTGCAGCGAGGCTCCCGCCTGACGTGTACCGAGCGGCGCCGCCGCATGCTGTCTCGACCCGAGCTTCACAGCAAACAGGTGCTGTCGGTATCGAACGAAAGTGTCATATATCGAACATACGAACCGTGTCCCAAAACGTCTGCTCGGTGCTCAGCCTGACCCCCAAAAAGCAAAAAGAAAAGAGCGCGACGAAGTTGCGCCGGCCAATTTAAGTGTCAGCGCGGAGCTACCTCTTCAGGATGGCACGTCGCTTGCTGCTCCGCATCGAACGCCGACGGCCAACTCACAAATAACGGAGATGAATATTGGTTCAGAAATGCTGAATCCCCGATGTACTGAAAGAATGAGGAACGCTTGTGGGAAGCGCGGCAGGGCAACAGGCGATTTTGCCTTTTCTTGGATCCGGACGGAAGTCGAATCTCACCTCCTTCGGGCAGTTGATAGCCAACCACAGTTGTTTTCTTCCATAAGTCGAACTGCGATAAAGAAATGTACAAGTATAACTTGGCTTACTCACACCATGACTACTCTAGTCAACTTAGTATCGCGCATTCCTCAGGTACGAAAGAGGAGCGAGATGCACATGTTTTTGGTCCTGGGATAGGCCGCCGGTTCGCCCTTTGACGCGTCCGCCTTTTATTCTTTGAACTGGAGATCCAGAATGAACGTAAGCAGGCTTCTTCTCGGCTCAGTTGCGGCCCTGATCTCCGTTTCCGTCGCTCGCGCGACGGACGAAGTCTCCGCGCCGGGTCCGACCGAATACGTCAAGATCTGCGACGTCTACGGTTCGGGCTACTTCCATATCCCCGACACCGAGACCTGTGTGCGCATCGGCGGCTACATCCGTTACGACGTCGGCCTCAGCGATGTCCGATCGTATGACGGGATAAGAACCTCCGATGTGAGAACTGGCGAGGCTCAGGGCACCTGGCGAAACAACACGCGTTTCACGTTCAAAACTTGGACGCGCCAGGAGACCGAACTAGGCGCACTGAAGACCTATACTGAGACTCGCGTGAACTTCGGCAACCACAACGCTTATCCGGGTCCGGAAAGCCCTCACAACTATAGCTTCAACAGCGGCGTCAAGTTGACTTCCGCCTGGATCCAGCTTGGTGGCCTCCGAGTTGGCAAGGACGAGTCGGCCTTCGACACGTTTACAGGCTACGCCGGAAACGTACTCAATAACGTACTCGTTCCGTACGGCGACTTCGATACCAACGTGGCTCAGTATTACTTCGATGCCGATAATGGCTTTTCGGCTCTGGTTTCACTTGAACAAGGGTCGGGTGTAGTCGGTACTATCGACAGCTATGTTCCGCACGTCGTCTTCGGCGTGAAACAGACGCAGGGCTGGGGCGCGATCACCGGCGTAATGGCTCGTGACAGCGACTACGAAGCTTTGGCCGGCAAGCTCCGAGTCGATGTCAATGTCACAGATGACCTGTCGCTATTCGGAATGTTCGGCTATGGCTCCATTGGCAATCTCAACGATGACCCAACCAACGCGCTCGCCGCTCACGGTCGCGGCTTCTACAAAATTTGGAGCGGCAACTGGGCTTTCTGGACGGGCGCCACTTACACGTTAAACGAGAAAACTTCGTTCAACCTTCAGGTCTCGGGTGATCAGCTCAGGAACTCCGGACTGGCTGCAAACGTCGCCTATATGGTCATTCCAGGTTTCACAGTCACAGCCGAAGTCGATTATGCCCATTACGCCAAGTTCGCTGCCGTCGACCGTTCCGGAACGAACCCGGCTCACGTCGGCAAAAGGAACAGCCTCGGCGGCGTGCTGCGATTCCAAAGCTCGTTCTAACGAAGCGAATCTGAATGTCGGAGGCCCGACTGGAGGCCTCGGTGTCTGGCTTTACGATGTTCAAGATGTGGTCCCGGACGATCATGCCCGGACATTGGTTGCCGGACTTCATAGCCTGATCAGCGAGGCTTCCATAGAGCGCTTAGCAATGCCACTGAATAACTCGTCCAAGACATGTCTCTCGGCCCCATCTGCATCCCTGTTGTGCTACCCTCATTGCGATGAGCGCTCGAGATCGAGAGCTTCGGAGGCACGGCAAGAACGGCTGAGAAATGCCTGGACGCTTCGTCCAAGCACTCGTCAAGTTTCCTCAGTGGTTCAGAATCATCTTCGGCGACCGTCATTGCAAAATTAGTTCGGTTCAGTAAGATTCTTGTTCTGTTTGGGTCATCTTGAAGAACTACTCCGTGTCTGAGTCGCAGCGGACCGCCCAGAGGCGCGCAAGCCTTTGGTCCTGATCGAACGCGTGACAGCATAAGCTCGATCTTTAGTCCACGGTGGTGCTACCTTGCCTAGTTCTCCGGCGCGTGATTTGTCGCCGGGATATGGCGGATCGAGCCGGCGTCCTCAGCAGCACCGCAAATTGCGCGTGATTGCATCCATGTCGTGGATGTTCTTTATCGAAGCAATCGATTTCTCTGGCTGTCCGATGATGAATATGAAGCGTCACTTGGCGTGGTGGGCGCCATCGGAGTAGTTGCATGGAAGTTTGTCCAGTGTGGCCCGGGTGCCGAGGCGTTCGGTGAGGTCGACCATGTGATCAGCAATCGAACGGCAATCGGCGGTCGTGGAGACAATGAGCACGGATTCGGCCAATAGCTGGGACTATCTACCTGATAATAGCTGCTACAAACCGCATGTGGTCGGCGAGCACGGCCGCGCGCGGGAATGTCCTATGTCGGTCGACCTGAAGCCGCGATGGTGGCGTACCGAACTGTTCGGCCGCAAATTGCGACGATGTCGCCCACATCACAGCTGCGACTGCAGTTTCTCATGCCAGCGCTAAATTGAAGTGTTCAGTAGGAGCCAAAGCAATATGCACCGTCGTAATCTGATCAAAGGATTTGTTGCACTCGGCGCGTGTCCTATTTGCGCTGAAGCCGCGCGGGCGGCCAGCACCGAATGGGGATATGCCGGCCTGGTCGGACCCGAACAATGGGGGCATTTGGACAAGACAAATTTGGTCTGCTCGGCGGGCATGCAGCAATCGCCGGTCGATATCCGGGGCGCGGTCAAAGCGGATATTCCGCATATCGCCATAGGCTGGCACAAGGGCGGCGGCAGGATGGTGAACAACGGCCACACCATTCAGATCAACCTGCCGCAAGGCAGCACGCTCACTCTGGGGGATCGTGTCTATGAGCTGCTACAGTTCCATTTCCATGCGCCAAGCGAGCACCACGTTGCAGGCAAGAGTTTCCCGATTGAAGCGCATTTTGTCCATAAGGACCGCAACAGCGATACTCTGGGTGTGCTGGGCGTGTTTCTGACGCCAGGCGCGACAAATGCCAGTTTTGCCAGGCTTGCTGCAGCATTTCCGGCAACGTCAGGCGAAGAGGCAGCGGTCGACGACGTCGACCCGAACGGGCTTCTGCCGGCTTCGCTTGGCTACTGGACATATGAAGGATCTTTGACGACACCACCATGCACCGAAAACGTCGACTGGATGGTGGCGACGGAACCGGTTGAGGTCGACCCAGCAGACATCGAGCGATTTACCTCGCTATATCCCCGGAACGCGCGCCCTATCCGTTCACCCAATCGGCGCTTCATCCTGGGCCTCAGCTGAGGGTCCCTGAAGCCGCGAGGGGTCGAAGCATCGCGTGCGCGTTGTATTCATCTGCTTCCAAGATCGCAACGATGTGCTCCGCATCGCGGGGGTCCTTTGGGCGCTCATTCTCGTTCTGGAAGCGGGCCAAAACCAAGTTTGGCAACGGTGTTGAACCGTCCTCATAAGGGGAGAGGTAGGCGTGGCTTTCCTATTCCAGCAGCATCCGGCCGCATACCGAACCCGTGGCGAGCTGGACTTCAGGTTCGATCTTCGCAAGGCGTGCACCGCGGATCAAACGCCGTTTCCTTGGGAAACACGGCTCAGTTCCGACAAAGCAATTGTAATCGCCCTAGCCGCCTCGATTGCGCTCTTGGTCGGGACGCAGCGGCAGCCCCCGCAGATCAACGACGCGATCCTAAGCCAACTGCGAACGATTCAGATCAACGATGCATTGCTCCGGCGCGACGTCGCCCGCGCTCGGACGGATATGGTATTGGACTCCCGATCGGTTGCTTCTACCGGACAGGCATTGCAAAGGAATCGTGAAAACTTGCAACGCCCTCCCGAGACTTCGCCCGATGAGAGCTCCGGGCAATCCAGATTGCGCGCGCAGCTCATAAACTCGATCGAAAACAAAGAGGCTGCCGTCTCAGCCTTGGTCAAGCAAGATCAGCTTGTGCAAAACTGTCTCGCAGATCTTGCTCGCTCGCTTGGTCGCCTTGGGGGGGCATCGTCGCGCAGAGTTGCACTGTCTAAGCTGATCGCGTTTTCGGCCGAACCGGGGCTCACCCTTGCATCACAGATGGATCAGCCTCCCGACCGATTTGCTCCGAGCCAGGCCCGGGCTGCCGCGGATGCTTTGGGCATTTTCCGCAGTCTCCTGTCTTGTTTATGGAGGTTGGACCAAGCTGCCAATCAGATCGCATCCCTCGACACGTCCTCCAGGGCCGCCGAACTGGAGCGAGAGCATCTGAAAGGCTACAGCTTGGCCAGCGCGCAAGCGCAGCGTACGCGATTTTTCTTTGGCTTGCTGTCCATATGCCTCTGCTTGTTTGCGATCATTCGGTCCTCCAGGCAGCATCTGCGGATGAACCGGCTGAAAAGGCGGTTGCAGCTTGAAGAGGCAATGCGTGAGATCGAATCTCGCTTCAACGATAGCAAAGCAAAGAACGCCTCGGCGTGCTTTTCCACCGAAGGAGCGCTTAGAGTCGTGCAACGCGTTTTCGATGCGCATCAATGCGCGCTTGCTCTGGTGGATCCGAGTCTCAGCAGGCAGACTGAGTGCTTTGTGGCGAACACGTGCATACCCGTCTGGAACGTCGCGCTTATTGATGAAGTCGTTTCACTTGTCCGTGCCGGACGACCAGTGTTTCGCGTCGTTCCGGCGGCGGAAATGGTTCGGACCGCCCTAGGCACTTCCGGTGTTTGTCAAATTGTTGCTTGCAGGGCCTCCGATCAGCAGGCTGTGGTTTGCATCCTTGTTTTTGAACGAGATCGCTCACTCCCCTCAGCAGACGACCTGCGGGTTCTTGCCAGTGCCATTGTGCGTTTGAGCAACCATCTTGAAATGCAACGAGTAAATGCCGAACGCGACCTTCTGGTGAGTCGATGGGAGCATGTGGAAAGGCTGAGGACCGTCGGCACGATCGCAAGCGGCGCCACACATGAATTCAACAATATTTTAGGCGCAATAATCGGATATTCAGAGATTGCCCAAGGGCTGGTGCGTCGACCCTCTAGGATTCGGAACCACATCGACCAAATCATCTTAGCTGGACACCGAGCCAAGCTGATCGTTGACCAGATCTTGTCACTCAGCCGAAACCGGAAGCGCGTGGCAGTGCCTATCAGCGTCTCCGAGATTGTTATGGATCTTGCGCCATTGCTGCGGGTTACAGTTCGTGCGGGTGTTCAGTTGAATTTCAAGATCAATGAGTGGCAAACGGTGGTCGAGGGCAGCCCAACCGAGATACAGCAAATCCTTATGAATTTGTGCAAGAACGCGTCGGAGGCTGTCTTGAACCAGGGCCGTGTCGAGATTAGCGTTTCCCGCGCCCAAGTGTGCCAAACAAAGCCACTGGCTCGGGGCACCTTGAGACCTGGACACTACGTTCTCCTCTCCATCAGCGACGATGGCCCGGGAATTGCAACTTCGATACTTCCGCATGTCTTTGAGCCCTTTTTTACCACCCGCTCTCGCCTCGGCGGGACCGGGCTGGGTCTTGCTGCGGTTGACAGGCACGTGAGCGCGCTCGCAGGATGCCTTGACGTCACCTCGGCTGTTGGCCGAGGTACCCGCTTTGATATCTACTTACCGGCCTCCGAGGAGGAGCCAGTCAGCGCTGACATCGCTGTCGGCCCATACGACGGATCACTTGGCAACGGAGAAATCATTGCAGTCGTGGAGCCCGACCCAGCAGAGTTGGAGATCTACAAGAAGAATATCGCCGCGCTGGGTTATAAGCCGGTCGGCTTCGCGACCTTCGAAAGCCTTTGCGGCTGGATCGAGAGCGGGAAAGCAGCCGACCTGCTGATCTTGGGTAAAATGCCTTTCCTCGAGCGAGAACAGGCAGAATCCGCATGCCCCACCCTCATGACGGTGCCTGTCATAGTCGTCGGTGAAATCGACCTCATGCCGGTCACATCTGCTAATCAGGCCTTCGTCCTTTGGCTAGCGAAGCCGGTCTCGTCCAGGACAATGGAGCATGCAATTCGTACAATGATGATGGCATGATGCCGCTGACTCGCTCAGGCTACCCAAGCAATCTGAGAAAGCCCGTCAAAGAGGCATCGAAGCAGAACAAAATGACGCGTCACATCACAATCGACCTATCGAGCCCGAGACTTTGTTCTAGCCTTAGTGCTTGTTAAGAAGGTCGGCTACTGTCTCTCCCCGTCGCCGGGCATCGGCGGCGAGCCATACCTCTCCCACCTCATATACTTCGCCTTGGGTACGGAACGGTACAATGACGTCAATGGCAGCCGACAGCATGTCAAGAAGCGTGCGGTCTTCCACAGCGGCTCCTTGCGGGCTGCTCTTGACGAGTGAAAAGAGCTTTTTAAAGCCTTGGACCGGATCTGCCCCGTGAATCGTTGATATTGATCCCGCATGGCCGGAGACGACTTCGCTGAGGTAGGCCCATGCAGCATCGTCGCGCATCTCACCCAGCAATATTCGATCAGGGCGCATGCGCAAGCTGGCTTGCAACAGTTGCTCTGCCGTCACCGCACCTATGCCTGCCTGGTCTTTTGGATAGAGTAACCGGACATGGTTCTCATGCGGGATTGCAAGTTCGAGCGTGTCCTCGATACTTATCAGTCTCTCTTGCGGGGGTATAGCGTTGATCAAAGTCTTGCTCATTGTCGTTTTGCCGCTTCCAGTAGGTCCGCAAAGCAGCATCGTGAGCCGCCCGCAAACGCACGCTCGCAAAAATTGCTCCAAGTCACCATGGTCGTAGTGCTGAAGAATCGTTTCGTCCTGCCGCTCTTGGCGCTCCTTTCGTGACCGCCATTGATTCCAACGCGAGTATTCGTAGCGAGAAGAAACTTCCTTAAGCTCGGTCACACGACTTGAGGGACGCCGTATGGTCAGGCTTATTGTTCCTGAGGGAACAGCGGGCGGCAAACAGATCTGCAGCCGCTCTCCGTTCGGCAGCTCAGTCGCACAGAGGGGGCTTTGCGGTCCGACATCTTGCTTGCGCAGCGCTCCAGCGAGGATCGCGATGTCCTCCAGATCGTCATAAGATAGCGGTAGCGGATGTTTCGTGAAAACGCCGGCCTGTCGGACAAAGGCTTCCCCAGGCCGGTTGATAGCGACCTCTTCGGTCCTTGGCTCCTCAAGCCATTTCAGAACGGGGTCGAGAAGCAAACGCAATTGAGGATCAGCCTCCGATCGCATTTTTGTCTCTCCGGCGTTCGCGATGTTGGGGGGCTGGCGCCACGGCGGTCGCTCTAAGATCGTATACATCTGAGAAATCGAGGTCCCGAGCCACAAAGATGGATACAGCATCTCCCTGGTTTTTCTTCAGAGTTGGCGGAAGGTTGATCGTCGCTCTCAGTGTCGTCTCGACGGCTTGTCCACCATTGCTCTGGAAGCTGTTGATGCCGCTTCCTTCGCCAGAGCTAGCCGCATATTGACCGGCCGCCTGAAACGCGCCTTGAAGGACGCTCATGAGCATTGCTCCGCCAAAGCGCTGCCAGACGTGATTATCCACCGTGCCAGGCATACCGGAGCGGCCGAGTTCGTCAGCGCCCGGCGATGCTATCGACACGAGGGCATGGTCAGGCGTTTCGATGCGCGTCCACAGCACGAAGACACGCGCATCCCCCTGTTGGAGACCCCGCTGGATCTCCCCAATCACGGTCGTCCCGCGATCCAGGAGCACGACATTGTTGGTGGCGCCGCGGACGTCTTTAGGTAACACGCACTTCACATAACCCGGTAGATTTGTGTCGACTGCCGTTTGCAAAATGCAGGGAATGATAGTTCCTTGAGTGATCACGAGATCAGGGTGCGGCAAAAGTGTAGCCCGGCTTGGCTCCTGTATTTCTGGCTTCAATCGCCCTGACAGATCGCCACCAATTGAAAACTCATCCTCGGTCGCGGGAGCATCCTTATGGTGGTCTTCGCTCCGCTGACCGTCGTCGGGCATTTGACTGCTGCTACTGTAGGCGAAAATTGGTGTTTCCTCCGGCGGCGGATCAGCTGGCGCCGCTGGCGGCGTGGATGGCGCAGGATCTGCCGCCTGCGGCGCCTGTACGGGTGCTGGAGGTTCGGGAGCAATCTCGATTGGCACAGGGCGGTATGGCTCAGCGTTGGGGAAAATTGGCGGTTTTGGCTGAGATGGTTCATCTTGTGTGCTGGGACGACCCCCGAGCCAGATGAGCGATAGAGATGAGATGAGAACAAGACCAGCGACGGCCAACTTCTGCGATCCCGATAGATGCCGGCGGGCCGGCTCCGAGACGATCGATCTGGATGCATCGACATCGTGTGCCGACTGTGGGCCGGTTTCATTCATCGGCCCGAGCCTTTCAAAACGCGCCACACGTCGGGTCTCACTGTACCGGTCTTTGGCGCTCGTCCCACAGGATCATAAGCCCTGTTGAAAATGGACAAGACCGTATTGCCATCTCTCAGACGCCATTCCCGGGCGACTGCGGATACTTCAACATAGTCCCCTTTGACTGTGTAATTGGCAGCGGCTTCCTTGCCGTCGGGATTGATAACGTAGAGGGAGGGTATGCGGGAATTGCTTGCGAAGCCAAATACGGTCGTAAAGCCATTATCGAAGACTTCCAGCGGCGCCAGCGATCGGTCGCCCTTTGCGACGTAGTGGAAATTGCTTTCGTCCGGACTGGCGGTTGCGGCGGGCCGATTCAACAAATCCTGAACTCTGTCTTCTTGCAGCACTTTCGCCCGGGCCTGACCAAGAATCGAGCGCCTTTCTGCTTCCTTTCTCTGAGCAGCAGCCTCATCAGCAGGGTAGGTGAACTGCACACTGTAGTATAGGTCAGGTTGCTGCTCATCGAGTTTTGGCATCGCTCTCGTTGAAATACTGAATACGTATCTCCGTGTACCGGACTCACTCTCGGCCAGCACGATGACCGGCTGCGGCGGGAGCATCCGGCTAGCCTTAAAAAAGAGATAGTTGGCGCGCGGGAGCGCAGCCAGGTCTTTGCTATTGGAAACGGCCACGGCTGCGACGGTCTCGTTGGTCGCGAATGTGACAACCAGCGTTGCCCCTACTGCGGTCGATAGACGCACCACTTCGTCGGGACGGTAAGCCAGGTAGCGCATCCGTGCATCATGCTTGCCGGCAAGTGGTGTGTCTTCCGCGGACGCCTCGATCGTTAAGAAAAGTGAACAGGCCAGCGCGAGAAACGCTCGTTTTGTCATGGCTGTACGGGCCCCGGGATTGATACACTATCTTCCGAGGCTTGATAGGAGGTAACGAGTAGTCCTCCCGGATTGGTCAGCCTCGATTGCCCAGGCAGACCCGTCAAGCGCTCGTAGCGGATGGTTGCTGTCCAGGTGGTCACCATCGGCATCTGCCCATCAACGATAAGAGTGCGTTTGTAGCGGATCTGTTGAACGTCCGGACTGATGTCATTTGAGGAAATGTGCTCAACCTCGAGCTTGCCGCGCTTGCCGACCGTGACTTGCGGCGAGGTGGGATTCGGATAGTTGAAGTAATCTTGATATTCCTGTCGCACAGCCGGTGCGCTGAAACTGGATACGAGATCATAGCCGTATTGGGCTGTATCTGCTGTGTAGCCCTCGCGCAGGCGTACATATTCCCACAGCGAAGCATTTACGACGGCCCGGTCTTGGGTTGCCGGCAGTTGAGAGACTGACACTTCGCTGTCAACTGTCCCATCCGGCCGTACCCAAAGGAACACAGGCACGAGCTTGGCCAACGGGACCATGGCAGCGATGGTAAATGCCTGCGCAACGTTTCCTAGGACCGCCGCCGCCGCAAAGGCTATAAGGGTCTTTGACAGGCGCCGCGCAGACTTCGCTCGTGACGTTTGAAACGCTTCCACCTCCTTGTAGTGGGCGGCTAGCGTTTCTCTCTCCACCAGAAGGGCATGTTCAGGAAACTTCACTTGGGCTCTTCCGCGCAATCGACCTGAAGATCCTCAGGGGTGATTTCCCATTGTCCCACGTTCAGTTGGAATGGCGTACCCGCACAGGTCGCAAGCCCATTGGTTGTCTTGCAGGCGGCCAGAGCTAGGATTGATAAAATTAGGCAATATTTCATTTTGGCACCGCGCTAGTGATTGATTAACGACCCGCCGTTTTGGCAGGGGGGCGAGTGAGGCTGCTAGGCAGTTGGTTCGTACCTGCCCAAGAGCCGCCGGCGATGCTGCTGGCGATCGCCGGAAGCGCGACGATCAGAGCGTCGCCAGCCAGGAAAAGCATGTCGAGTTCGTAAAGCCCGATGATCTTGGCTGCTGTCGTACCGGAGTTTTTGATCACCAAAAGCATGACTCCCAGCGAGGCTGCTTCGGCAGCGATAACTATCGTTGCAACGATGTTGAGGAGGAGAAGCAGCAGCCCATACGAGAGCAGTTGGCCGATCCATTTGGTAGCCATGTCTCGAGTGTGATCAAAAAGGTAGCCTACAAGAACCAGGGGGCCGATCGCCAAAAGCACCTTCGTCAGAATTCCGACGGCATCATAGATCTCGAATGCTGTCCACAGCGCGCCGTAGAAAATCCATTCCGCTCCCTGGAAAGCAAGTATGTCCTGGCCATTCATAGGCCCAATTTCGGAAGCAATCACCTGAAGGGAATACTGAGTTAAAGCAAACATCATGTCGAGCTTCTGGGGGATACCGATGAAGGGCAAGTCGCTGCCACTGATCTGGTGAGCAAGCCTTGGAATCGTCTTGTCGAAGACCGCTTCAATGTACTGCTGGTAGTTGGCCTGGCTTAAGATAAGGGCAACGACAATCGATACCATGATTACGCGCGAGATACCCCCGCGCGCATCGACTTGACCACGCATGAGCAGACAGCCTTGGATTATTATCCAAAGCGTGACACACGCAACCAGAGGCGCGCTGACCGCCTCTTGGATTTTTTCAAGCACGTTGTGCAGCCCTAACGTAAAGGCCTGATGAAAGATCGTGTCTATAGCCGTGAATGGCGCGTGAATTTTGAAAGTCATGGCGTGAGCCTGATTTGTCGCTGATCAGCGCAGCTGAGCCGGATGAACTCAGCGTCGTTTACGGGAGGACGCCAAAAATGCGAGCGGTCTTCTGGCGTTCGCGACGCTGCATCGCGGCCTCCTCTGCGGCGTGAAGGCTTGCTTGTGCAGTGGCCATCGTCAGCAGACTCGTGGCCTGGGCATTTTGGATGATCGCATCGTGAATCTGCTTGAGGACCAGACCATTGGTCACCGTGGCCTGCACAATATTTCTCGAGCTGGAAAGCTGACCAAGCGTGTTGTCGTTAGCCTTAAGGCGCTTGTCCATTACGTCCAGAGTGTCGGCTGCAAGACCTGCGGCATTGGCGGCACCAGCGATTTGCTCCTCTAACAGTTTCCCTTCCGCATCGGTGCCGGTGACTCTCCGATCTGAGTCCTGCGCAATGTTACGCGCCATAATCGAAGCTGGCGCCCGAGCATCAAACATCTGCCCCTCCAGCTTGTTGCTCGACGGGTAGTGATTTCCTTGATTCAGTGCGCCCAGCAGTCCCGTGACACCGAATGACGACGTTAGCATCTCCACCATTTCGATCGTGGTAGCGAGCGTCTCGGCTGACTTTATAAGGATCGCCGCAGTGGAAGCCGCTGTTAAGGCCGATTGTGTTTCTGTTACTGGGTCGCTGACAATAAATTGCGACCGGGCCTGTGTGCTAAGCAGAAAGGAAGTAGCGAGCGTTGTTGCTGCAAGCTTGGCAAATCTCATGAATATTCCTCCGTCAGTCTTGAACTTCGTGGTAACGAGCCATGAACTCGTCGAGCCACGCACTTGGGGCATCTCCGTGCTGGTCACGAAGCTGGTCGGCAAAGCGCACGGTGTTGGCCCGCCCCGAGAGTACGGCTACATGCTCGCGCATCTGGCCGAGATCGAATTCGCAAACAACACTCCCGCTGTCGCGCTTGAGCAAAAACTTGCGGCTGCCAATTGCCATTCCCTGGCGGATTGCCTCGAACTCCTGCGTGGTGCACTTCAAGCCATCGACATACGCACCCCGGTCCGCCGTCGGTGATGGGTAGAAAATCTTCGTCATGCATTGCGCAACGAGACTGGCTCCGAGAGGCGATTCAAGCACGTGTTCAGGCTGCTGCGTTGCGAGTATCAACATCCCATTATTCTTGCGGACGGTGAGCAAGAACTTGTCGATAACAGCCGAGAACTGGGGGTTGAGCAGATAGAAGCGAAATTCGTCGCAGCTCATGACGAACCGACGCCCATCGACAACAGCGCCCACGCGATGCAGAAGATACGCGGCGGCGGGCGCACAGACCTCCTCAAATTCCAGGAGCTGCGTCATGTCGAAGCCGGTAATGCAGGCATCCAGCCTTACTTCGTCGACATCGCCGTCAAAGGCCCATCCAAGTGCATTCCCTCTACACCACCGCTGCAGCCGCGCTCCAGCGCCCTCGGAGGGGCCGTGCAGCAGGAATTCGCGCAGGCCCGCAATTGAGCGCATGACGGGTTCGAACGAAAGTTGACGAACAATGCCACGCTCCAGTCGACGGCTTTCCTCCGGCGAGATCGGGCCACGGCCGTCACTCTCGATTAGAGCCATCAACCATTCGCGCAGAAAGTCCAACGAGGCGGAGGTGTTGTCCAGTCCACGCAGAGGGGCCAAGCCGCTCGGAGCGCCTCTGCGCAACGCTAGATATGTCCCTCCGGTGGCTCGCACCAGCAGTTCACCACCCCGGTCCTTATCGAAAAAGACGATGGCACCATCGCGATCCACCACGCTTTGCTCAAGCATCGCGAGGATAAACGTCATCAGCGTCGTCTTGCCTTTGCCGACGGGTCCGAATATCGCCGTCATACCGACGTCATTCTCATGCGGGATGTAGTCGAAAGAAGTTCCACCGTTCGTGCGAAAGCGCGCAACCGCTTTGCCCCAGTGGCCGGAAGTGGAACCACTTGGGAAGTTCTCAAAAGAGACAAGCCCGGCAAAATTGTGCGAGGTGATCGCCCCGGGGCGCGTGCGCCACTTCTTGTTCCCCGGAAGTTGGGACCAGTACGCGGCCTCCATGCCGATACCCTCTTGGACGATAACGGCACCCGTGTCGGCCAGCCTTGCGCGGGCATTTGCTGCGCGATCTCCAAGGCTGTTGAGGCTGTCGGCATAGACGCACAGGCTCAAATGATGTGAACCCATGACGAACTCGTTGCTAGCCAGTGCGTCCTCTGCTTCGGCAAGTTCATTGATCTGGGTGAGAGCCTTGTCGCCGGCGCTCGTCATCTGGCTGGACTTAAGGCTAAGCTTCGCATGAGCTTGTGGCCGAGTGAGGAAGGAAAAGCTCTGGCTGAGGACAAGCGGGAAGTTGGCGGACAGCAACGGATTTAGCATGCCTGGCCGCGTCGTCGCCGGATATTCACGGAACGAAAACAATGACCCCACGGAGCTATCCCCGGGTCTTCGAATCTCCAGCGCCCGCTTCCCGCATATGACCTGGTCAGTGTAGATCGAAGCGCCAAGTGAGCCGGAAACCATCGGAACCGGGAGAAACCGGCAAGTCATTATCAGCCGAAGCGCCTCACCGATTTCCGTGAAGAGCACGTCGCCTTTCTCACGAACACCCAACCGGCGCAGACCGTAACTGCCGAGTGACCCAGCAATGATCTGCCAGAGGTCCTCCAGGGTTCGTATTTGTGTGGCCAGATCGTTGTCATTGCGCCTGGGGGATTTGGCAATGCGCCAGCCGATCTTGCCGATTGCGGTGCGGGGGAACACGATGACAGTGAGGAAGTGATCGTTGCGAAAGAGCTTGCCCGACAGCACACGGCTCTCGTAGACCTCGCTCAGACTGCCAGCGAATGCACTTTGAAACTGACGCAATGCCGGCTCTGGCACATCGTTGTTTCGCACAAGATGCGCGTATAGCGTGACATTGTCATCGGCGATGTTGCGCAAGAGAGTGTTGAACGCGCGGCAGCGCGAGTTGCGCATCTCAGCGTCTTCCAAATCAAACGGCAGCCCGTTCACATGTGCCATGGCCATGATCGATCCGTCCTCCATAAGGACGACCTGATCGCTTAGATGACCAACATACGGAAGGTAGATCTCGCCAGATCTCTCGGTCCTGCCACTGGCGCCAAACATTACACCATTCCTCTTCCGCGTTTCGGCACTCTGATCGGATTGGCGCTGACGCTCGCGCCGCCCCAGACCGGCCCGTCCACGCTTCTGCCGGCAGTCTGCAAATAGAGAAGCGCGACGCTTGCGGCGTTATAGTCACGCTCAACAACCAGCCGTGCTCCGAACCAGAGTGGCACGAGCACGATTTCGTAGAGTGGATTCTGAAGGATAATGATGACGAGCCCAGCCAACATCATGAGCAATCCGGCCAGCGTCAGCGGCACCCCCAGGAACAGTGCGGGGCGTGTCGCCGCCACATAGAGGGTGCTCACTTCCAACCGGTCGCTCATCAGCCACCGCCTATGAGCGCCTTGCCCAGGAAGCTGGCGCCGAACATGATGACGATCCCTCCAACGACACCCGCAACCAGGCCAAGTGAAGCACGACCGAACATCCAAGAAATACCGATGGCCACGAGTCCGAGCACGGCCAGTGATTGTCCGAAGGGGCCAAGTATGAAGGTGCAGATATTCTGGACCATCTTGGCGGGATCCGTCCCTCCGGTCACCTGAGCCGCGGCTGGCCCGCTGGAGAAGACCGTCCACGCCGCGCCTGCAGCAGCGGCCGGTATATATTCAGCCGCCATGCGCAGCATGGAAAAAGGCGAAGGAACACGCGTTTTAAACGTACGAAGTATTTTGAGTGGCTTCATCATTGCATCTCCATGATTCAATCGAATACGAGTTTGTTCGGGTTCGAGGGTTCCGGCTCTTCCGCAGCCTGGCTGCCTGTCGGACCGGAGGGATCGGCCCCGGAGCGGTTTCGCCGATAGGAGCCCCAAACGTCCCACGATTCTTGTGCGGGCTGCTTTTCATTAGTCTGTTGGCTCTGTTCGAGCAGAGGGGGCACGGTTTTCGGACCGGCTGCCTCAAGGTCTGGCACATCTTGAGCGGTCGGCTCCAGCGTTCGCTCGAGGAGACTTGAGATGTCCTTTGCGGCCGACTCGACCTTGCGTACATAACCGTTGGTGAAGCCACGCGTGACGTCGCCCGTGTTATAGGCCGAGATGGCACGGCGAAGCGCAAGTTGCTGCGCCGGAGCACTCGTGCCGCCGGCATACCGGCTTTCAAGCAAGTGGGCGGCAGCCGAAAGCGAGGCACAGGGCTCGAAAGCCTTTTCCGGCGTGAGGTTGAGCATGGGAAAGTTGTTGCTGTTTATCTGCATCAATCCAACGTCGACAGAATGTTGTGCTTCGAGGCGGTGCTTGATGCCTCGCGTGGCTTCCAGGTGATCCATCCAGCGAAGCTGCTCACCTGTGGTGTTGTCATGAGCCACCAGTGGTTCAAAGCCACTTTCAATCTTGGCAATCGCGGCGAGGGTGGACGGCGCAACCCATGGAGCGCATTTGCGCGACAGGCTGTGGAACTCACGGGGAGAAAGTGGCGCGGGATCGGCTGGGAGTGACATGGATGTCAACAGGACGATGGCCAGCGGCCAAGCTGCAATAAACATTCCCTATCACCTACCTTTCCAAGCCGCCGGACGAGTTCTGGCCCTGTCCGGCACGCGCTTATCAGGGAGGTTTGTTACTGTGTGATGTTCAATTTCAGCTTTTCGGTTTCAACTGAAGCAAAGACCGTGTTCGTGTCAGCATGGGTGAGCATCTTGCGCATGCGTGGGTGGCGCGGGCCCGATCAGCCAGCGACATCCGGAGCATCTTGGTATGATGACTCCTGTGCAGGATTGCTCGTCCCCGCCGTCCGTTGCTCCTGGACTGGGGCCCGCGACTTCGTCGTCATGGATGGTGATGGGATCTTCTGTCAGCGCCAAGCCAAGGACAAAATGGGAAGCTTGGCGGGTTTGTTCAGGCTCGGGATCACCGTGGGGAATCGACGAAGGCGATAAAGCAGCCCAACTGTGCCGGTATGCTGCCGGTGCTTTAAGAGCAGCCATGCGCGGCCCTGCACACTCAAATCATTGCTTGAGACGCGAGCTGGTCCGCGAAGCTGGCTCGAAGGCGCAAATCCGCGGGGGCGAGGCTCAACTGGGAATACGTGGCGGCGCAGCCCATCCTGGTGCGAGCCTGGTTCAGCTGTTCGGTCGCCGCCGGCAACGGGTGGATCATGCACAGTCCCATCGGCAGAAAACCGCACGCCATTAACGGAGTCCGACGGCGCAATGGACAAGCATAGTGACACGCTCAAGATGGAGGAGCTGCAGTAACTGAGAAATGTAAGCCCGGACGTTCACCGCAACCGGCGACCTGCCGGCCGCCCGAAACAGCTTTGAGGCCGCTGGCCACCTTGGACGAAGCCGGCTTGGCAGGAGACATACTATTTGGCACAAGCCCGCTGCAGCGAATCACGGTCTTCTTCCGCCGACCGCCTCTCCGATCAACCAACGCCGCGCTGCTCAACCATGTCCGAGCCGGATCCACGAGCCGGAGGATGTCGAGATGATCCAGGTCCGCAAACTTCAGGATGACGAGGATGCAAGGGCATAGCAGGAAAACTTGGCATCCATGAGGTCGAACTCGAGTGGTATTGGCAGGTCTGCACCAACGGGGAGCTCGAAGCGAAAAAGCGGAAGGACCACACGGCAGGGTCATGTCGGTGCTTGGACCTGTCTGGTGGCCACGGGCTGCCTGGATGCGGGCAATTCGCTATGGATGAAAAGACCAGGACGAGCACGGCCTCACATTGGCCTCACGCAACGGCGAGTGGTATCAGGGGCAGCTGTTCTGCGTCGGTGCCCCAGGGTTGCTCGGCATCAGGTTTAGACAAGGGGATTCAAAATTGAAGGTGAGCCGTTGAAACATGTTCTTGTCGTTGACGATGATGCCGCAATGCGGCGCCTCATCGCCGAGTATCTCACGATGCATGCCCTGAAGGTAACCGCAGTCCACGATAGCAAGCAGTTTGACTATGTTCTTTCACATGAGCCAGTCGATCTCGTGGTTGTTGACCTTAACCTAGGCCGGGAGGATGGACTTGCGATCGTCCGCAATCTGGCGACAAAATCGGATGTTCCTATCATAGTGATCAGCGGCGACCGGCTTGATGAGGCGGAAAAAGTGGTTGCACTGGAGCTCGGCGCAACCGATTTCATTCCCAAGCCTTTCGGGATGCGCGAATTCTTGGCCCGCATTCGAGTAGCGCTACGCGAGCGCATGTCTAGTCCGCGAACCAGAGATCAGCGCTCATTTCGCTTTGGGGCCTGGAAGCTCAGCGTGAAGCAGCGGCGACTGATCTGTGCGGAGCGTGGCGAGGTGAAGCTTACCGCATG
This sequence comes from Mesorhizobium sp. WSM4845, assembly GCF_055811455.1. NCBI lineage: Bacteria > Pseudomonadati > Pseudomonadota > Alphaproteobacteria > Hyphomicrobiales > Phyllobacteriaceae > Mesorhizobium > Mesorhizobium sp. WSM4845. The sequence goes on from NZ_JBVVQA010000013.1 coordinate 90,862, forward strand.
TGAGTTCAATCTCTTGATCGCATTTCTGGAGAACCCCCGCAACGTACTATCCAGAGAACGGCTTTTGCTCGCGAGCCGTGTGCGTGGAGAAGAGGTGTACGATCGAAGTATCGATGTCCTAATCATGCGCTTGCGCCGAAAGCTGGAGGCTGATGCGGCCAATCCTCGCCTAGTCAAGACATGCCGTGGTGCAGGGTACTTCTTCAACGCTGACGTAGACGTTAGCTACGGAGGTACCTTGGCCGCGTGACAGCAGCTATTCTTGAGATTGGCCGAGGCTGATCAAGCGTAAGCGGTGTTCTCAGGCCACGCCTTTAGCTCGGGCGCCCGGATGTCGGCCAAAGGCAGCAGGTCGTTGATCTGGCTGTTCGGATGGCTGTTGACGATCCTGGTGAGGACGTCGGCGAGATAGCTGAGTGGCTCGACACCATTGAGCTTGCAGGTTTCGATCAGCACGCAATGACTGCCCAGTGTTCGGCACCGCCGTCGAGCCAGCGAAGAGCGCGTTCTTGCGGGATTGAGCGCTCGACGGTGTTGCTGTCGATCTCGATACGGCCGTCGTCAAGGAAGCGCGAGAGGCCTTCCCAGCGTGAGAGCGTGTAGCGGATTGCCTCGGCGAGCCTGATCTTCTGACTGATCAGGCCGAGCTTTTCGCGCAGTCAAGGTTCAAGATCGGCGACAATAGCGCGGCTATTTTCCTGACGCATCGCACGGCGTTCATTGGCCGATCGGCCGCGGACATCGTCCTCGATCTTGAGGTCGGCGATCGTCTCAGCGCCTGGCTGGCGATCGGCGAGTTCCAGGCCTACAATCGCCTGCCAACAGTGCCAGCCTGATCAATTACGGCGAGAGCTACCGGTCCGGAGATCGCATCAGCCTCTCCGTCGCCAAAGAGCTGTTCTGCTTCCCCGGACATCGAGCTCAACGCCCCGCGTCGGAGCGCTCTCTGCTTCTGGAGGAAGCCATGAGGTCCGCTCGGGCTTGATCGGAGGCTTGCTTGATGGGCGTCGTGGTTGCGTCGCTCGCCTGCCGCCCCGTGGCGAGGGTTTGCGGATTATCGGTCCTCTGCCTCTTCGCCGGTATCAACAGCGCTGTGTAATGTTCATTGTTTATGATGACGCCTCCGCTGTTCACGAGGTTGCTCCTGTCAAGTGTACTCGTCAGTTCGTCCTGGGCCTCGCGCTTCTTGCCCAAGTGCCGTTCAAACGGCGCTGGCGCGACTTGTCGGGCTTGCTGCTCTTGCAAGACGGCGTGTTGCACCTGCGACCCGGCTGCTGCAAATGCGTCCGCGGGGATTGCGGCAAGCTCGTGCGGCAAGCGGCCCTGCCTCAGTCGGTTTTGCAGGGCCTGCCGATCGGCGACGAGGTTGTCGAGGTGCAGCGGCCGCTGCCGTTCCGGCCACTCTTGGTTCGCCAATCTCTGAACCAGCGCGCGCGTGCCGTCCACCACGAAGACGCCGCAATCAACACCGTTATTCTGCCGGGCCATTTCGGGTGTCACCAGGGCGGTTGCGTCCAGTCTTGCTGCGAGCTCTCGTGCAGGCGCGTCATTGTATCCCCGTCCATCGCGCTGATGGATGGAGTCGTAGTGATAGGCGACCTCTCTTTCCGGGTCGCGGCGATCAACGAGCAGCAGCGACCAATGCTCGTTGCGTCCATCAGTCGCCACCGTAGCCAAAGGATTGCCACTGTTCACCGGCAGGAACACGAAGTCGGCTGCGACGTCGTTTTGATGATAGATGGACAGCAATGTAAGTTGCGGGTCCCGGTCGTGACGGCGCAGTTGCTGGGAGACCAAGGGATCCACCAGCCGCGTTCGGGCGGCGAGCGCCGGGTGGGCCACCTGCAGGTCCTGCTCCAGCAACCGGTAATCCCTGTGGATATGGGCGTCATCCAGCAGGTCGGGGCCGAGCACCGCCCCCCGGGGGAGATTGGACGAGCCTGACGGAAGGGCTCCGATCTGTGCATCGGAGGAGGTGGTGGTCAGATCGACTAACGGAACACCGCGATAGGTGTCTGACAGCCTGGCGGTCGCTGGCGAGGCGGGTCCTGGAGCTCTTGCCGGTACTGCTGCCGCTGCAGCTTCACTCATCGCACCGCGATGGACGAGCCAAAAGTCGTTGCGCCCTTCTGGCCTCTCGGCGGTGTAGCCGCGACCTTTAATCTCGTAGTTCCATTCCGGCTTTTCCGCATCCGGCAAGAGGCCATAATGGTCCAAGGAAGAGAGCATCGCGTCGCGTTGAATCCCATGGGAGAAGCCTTTGGGGAGGGCGAATGAGACGTTTATTGAGTTCTCGATCGCAGCGTGGGGCTCAGACCTTGCGGAGGGCGCGGCCGCCGCATGCAGCCTTCCCATGTGTTCGGACCATGTCCCTTGAACGGGTACCCCTTCCAATGGCAATTCACCCAACTGCTGCATGGGGGGCTGCATCGGCACGCGGCCGCCTGAATTGCCGATTTCGCTCAGCGGCTGCTGAATGGCGATGCTTTGCGGATTATCAGTCCTCTGCCTCTGCGCTGGCCGCCAAGCCGTGGGATGTTCATTGTTCACCCGCTCGGGTGGCAGGTGGTTGCCCTGGTCAAGCGCATCCGGCCAGGGCCGGATCTGCTGTTGGCTGGCAGCTAACGCTGGCGGGGCTGCGGCCTCAACTCCGTGCCCAGAGCCGGCCGCCGCGAAAGTGTCTGCCACGATGCTGTCTGACGCGGGCTCCGCATCGCGAACCCGTTGCAGAGCGGAGAGGAGATTGCGGTTGCCTGGAAACAACGCCTCGGCGAATTCGGTCCGCCAATCATGATCCAGCCCAGAGATCGTCAGGCCCCGATTCTCAAGCGCCTCAGAAAATCTGCGAAGACTACTAACATAGGCAGCACGGGTGGTTAAGGCCAAGCTGCTGTCACTGGTCACTTGTTCCAAGACATGCGCGTCTGCCTTTGAGGGCACCGGCACTCGCCACCCGCGAGTAGCTGAATAGCCCGGCTCATGATACGCACGCAGGACGTTCAACGCCGCCTTTATATCCTCGTTTTTCGGAAAGACAGCATCGACGTGATCGACCAGGGATTGGTGATTTTTTAGATCAGTCGCTTGGCCACGAGCGCCGAGATCATTCGCCAATCGGCGAAGTGTACGCCTGTAATTTTGGAGCGTTCTCACGCTCAATTTTTGCTGAGCCGCAGCGTGGGCGATCGCCTTATCAATAGTGTCCCGGTGTTCGTCGGACAGATGGGGATATCGGGCGCCACTCGCGACAGGTTCGGCTCGGCGCGGCTCGGCCACGTGCTGCTCAAGGCCCACTTGCCGGGCCTGGCCCGCATCCGGCAAGGGGTCATGGCGGTCCACGGAAGAGAGCATCGCGTCTGGGACGCGTTGAGTCCCATAGGAGAAGCCTTTGGGGAGGGCGAATGAGACGTTAGAGTTCTCGATCGCAGCGGGGGGTGCCTCAGACCTTGCGAAGGGCGCGGCCTCCGCATGCAGCCTTCCGATGTGTTCGGACCATGTCCCTTGAACGGGTACCCCTTCCAATGGCAATTCACCCAATTGCTGCACGAGGGGCTGCATCGGCACGCGGCCGCCTGAATTGCCGATTTCGCTCAGCGGCGGCTGAATGGCGGCGGCTTGCGGCGTATTCAGAGCCCTCTGCCTCTCGGCTGGCCGCAACAGCGCCGTGGAATGTTCATTGTTGATGATGACGCCGCCGCTGTTCACGAGGTTGTTCCTGTCAAGTGTACGCGTCAGCTCGTCCTGGGCCTCGCGCGACTTGCCCAAGTGCCTTTCAAACGGCGCTGGCGCGACTTGTCGGGCTTGCTGCTCTTGCAAGACGGCGTGTTGCACCTGCGACCCAGCTGTTGCAAAAGCGTCCGCGGGGATTGCGGCAAGCTCGTGCGGCAAGCGCTCCTCCCTCAGTCGGTTTTGCAGCGCCTGCCGATCGGCAACGAGGTCGTTGAGGTCCAGCGGCAGCTGCGGGACTGGCCACTCTTGGTTCGCCAATCTCTGAACCAGCGCGCGCGTGCCGTCCACCACGAAGACGCCGCAATCAACACCGTTATTCTGCCGGGCCATTTCGGGTGTCACCAGGGCGGTCGCGTCCAGTCTTGCTGCGAGCTCTAGTGCAGGCGCGTTGTTGTATCCCCGTCCATAGCTCTGATGGATGGAGTCGTAGTGATAGGCGACCGCTCTTTCCGGGTCGCGGCGATCAACGAGCAGCAGCGACCAATGCTCGTTGCGTCCATCATTCTCCACCATAGCCATGGGATTGCCACTGTTCACCGGCAGGAACACGAAGTCGGCTGCGACGTCGTTTTGATGATAGATGGACAGCAATGTAAGTTGCGGGTCCCGGTCGTGACGGCGCAGTTGCTGGGAGACCAAAGGATCCACCAGCCGCGTTCGGGCGGCGAGCGCTGGGTGGGCCTCCTGCAGGTCCTGCTCCAGCAACCGGTAATCCCTGTGGATATGGGCGTCGCCCAGCAGGTCGGCGCCGAGCACCGCCCCCTCGGGGAGGTTGGACGAGCCTGACGGAAAAGCTCCGATCCGTGCATCGGAAGAGGTGGTCAGATCGACCAACGGAACACCGCGATAGGTGTCTGACAGCCTCGCGGTCGCAGGCAAGGCGTGTCCTGGAGCCCTTGCCGATACTGCCGCCACTGCAGCTTCCCTCATCGCACCGCGATCGACAAGCCAAACGTCGTTGCCTCCCTCTGGCCTCCGGGCGGTGTAGCCGTGACCTTTAATCTCGTAGTTCCATTCCGGCTGGTCCGCGTCCGGCAACAGGCCATAATGGTACAAGGAAGAGAGCATCGCGTCTGGGACGCGTTGAGTCCCATGGGAGAAGCCTTCAGGGACGGCGAATGAGATGCTTATGAAGTCCTCGACCGCAGCGGGGGTCGCCTCAGACCTTGCAAAGGGCGCGGCCTCCGCATGCAGGCTTCCAATGTGTTCGGACCCTGGGCCTTGAACGGGTACCCCTGCCAATGGCAATTCACCCAACTGCTGCATGGGGGGCTGCATCGGCACGCGGCCGCCTTCGCTCAGCGGCTGCTGAATGGCGATGCTTTGCGGATTATCAGTCCCCTGCCTCTCCGCCGGCCGCAACGGCGCCCTCGAATGTTCATTGTTAATGATGAACCGCTCGGGTGGCAGGAGGTTGCCCTGGTCAAGCGCATCCGGCGAGGGCCGGATCTGCTGTTGGCTGGCAGCTAACGCTGGCGGGGCGGCGGCCTCCACTCCGGCGTGCCCAGAGCCGGCCGCTGCCAAAGCGTCCGCCACGCTGTTGTCTGACGCGCGCTTCGCATCGCGAACCCGTCCCAACGCCAAGCGGAGATAACGATTGCCTGGAAACAACCCCTCGGCGAGTTTGATCCGCGAATCATGATCCAGCCCAGAGATCGTCTGGCCCTGACTCTCAAGCGCCTTAGAAAAATTGCGAAGATTACGACCATAGATAAGACGGGTGGTTAAGGCCAAGCTGCTGTCACTGGCCACTTGTTCCAGGACATGCGCGTCTGCCTTTGGGGGCGCCGTCACTGGCCACCGGCCAGTCGCTGAATAGCCCGGCTCATGATACGCACGCAGGACGTTCAACGCCGGCTTTATGTCCCTGTTTTTCGGAAAGAAAGTATCGAGGTGATCGACCAGGGATTGGTGATTTTTTAGATCAGTCGCTTGGCCACGAGCACCGAGATCATTCGCTAATCGGCGAAGCGCAGACGTGTATATTCCGAGCGTCTGCGCGCTATAGTGTTGCTGAGCCGCAGCGTGGGCGATCGCCTTGTCAATCACGTCCCGGTGTTCGTTGGACAGATGGGGATAGCGGGTAGCAGAGGCACCAACAGCCGCTGAATAGCCCGGCTCATGATAGGCACGGAGGACGTTCAACGCCCTCTTTATTTCCTCCTTTTTCGGAAAGAAAGCATCGGCGTGATCGACCAAGGATTGGTGATTTTTTAGGTCAGTCGCTTGGCCACGAGCGCCGAGATCATTTGCCAATCGGCGAAGTGCAGACGTGTATTTTCGAACCGTGCTCTCGTCATATTTTTTCTGAGCCGCAGCGTGGGCGATCGCTTTATCAATAAGGTCCCGGTGTCCGTCGGACAAATGGGGATAGCCGGTAGCACGGGCGCCACTCGCGACAGGATCGGCTCGGCGCGGCTCGGCCACGTGCGGCTCAAAGCCCGCTTGCCGGGCCTGGCCCGCATTCGGCAAGGGGTCGTGGCGGTCCACGAAAGGGAGCATCGCGTCTGGGACGCGGTGAGTCCCATGGGAGAAGCCTTTGGGGACCGCAAATGAGACGTTTATGGAGTTCTCGATCGCAGCGAGGTGCTTCTCAGACCATGCGGACGGCGCAGCCTCCGCATGCAGCCTTCGGGTGTGTTCGGACCCTTTCCCTTGAACGGGTACCCCTTCCAATGGCAATTCACCCAATTGCTGCACGAGGGGCTGCATCGGCACGCGGCCGCCTGAATTGCCGATTTCGCTCAGCGGCGGCTGAATGGCGGCGGCTTGCGGCGTATTCAGGGCCCTCTGCCTCTCGGCTGGCCGCACCAGCGCTGTGTAATGTTCGTCGTTGATGATCACCCACTCGGGTAGCAGGTGGTTGCCCTGGCCAAGCGCTTCCGGCCAGGGCCGGATCTGCTGTTGGCTGGCAGCTAACGACGGCGGGCCGGCGACCTCAACTCCGGCGTGCCCAGAGCCGGCCGCTGCGAAAGCGTCCGCCACGATGCTGTTGAGGTCACCCGGTCCAGCGGGCATCCCTGGCTCGCTGAAAAGAGACGAGGCGGCTTGATCCTGCCCTCGCTCAAGCCCTGCGCTCAATTGTTCAAGTCGCAGAACCTCTTCTGGATTGGTTGGCGACTCGTCAGCTTGATTGAACAGCCTCCGGGCCTCGGCAAGGTGCTGCTCATCGCCCACTTGCCGGGCCTGGCCCGCTTGCCCCTCTTCCAAGCCGGAGTCCTGCACCTGCGACGAAGCTGTTACACGGGATGGATTACTATTTCGCGGGTCCACACTAGCCTCACATCAAATTGTATCGTCAAAGTCCTGCGCCAATCCACGCAGCGGCTCATCGGGTTGAGATTCTGCCGAGAGCCCCTCGTCTGCTTTCATCAAGGGCGCCGGCTCCGGGAGAGCGCCTGTCTGGTTTTCAAAGATGCGTTTCAGAATGCGATCCGAAAAATATCGCACCTTCCTCAATTGCAATGGTGGCAGACCTTTGATGAGAACGATCTCGTACTCGTCGTTGAGCAGCCGCACCTGTTCGGGACGCAACAGCGGTGCACCTTGATGTGAATTCTGGATGTTCCAATGGAACGTCGCGCCTGGCTGTAGGAAATCGATTGGGCTTGAAATGTGTATTCACCGATAGCTTTGGAAATGTAGTTCGGAGTCTCGTCATCGGCAGTGGCCATGAACACTTGCAGTCCGGTATTGCTGAGAAAATTCTGCTTGCCAGCCTCGCCATAAGCCCCCGTCAGAGCCGAAAGGCTTTGGATGATGAACATGAAGCGACCCTTGTAGCCCGCGATGGTCGTAATTGCGGTCTCGATCGCCTCCAGCTTACCCAAGTGCTTGAATTCATCGAGCAGAAAGAAGTGCAACGTCCTGAACTGCACGTCGCGCTTGCCTCTCGGCGGATTTGAAGCTCCCAAGATCGCGTGCTGTACCGCGCGGGTTAGCGGTTATTACCCGCTCTGCAACATTGGTCAGTGGCCCGTCCGGAAGGTCAAGGTGGTTACGCCGTTCCTCGGCCCCTCCTCCCGTCGCGGGATGAACTTCCAGCTGCACGTTTCCATTTACTATCGCGATCCATTGCTCGGCTTCCAGAGTCGTATCTCTACCCCATGAGGTTACCACCGAAGCTTGATCCGCTAAACCAATATGGTGTTACACTTGTAGTCTCGCATAGGCTTCTCCCAGCTCTCTGGGTCACGCCGAGAGCCGTCGATGAACAGGTGAGCACAAGGTTCGCGCCCCTCTGGGGAACAAATCTGTAGACCGACGTTCCCTCACTGAAATCTTATGCGACTTTTGGGCGAACAAACACCAAACAACACTACAAAGGCTCCGCTCAAATTCTACGGAGTCCAAGACAAGATACAGACCGCTGATGGGTCCGACGCGGTACTCTAACTTAACTTGGGACGCGATGTCGGATGAGCGTGAGCCCTGTCGGCCGAAGGGCATTTACCGTGAGTCCTTCGGCGAGGACAAACCCATCGTCGTTCTTGCCGGCAAGCTCAATGCCAATCGCTGCCATGGCGCAGGTCACGGGTCTCCTCTCGCGGCGCCAGATCATCGCCATCGACGCGTTGAAGGCCACGGCCAGGTCTGCGAGACACGCCCATGAACCGCGAAAGGAACGGCGATGACGTTGCCGCAGCCGGCGCCACCTGGGGATAGTCCAAGCCGACGTAGCGGTTTGGCCGACCATCTGCACAACGGTAACATTTCCGTCGTTTCCGACGATTATAGGTTGCGCATCACTTCTGATTCGGGGGACCAGATGGCGGATTAGCGCAAGCAAATCTTTCGTACGAGCAGCAAATGGCGGTGGAACGGCCGACGCCGGCCCCGTGCCTAAGAGCGCTGCGGACTGGGGCATCAAGGGTCTGGCCATCCTGCCGGTGATGTCCAGAAAACCCGACGCCTTCGAAGCCACCCAGGTCGTCCAATATCGGTCGGACACCGAGGCGGGCAGTTCGGGCGCGCCGGTAATGAATGACGGTTGGGAGCTCGTAGCGCTTCACCATGCGGCGAAAGAAGACAAGTCGAACGAAGGCATCAAGTTCTAGGCGATCGCCGCTGCTCTGGAACTGGAGGCGCAAACCGGCAACGCAGATGCGGCGCGGCTTTTTGAGCTTTTCACCGGCACGGATGAACTGGCCGGGTTCTTCGGCACCCTCGGTCGCGCGGTTGTCCAGAACGACAGCGGTATGGAGCGGGTCGTCGATGCCTACAACGGCGAGGATCAGGATCTCGATCGGCTAGCCAACGTTTGTTGAACCATTCGATGTTCCAGAAAACGCAATCACGTTGGCAGTGGTGCCCTCTTTGATGAACCGTGATGGGTGAGCCGATCAACTCACGCTCAGAGACGATATAACGCGGGCAGACCACCCCTCAGGCGGTGCCGCGCTCTTAGGGTGGCGGAGGCACGAAGCTGGCCTTGGGAGATGCACCCGAACCGACAATGGCACTTGGCCTCGATCCTGTCGGCCCTCTACGAGCGCCTTGACGATGTGTGATCCCGATCGGCGGATGCACGCGGTCGGGCGACCTCAAGTGCCTCGCCGTCAGGCCCGCAAACAAGGCCGTTTCGGGCGGCAAACGTCTCGCCCCACTCCTTCATCGCGTTCAGGACCGGCGCGAGCGTCTTCCCGAACTCTGTGAGGGAGTACTCCACGCGGGGCGGCACTTCGGCAAAGACCTGGCGTTCGACCACGCCGTCGGTCTCGAGCTGTCGGAGTAGCATCGTGATGGAGCGCTGGCTCGGCTCGCCCACCATGCGCCGGAGTTCACCACGTCGGGGGCCGTTGAGGAGTTCGTAGATGATCAGCGGTTTCCACTTTCCGCCGGCCACGTCGACCGTCACCTCCACCGCACAGTTGTAGGCGAAGCTCCAATGATGTACTTTATACACCTATAGGCAAAAATATTGCCTACTTGCAAGAACACTTGTGGCATCGACATCCCTTTGGTCATTGGCAAATGTCAGGAGACCGAGAATGAGAGCTGCTTTCTACGACCGGCAGGGCGCCGCGAAGGACGTCCTCCAGATAGGTTCTCTTCCTGATCCCGAGCCCCAGTTCGGCGAGGTCCGGGTCAAGGTGGCCGTCTCCGGCCTGAACCCCTCGGATATCAAGACGAGAACGGGCTTCGGCGGCAGGCCGATGCCCTTTCCCCGTGTCGTTCCCCATCAGGATGCGGCCGGGATCATCGACAAGGTTGGGCCGGGCGTGTCCGAGGAGCGGATCGGTGAACGGGTCTGGGTTTTCAAGGCTCAGACAGGCCAGGCGTTCGGATCCGCGGCCGAGTTCGTGGTGGTTCCTTCCTCCCATGCGGCCCCTCTTGCCGAGAATGCGTCGTTTGATGTCGGGGCTTCACTGGGCATCGCGGCCATCACCGCCCATCGCTGCCTCTTCGCCGATGGTGATCTGCGCGGAAAGCGCGTTCTCGTCCAGGGCGGCGCGGGAGCCGTCGGCACGGCGGCCATCCTCCTCGCCAAATGGGCGGGCGCCTGGGTCGCGGCGACCGTGAGCCGCGAGGAGCAAGCCACGGTTGCAGCGGCGGCGGGCGCCGATCTCGTGATCAACCGTCATCAGGAAGACATCGCTGAACGGATCAGGGCCGCGACCGGCGGCCGTGGCGTCGAGCGTATCGTCGACGTCGATTTGGCAGCCAACGTCGAGGCCGATATCGCCTGCCTCGCTCCGAGCGGCGTCGCGACGGCCTACGCGACGGAGGATCCGACGGTCAGGTTGTCGATGCCGTTCCTATCGACGATGTTCGGGGGCTATGCCTTCCGCTTCGTGTTCTTCTACACGATCCCTGAGGATGCGTTCCGCCAGGCAGTCGAAGAGGTCTCCGCCTGCGTGGCGGCTGGGGCCTACTGGCCGCAGATCGCGATGAAGCTGCCGCTCGACCGCATTGCCGAAGCGCATGAGGCACAGGAGAGGGGCAAGGCAGTCGGCAAGATCCTGATCGAAATCTGATCTGATCTTGCATTTTGGCGACGGAGCGTGCCACCCATCCCTCACTCGGGGTCGGGGCACATATGCTGATTTCCTGCACGGCCTAAAAGCGGTCGTTCAGGAGATCGTCAACGGGCGGCTTCGAAAGCGCCGCCGGTAGTCGTTGGGCGTCAAGCCGACGATCCGGATGAGCACTTTCCGGAGGGCGCCGGGATCGGATGACCACCGGGGTTCAGCCGCAGGCCAACACCATGTCGGGATACGAGACCCAGTAGGTGCTGGGAGGATGACCTCGTCGCTTTCGCCGACGGTGCCACCAAGGCATTGTAGATGACCTGCTTCGGTCCCAACCGTCACCTGATCGAGGTCGCAACGGAGCTTTGCGATGATGGCCTGGCGCAGCGCCGGCGCAGCGTTCACGGGCGTGTACCGCGTGTTGCCTGCTGCGAGGGCGGCCACGACCGCATCCTTGGGCCTCCTGTTGGCGCACGAGCGCCGTCGGCTGAGTAGCCAGCGTCGCCCGCCGCCACCGAGACCGGCAACTGCTACGCAGAAGGACGAAGCCGATGCCACACATCATCCATCCCGTAAATCTTTCTATCTAACAATTCGATTTCCCCGATTATCTGATGAGGAATATGAGGGCGCCAGGTGGCGTGGTGGGTTGCATCATAAGGAGTATTTGCGATGGCAAACATCATTGAGGGTAGGTCCTCGCGTCCCGAATGGCTCATCGGCACCGATCTCGAGGATTGGATGGCGGGTGACGAGGGCAATGACCGGCTTGAGGGTCGTCGCGGCAATGACAGATCGAAGGTGGCGATGGCGATGATCACGGCATCGGCGGCGAGGGAAATGACCGAATCTGGGGCGGAACGGGCGACGACTACCTTCGCGGCGACAACGGCCGCTTCCAACCGCGCCTCGTCGGCGAGGATCATGACAAGCTCTTCGGCGGTCCCGGCGACGATCTCCTCTACGTGGGTGACGACGGGGGGGCCGGCAATGACACGTTTCTGCTCCAGTTCCACAATTCGATCCACGGAGTAGTCGAGGGGACGGCGGACATTACCACTATCAGCGATTTCAACGCGAAGGAGGACACTTTCGCCTTCGATGCGGTGGGCCGCCGCGACGACGGTTTTGGCGCGAACTTCGTCAACAACGCCGCCGCAAAGTCTGGCAGCCCGGTGAGCAGCTTCTACAGCGGTCCGTCTGCGGGTGCGAAGGGCGAGCATGTGGTGGTGATCACTGACGATTCTTTTGAGACTGCCTCCGACGCAGCGCGTAAGATCTCCGGCGAGGCCGTCGGCGACATCATCGTCTACTACTGACACGACGATTTTAGCAAAATGGCGAAGCTGGCGTATGTCACCGCCCGCTGACAGCAACGCCGCTGATTTGCGCATCAACCGAGGAGTTTCCCCAACGTGTTCGTATCCTTCTTCCCGCAGCCGAAGCCTTTTTTCGTCTCGGCCGCCGTCTGGAGCCTTCTGCTCGTCCTCCTGTGGTTTTTCGGCGGCGAGCACCTTGGCACGATGCTCGGCATGCCGCCGGTCGACCCGCAGGCAGCACCAGTTATCAGCCCGATAAGATTCCTGACGCCGGCATTTCTCTGGTTTTACGGATATGTCTTCGCCGGTATGGGCGTATTCTACCTTTTCTGGGCGCTGTATTCCCCGCATCGCTGGCAGAACTGGTCGATCCTTGGCTCTGGTTTGATCATTTTGGTCACCAATTTCATCGTCCAGCTCAGCGTGGCGCTCAATGACTGGCGCGGCATGTTTTACGACATGGTGCAGAGGGCACTCACCACGCAGGGCTCCGTTTCCCCTGCCGAGCTTTACTACGGCGTATGGCAGTTTCTGTCCTTGGCCCTGGTCTATATGAGCATTGCCGTTCTGAACGGCTTTTTCGTCAGGCACTATGTGTTTCGCTGGCGCACCGCGATGAACGATTATTTTTCCGCTTACTGGCCGCGGCTGCGCCATATCGAAGGGGCGTCGCAGCGCGTTCAGGACGACACGATGCGCTTCTCCGGCACAATGCAGGGGCTCGGAGTTAACTTCGTCGACTCCATCATGACCCTGATCGCATTCCTGCCCTTGCTGGCCTCCCTTTCTCTCCATGTCTCAACGCTTCCAATCGTCGGCGCAATCCCTTATCCGCTGGTCATTGCGGCGATCGCCTGGTCGCTGTTTGGCACCGGCTTGCTGGCAGTCGTCGGCGTCAGGCTGCCCGGGTTGGAATTTCGCAATCAGCGGGTTGAAGCCGCGCTGCGCAAGGAACTTGTCCTCGGCGAGGACGATAAGGCACGCGCGCAGCCACCAACGCTGGCCGAGCTTTTCAGAAATGTTCGCAAGAACTATTTCACGTTATACGCTCATTATGTCTACTTCGACATGGTCCGCTATCTCTATCTCCAAGTCGACAAGGTTTTTGCTACCTTCCTTCTTGTTCCGACCTTAGCTCTTGGCAAGATAACATTTGGCGTTTTCCAGCAAATTGTCACCGCGTTTTCCCAAGTCGCCAGTTCGTTCCAATATCTCGTGAATTCCTGGCCGACCATCGTCGAGTTGATATCCATCTACAAACGCCTGCGCGCCTTCGAGGCGACGCTTGAAGGGGCGCCGCTGCCGGAAATCGACCAGGCCTATCTGGAGCGGGAGCGAGCCGGCTTGCGCCTTGAGGATCAGCCGGTAAGCTGAGCGTGGCGGGCGGCGAGCGCTTCTAGTCAGCCGCCCACCGACGTCTGCTTTTCGCCGTCACGTCGCCGTGAAACATAGTCGCAATAGCTGATGCACTCGACATCGGGCTTGGTGCAGACCTCGCGGCAAAGCGCTCCAGCGCATGCCAGTAGGCGCCGTCATTCATCAGCGTGAAATTGAACCGAGTTCCAGCGGAATGCGTTTGCCCTGGTACTGCATATCGAAGGCGATGCGGAAGGCGTCTGTCCGGTCGTCGTGCGCCTTGCTCGGCCGCTCGAAGCCGCCGGAATGCCTGACATAAAGATGTAATCCATCGCGATCACCCGCCTTGTGTCGGGACCTTCCGGAATCTGCGGCAGCGAGAAGCGTGTGATGCCGTCGTGGGTCGGTGGTCGGGCAGGGCCGCGCGACACACTGCTCCCGTCGAACAGATAGCCCGCTGAGAGGTTTCCATGTTCTTGAGGCGGCTCCGAACCGGCTGGACCGACGATGACGTCGGCACCGTCGACATGATCCGGCAGACCGGCAAGTCCAAGAGCTGCATATGGCGTTGGCATAGCGCTTCGCCGCCGAAGGCTTCAAGGGCTGTTGCGCGACGCGGCCCTCGCGTATTGCGGCTCTCGAGCCCGAAGCCCGCCGAGCGCGGTTCTGGTAACGCCGTGAGAGGAATCGGGCGACGGGCCATAATTATGAAATACATTGCGTTAGCTGCATGGAAAAGGAGTTGACGGTTTAGGAGCGGGATGCGGCGCCAAACGCACGCTGGAATCAGCCGAGGCGCGCTCGTGGTTGGGCTTAGCCGAGAAGGGAATCCGCGAAGCACAGCTCCAATTAACCAAGAGGTGAAAGCCGCGCCAGGGTATCTCTCCGCCTGTCGCTACGAAGCTGCTGTAGGCAACGCTGCTTCAAACGCAAGAACTCGCCGGACGCGATGATGTCCGTGGTCCTCGGCCTCTCGAAGGCCATATTGATTTCTTCGTGGATGCGACCTGGCTGTGCCCTGCATGACGATGATTCGATCCGAAAGCAGGAAGGCTTCGTCGATGTCGTGACGAAGACGACCGTCGTTTTGAACTGCTCGAGCAGCAGTTCCTGCATCCTGAGCCGTGTAGCCGAACGGAGACAGTCGAGAATGCTGCCAACCGAATTGTGCGCGGGATCAAGGAGCCTGCGAGGGCTGGAGCGCGATCGGTGAGTGGAGGGGTATTCCTCTGAGCGTCTTCCTCCAGCATGTTGGCGCGGACATGACAGCCAAATATGTCGGCTTCAAATGCGGACCGCTATTATTCCAGTATCGATGTGCCGACAGCACTGCACCCGCAAACCATCCTGTCGCTCGATTTCGGGAAGGATTCTTGCCGCTCAAATATCGTTCACCGATGAAGCTTAGGGTGTCGACTAAGCTCGGCTTCAAGAACCCAAGCATATCCTAGAGGTGTTCGTCGCCAATGATTATCCGGGCGGCTACTGGGAAGACAAGGGCTCCAACTGGTTCAGTGGGCTGTGAACAGCTCCTCCGCCAGCCTTGGGTGCCGTAAACTTCCACGATCGATTGATAGGCTATTGACCCACGGCGGGTGTACCCTCAGCGATCATGCGAAGATCGTGTGACTGTCCAAGTTTTCCCAAAACGCAGGCATCCCACAGATGGGGCACTCGGCTGCTGCGGGTCACCGTCGACGACAGTCACACTTACTGATCTCGATATAATTGTTGAACCTCGGTCTTAAGAGCAGCAGTGCTGACCTCAAGCTCCTTAACCGATGTCGAAATGAGTTTGGCCGCGGGCATGGCACGCGCAAGCGGCGCACCCTGGCCAGCCATTGTGCTCCAATCCGTGCTCATTCCTTGCTTTTGCAGCAGCATGCAGCGCCTTTCCAGCATCGTAGGCGATCTCTGGGCAAACGGACCCCTACGATCTGCCATCAAGATCCGCCGACGATTGGGTCTGACTGACCCCTTGTTTTTGCTCCACCTTTCTTAAGCCCGCTGCAATTGTCGGGCCGGCTCTGGTCCTTCCGGCTGAGGCCGTGAATGCGCCTCAGACGCCACCGCCATGAAAGCCTGAAGTGCCGCGGAGAGATACTCGTCGCTCCGCGTCACAAAAACAGTCGGCGCCGACCGCAGATTGTCAGGTAGCTGGTGTATGATGACCAGTCCGTCGGCTGCCGCATCCTGAACGACCCCCCGAGGTAGCATGGCCATCCCTACCCCGGCGGCGACGCAGCCGATGATCCCGTCCATTGTTCCGAGTTCCATCCAGCGGACATGCGTTACCCACACGCCGCCAGGAACGTGTCCATGCGCCGGCGATAGGAACAGCCCGATCTGGCGGGGCGGCTGCCTCAACTCTGGCGTGCCGAGAGCCGGCCGCTGCGAAAGCGTCGGCCACGCTGCTGTTGAGGTCACCCGGTCGAGCGGGCATCCCTGGGTCGCTGAAAAAAGACGAGGAGGCTTGATCATCCTGCCGTCGCTGAAGCACTTCGCTCAACCCCTGTTCCAGTCGCAGAACCTCCTCTGGATTGGTTGGCGACTCGTCAGCTTGATCGAACAGCCTCCGGGCCGTCTCGAGACCCCCGGCTGACGCGGACTCCGCATCGCGAACCCGTTGCAACGCGCAGATGAGATTGCGTTTGTCTGGAAACAACGTCTCGGCGAATTTGATCCGCGAATCGTGATCCAGCCCAGAGATCGTCAGGCCCCGACTCTCAAGCGCCTTAGAAAATCTGCGAAGACTACGACCGTACTCAGCACGGCTGCTTGGGGCCAACCTGCTGTCACTGGTCACTTGTTCAAAGACATGCGCGTCTGCTTTTGAGGGCACCGGCGCTGGCCGCCCGACAGTCGCTGAATAGCCCGGCTCATGATACGCACGGAGGACGTTCAACGCCGTCTTTATATCATCGTTTTTCGGAAAGAAAGTATCGAGGTGATCGACCAGGGATTGGTGATTTTTTAGATCAGTCGCTTGGCCACGAGCGCCGAGATCATTTGCCAATTGGCGAAGTGAATACGTGTATTTTCGGACCGTGCTCTCGCTATATTTTTGCTGAACCGCAGCGTGGGCGATCGCCTTATCAATAACGTCCCGGTGTTCGTCGGACAGATGGGGATAGCGGGTAGCACGGGTGCCGCGCATCGCGAACCCGTTGCAACGCGAAGATGAGATTGCGTTTGTCTGGAAACAACGTCTCGGCGAATTCGATCCGCGAATCATGATCCAGCCCAGAGATCGTCAGGCCCCAACTCTCAAGCGCCTTAGAAAATCTGCGAAGACTACGACCGTACTCAGCACGGCTGCTTGGGGCCAACCTGCTGTCACTGGTCACTTGTTCAAAGACATGCGCGTCTGCTTTTGAGGGCACCGGCGCTGGCCGCCCGACAGTCGCTGAATAGCCCGGCTCATGATACGCACGCAGGACGTTCAACGCCCTCTTTATGCCGTCGTTTTTCGGATAGAAAGCATCGACGTGATCGACCAGGGACTGGTGATTTTTTAGATCCGTCGCTTGGCCACGAGCGCCGAGATCATTCGCCAATTGGCGAAGTGAATACGTGTATTTTCGGACCGTGCTCTCGCTATATTTTTGCTGAACCGCAGCGTGAGTGATCGCCTTATCAATAACGTCCCGGTGTTCGTCGGACAGATGGGGATAGCGGGTAGCACGGGCGCCACTCGCGACAGGAGCCGGATCGGCTCGGCGCGGCTGGGCCACGTGCTGCTCAAAACTCACTTGCCGGGCCTGGCCCGCATCCGGCAAGGGGCCATGGCGGAAAGAGAGCATCGCCTCTGGGACGCGTTGAGTCCCATGGGAGAAGCCTTTGGGGACGGCGAATGAAACGTTTATAGAGTCCTCGATCGCAGCGGGGGGCTTCTCAGACCTTGCGGAGGGCGCGGCCTCCGCATGCGGCCTTCCGATGTGTTCGGACCTTGTCCCTTGAACGGGTACCTCCTCCAATGGCATCAGCGGCTGCTGAATGGCGGCGGCTTGCGGCGTATTCAGGGCCCTCTGCCTCTCCGCTGGCCGCAACAGCGCTGTGGAATGTTCATTGTTGATGATGACCCGCTCGGGTGGCAACTGGTTGCCCTGGTCAAGCGCTTCCGGCCAGGGCCGAATCTGCTGTTGGCTGGCAGCTAACCGCGGCGGGGCGGCGGCCTCAACTCCGGCGTGCCCAGAGCCGGTGGCTGCGAAAGCGTCGGCAACGATGCTGTTGAGGTCACCCGGTCGAGCGGGCATTCCTGGGTCGCTGAAAAAAAGACGAGGCGGCTTGATCATCCTGCCGTCGCTGAAGCACTTCGCGGAACCCCTGTTCAAGTCGCAGAACCTCTTCTGGATTCGTTGGCGACTCGTCAGCTTGATCCAACAGCCTGCGGGCCTCGGCAAGGTGCTGGTTATAGCCCACTTGCCGGGCCTGGTCCGCTTGCCCCTCTTCCAAGCCGGCGCCCTGCACCTGCGACAAAGCTGTTACACGGGATGGGTTACTATTTCGCGGGTTCATACTAGCCTCACATCAAACTGTATCGTCAAAGTTCTACGCCAATCCGCGCAGCTGCTCATCGGGTTGAGATTCTGCCAAAAGCCCCTCGTCTGCTTCCATCAAGGGTGCCGGCTCCGGGATGGCGCCTGTCTGGCTTTCGAAGATGCGTTTAAGGATGCGGTCCGAAAAATATCGCACCTTCCTCAATTGCAATGGTGGCAGGCCTTTGATGAGAACAATCTCGTAGTCTTCATCGAGCAGCCGAACCTGTTCGGGACGCAACAGCGGTGCACCTTGATGCGAAATCTGAATGTTCCAATCGAACGTTCGGAAATGGCAAGGCCGTGAACGGAATTCGGGAGAAGGCGTCACTTACCATGGCCGAGACCTCAACGGCCGGAGCGATCTCTGCTTCTGGAGGCAGCCATTAGATCCTCGCGGGCGTGATTGTAGGCGTGGCTTATGGACTGCCCGACTTGACCACCCCGCCGCAGCTGTTCATAGGAGATTTGTGCACCTGTCGCACGGACTTCAGCCGCAAGACCTGCTATGTGGCCGTCCAGATTCACATTCCGTTCCTCTGCTGCATGCTGCGGCGGAGGCATGTGCGGCAAGATATCTTGCATGCCGGGAACTGCGTGAGCTTGGGCCTGTTGATTTGCGTCGAACTGGTGATACGCCGCCAATTCCGGCGGCTCGACAGGAGGCCGGGGCAGCGAGTCCAGTTGGTTGGCGGCCACCAGAACTGATCCCACTGCGTCTTGGTGCGTGCGCGAGGAAGGATCCATTCCGTAGGCTTCCTGAATCATCAGTGATGCGATTTCCCTTTGTTGGCCTTCAGGAATACGGGACAATGCGTTGCGTACACTATCGGCGAACTCGGGTGAGATCACCTGTACTTCTGCATATTTCTCCCACGATACGGGTGCGTTTTGCTTGCGGCGCAAATCGTTGGCAGTTTGTTCATTTGCGTCCGGATGCACGAACGGAATTAACCCCTCAACACGGTTTTTCAGGAATTCGGCGGTGCTTTTGTCCATCGACCAATGACCTTCCTTGACCGGCACTCCGCTCCATACGCTGTCCTTCAACCGAACAGCGGGACCGTTGGCCCAGGCATCCATAACCACGGTCGACCTCGGGTCGCGGCTTCCGCGCCGCAGTTCGTTCCAAATGTGACCCGTCTTGACTGGGATCTCATCACCTTGGTCGTTTATCTCTTTCATTGACACGGAAGCACTAGAGGTCATACTCTGCTCGTCGGCCGCCATGTGTGGGGCGTGGACGATAGCGGAAAGGGGAGCGGTCTGATTGCAGCACGCCGCTCCCATGACTACGGCCACTGCAACCTTAATGTTGTGGTCTGCTCCCATCATTGCAACCGACGATCCGATGCTGTTGTGGCCGTGAGAGGGAATGTCGTCCACCTTAACGTTTCCCCGGCCATGCTTGAGCAGCAGGCGAACGTCGTGAACTGTTTGCCCCGCTGTCGCGAGTCTTATCGGGCTGGTGACGTCGTCACCGACGACACACGCTCCCGTATGATAGGCGGCCTGCTGGATCTGATGTGGCTCCAGAGGCGCATCTCCGCCCCGTCGCAACCTGTCGGCAGGCGTGCCCAGGGAGACCCTCAGCGCTGCCGTGGATTCTCGCGGCGACTCTTCCGCATGTCGAGTCGATCCGGAGGATTTGGAGATGCAAATTCCCATAGCCGTTCACCTGTAGTGGAGTTTCTGATCGCCGAGGGACGGGATACGCGAGACTGGCGCTTAACCGTCAGTGTCATCTGGATGAGCTTCCATCAAGGGTGCCGGCTCCGGGAGGGCGCCTGTCTGGCTTTCGAAGATGCGTTTAAGGATGCGGTCCGAAAAATATCGCACCTTCCTCAATTGCAATGGTGGCAGGCCTTTGATGAGAACAATCTCGTAGTCTTCATCGAGCAGCCGAACCTGTTCGGGACGCAACAGCGGTGCACCTTGATGCGAATTCTGAATGTTCCAATCGAACGTTCGCGCCTGGCTGTAGGAAATCGACTTGGCTTCAAACGTGTATTCACCGATGGCTTTGGAAATGTAGGTTGGAGTCTCGTCATCGGCAGTGGCCATGAACACTTGCAGGCCGGTATTGCTCAGAAAATTCTGCTTGCCAGCCTCTCCATAAGCCCCCGTCAGTGCCGAAAGGCTTTGGATGATGAGCATGAAACGCCCCTTGTAGCCCGCGATAGTCGTAATTGCGGTCTCGATCGCCTCCAGCTTACCCAAGTGCTTGAACTCGTCGAGCAGAAAGAGAACCTCGTTCTTTTCATCTTGGCGGGGCAGCGACCGCTGTAGAATTGAAACGATTTGCTGAAAGAACAGGCGTATCAAAGGCGCGATCACCTCAAGGTCGTTCGGACCGACGCAAAGATAGATGCACGTTCTGCGACGGCGAAGATCGTAGACCGAAAAATCTGAGCGACTTGTCGCCGCCTTTACAGCGGGATCCGCCCACAAATTGAGCCCGCCATCGCCGAGGACGGACGTGTAGGAGGTCAGGATTTTTGTATCGTTCCCCGCCATGTCGTCGAAGATGCGTTGTGCCTCTTTGTTCCGGGTCTCCATGGCGAGTTGCGCGAAGAGCTTGAACTTCTCCCCCGGCTGGGCGAAGAGGTCATAGACGGCGCCGATTGTTGGCGTGCCCCGCTCGATGCAGGCAAGGATCCCCGCGACAAAGATATCTCGCGCGCCGCTGACGAAACCTTCCGCGCCCTCCCCCTTGGCCGTGATCAGGTTTGCGGCCAAGCGGCGGGCTTCGGTGAATTGCAGCTGTGGAGGCAGCGCTATAAGATCCAACAGCGGATTGTAGCAGTTGGTGCGCCGCTCCGAATCCAGCGGCGCGAATTTGAACACGTTGTCGCCTGCGGCTTTGCGCGCCCTCGAGGTAAGCTCAAAGAGCTCCCCCTTGACGTCGAGAGCTATCACCGAGCCTTTGAATGTAAGGAGCGTTGGAATGACTATGCCGACGCCCTTGCCGGCGCGGGTCGGTGCAACGATGAGGCTGTGAGGCTGCTCGCCATTGGTCAGGTAGTAGCCAGGCCAGAAAGGGCCACTCGTCTTCCCAAATACCGGCCCTGTCACGCTACGGTATCGTCGCAGATATCCGGTGCGTCGCATTTCATCCACTCGCGCCCAGCGCGCCGTCCCGTGATGTTCGAGTTTGCGCCGCAATACGATCTGCTGAATCAGTAAGACGACCGCCGACGTGGCGAGCACGATAGCTACGCCCCGATAGAAGACGGGAGTTGCGAAACCCAGATAGAAGGGCGTCTCGAACCAAAAGGCACGGACGTCAAACGTCATCAAAGCCTCGCCGCTACCCCCATGGCGGAACGTTGCGTACAGACTTGCCGCGCAGAAGCCCAAGGTGAGTGAGCACGCGATGCTAATGGCTATGCTGGGGGGCGTCGTTTTTGTTGAAGGCATTGTTCCATTGCCGGATTAGCGTAGCTAATGCTGCGCTTGCTTCAGACACCGGAGCGACGTCGCGCGATGTCGCCGCTCGACAGATCGATGCCGGAGCGGGTGGTGCGATGCTTGCATGCACCACCCGGCAGACGTGTTTTCTGAAAGTACCCCTAAGGCAGGTACATCAACGGCCAGCGAATTGGAGATGGCAAGGCCGTGAACGGAATTCGGGGAGAAAGCGTTACTGTACCATGGCCGAGACCTCAACGGCCGGAGCGATCTCTGCTTCTGGAGGCAGCCATTAGATCCTCGCGAGCGTGATTGTAGGCGTGGCTTATGGACTGCCCGACTTGACCACCCCGCCGCAGCTGTTCAAAGGAGGTTTGCGGGCCTACTGTATCACGGACTGAAGCCGCAATAGCTGCAATGTGGCCGTCCAAATTCGCACTCCGTTCCTCTGCTGCATGCTGCGGCGGAGGCATGTTCTGCAACAGGCCATGCAGGTCGGGAAGTGAGTTAGCTTGCGCTTGTTGATTTGCGTCTAACTGGTGATACGCGGTGACAATAGCATTTTGGGCGGTCGCCTTGACCATGTGGTGCTGATGAGGATCAGCAGCCAATTCAATGGCCTGCTCAAAAATACGAGATTTATTTTGGTCATTAAACTTACTGAAGTTTTGCGCCACAAACATAACCCCTAGAGCTTGCTCCATTGGGTCCATGTTGCCAATGCGATTAACAAGAGCACTCTGCTTCTGGGGCCCTAGAAAATGGCCTACATTACTAGCCGCTTGGACTTGCTCCAATGCTACGTTATCCGGCTGGTACCCCAATTCGGCTGTCAATTTCTCGGCCAGATCGATGGCTGATCGTCCGAGCTGATTGGCCCGCCGTTCAAATGTCGCGAGGTCAGTTTCTGGCCCGGGTTGAGTGCCCCGAACGGCTGTTCGCTCGTGCGTCCCGAGGGCTTTGAAGCCCCCAAGATTTCGCGCTGTGTCGCGCGGGTTAGCGGTTACTAGCCGTTCTGCAACATCGCTCAATGGCCCCTCTGGAACGTCACGGAGGGTACTGCGTTTCCCCACTCCTTGGGATGAACTTGCAGCTGCGCGTGCCCGTTCATTATCGCGATCCATTCCTCGGCCTCCAAAGTCGTTTCTCTACCCCATGAGGTTACCACCGAAGCTTGATCTGCTAAACCAATATGGTGTTACAGTTGTAGTCTCGCAGAGGGTCCCCAAGAGCCCGTCTAAGCCAAAGAAAATACGATGAGGCTGGCATCAAATGCGATGAGTGGGGTTCTGCCTGAGGGCGCCGTCGCCGACTCTTTCGCCTACTTGCAAGACGCCGGCATGATGTCCCCCGCAGCAGCTTCTCCTTTGAATGCAGGCTTGCATGCTCGAGAGGGTTTCGATGACGGCCATCGCCCACTCCGGCTCGATCAGCCGCGGCCGAGCTGTCCTGCTTGCTTGGCAAGGAAATCAGTCGCGACCTGATCGGCAATTTGAGCAGGGCCGCGCTAATAGCATCGCTGTACCATGCCACCACCAAGGCATTCCTGCTGCAGGTCGGTGGCTTCCCGACCCAACCGGCGCCAGGCGAGGAGCAAAGGTCCGATGGGGAAAAATCGCGCGGGCGGATAGCGCGGCATCGCGCAATCCCACCCCGTCCTCGACCGCCGCCTATCGACCGTGAGTGCCGCGGTCGTCAGCACCAGCCGCTGGCGAGCCAACCGCCGGCTGGGCGATCGCGACATCTGTAATCCCTTTGTGCCCGGGTTTTCTCAACGGGAGTCGCCTGGCGCAGCCACCTCGGAACGGACGGCATACTTCAGCGCCACCTTGACAGGCTGCAACTGCCGCGCAGCTTTGCGCCCCAACCGCATTGATGCAGGCGCCATCGACTAACTTCCTTTGCTGCAACATCCCCTCGCCTTCCGCGCCCCTGGACGGTGCAGGACTCACAGAAAATTTCAATTCCCCAAAGACGGTCAGTTTCTCGCGCTCCTGTCCGGGGCCAACTGTGCATGGTCCTACACGGTCGGGTCCAAAGAGTTCGACGGATGAGGGTCTAAGTGGCGCCGTCGCGCTCTGTTTGCAGACGCGATTGGCATTACCGTGGGAATGCAGACATCCATCCTGGCCGATATCAATCCTGTTCATGGGCACAGCCTGAATTGACGCACTATCAAGGCTCAAAGACGCTTCAGCTTACCGTCGCGGTCGGCATTAGCACGCGATTACCACCCACATTTCTGCGCCGCCAAGGCAAACGATGCAGGCTAACTGTCACTCCAGATCTCGAGTGGATCCGACCGCAATGATGTATTCTCAAAAAGCATGTGTACGGTACTTGTGACGTTTTTTGCCGATGCCCCCGCGCCTCGTAGCCGAGTCGTCTCTGGGCTTGCGTCGTCCCGACCGAAGATCCCAAGCCCTGGGGCCCGCCAGTACGTCAGTGTCGACTGAGCAACAATGTCAGAGGTCTGACTGAACATTGGTGGTCACAACCGTGTAGTTGAAAGCTTTTTTCTTTTGGCACGCTCAGTGCAACATGGTCCTCAAATGTTGCACGGAACCGCTGAGAGGGGAACCCAGGAATGAACATGACAGGCATCATTGCGTCGGTCGCGCTGTCGACTTTTTCTGGCTGCCAGAGGTTGGAACGGAGGGACGCAGGCCGGATATCGTTAGAGGTCAATCCTACAAAGTGGCATCTCACGTCCTGAACCCGATGCGGAGAGCAACTTAGACGGTCAGCGTGTTTTCGCGTGGGAAAGCCTGAGACGCGGCTGTCCACGGTTCCAATATTGAATTCCATCACGACCTGGCGAATGGGGAGCCGACCTACAGCCAGAGCCAAGGCACAGAGACCGAGATCTACCACGATCACTGCAACATCGACGAGATCGTTGGATCATCAGGCACGGTTGAGGACACCAACTATGATGGGAGCATCGACAGCGGCGACGGGTATGCAGGGCCGCTTAGCGACCGGCATCAGTTTGCTACTTTGAAGGAGCCTCTCACAACGAAGGCATCGTAGAGCCGGCCAGAGTTGCCTCTCACCTGAAGCCGAGGCGCGCCTCAAGCCATTGTTGCTGTGCAGGTCTTTGCCGCCCTGTGCAATTTGGGAGACCACGCATCAATGAAGCGGATCAGCTTGCTTCTGCTGAGCGCATTTCGGGGCTCGGACCTGGGTCCCTCAAGAAGAGAGTGGTTCGATCCGGCACTGACCCTAGGGCGGGGGGCTTGATTGGGCCGCTGCCGGACCGAACCGTCTCAGGCAACGCCGGCTATGTCGTGGGATATTGCGGCAACTCCGCGGCCAAACCGTGGCGATAATGTGTCGCAGATTCACCGATTCCAACACGCGCGTTGCAAACGTGACTGGACATCCCGGAAACCGCCCAACGCTGCTGGGATTGACGGGAGCCCTGAGGCCTGGCGACACACCACCACAAGCCAGCCTGCGTCGCCCGACCACATTGAGCTCGACCATATCCTTCGGAAGGGCTCACAACAGAGGACATGTCTATCAGGACACTCGGACCCGAAGCAGAAGTCATGCGCTTCAATTTTGCGGACTTGTACAAGAGGCCCGGCGATTTTCATGATCTGGCAAGGCCGTTCCGTTTGTCAGCGATGCCGGAATGGCGGAACGGCCCCGAGTCGGGAATATACAGGTGAGACGAGCCGGCCGGGTGTGGGGTCGGGCTATGGGCCGTTCGGGGAGACGGCATGAGCGGCAGCTTTTCGCGGCGCCAGTTCATCGCAGCGGCGGCTGGCGCGGGGATCGCGGTCAAGATCGGATTTCTGGGTCGGCCCGCATCGGCTGCGCTCATTGCCAATTCGCCCGGCCGTTCGCCAAACTGGATCGGACCGGACGGTCGGCCGCGTTTTCGGATGGACGCCGTGGCCAAGGTCACCGGGGACAAGACCTTCACCCGCGATTTTCGCGCCCGTGACATAGCGGGCTGGCCGCAGGAACAGAGCCACGCCTTCCTGATCCGCGGCACCCGGGTCGACGCCCCGTTCGACGGGCTGGACCTCTCGGTGCTGGGCGAAGATCTCAAGCCCGACCGACTGATAGCCGGCGAAAACCTTGTCCGCGATGGTCTTGCGCCGCCGGAAACGACGGCTCCCGGCTTCTATGGCGACATGTTCCTGGTGCCGAAGGGACGCATTCCGCGCCTGCTCGGTCAGCCGGTCGCGCTCTTGATCTACAACGATTTCGCGCGGTTCGACGCGGCCAAGCGGCTGGTCCGTTCCGCGAAGGGCATCGTGCGCTGGGGGGCGGCCGCCGGCTACGACACGCCACCGCATTACGGCGCCAGCCGGTTCGTGCGCATCGGCGGCGCGGCATCGGATGAAACCGACATTTATGCTCCGCTCGAAGGCACCACGATCTACGGCAGTTTCGACGGCGATCAGGTCGTCTGGCCGAAGCCGGATCAGAGCGGCGATGCGGCGGCCCGCGCCATGTGGGCGGCGGGCGAGATCGAGCGTGAGATCACGGCTGCCGGCGACGACGCATTGGTCCTGAAGCGAAGCTATTTCTCGCAGTCGATCGACGCCTCCGCGATGGAACCCGACAATGGCAATGCCTGGTTCGAGCCGGGCAGTTCGACGCTGCACGCAATCATCGCGACCCAATCGCCCTATGAGGTGGCGACCTCGACCTTGGAAATGCTGTCGAAATCGCGGTTCGCGGTGAAGGCGCTCGACCTTTCGATCGGTTACACGGTCGGATACGGTACCAAGGATCATTCGATCTTTCCCTACTACGCCATCCTGGCAGGCCTCTATGGCGACGGGCGGCCGGTGCGTCTTGCCAACGATCGGTTCGAGCAGTTCCAGATGGGGTTGAAGCGCCATGCCTTCTGGATGGAGAACACGCTTGTCGTGGATCGCTCCACGCACGCTTTCCGCATCATGAAAGGCAACCATCGCACGGATGCCGGAGGACGGCGCAATTTCTCGCTGGACGTTGGCAAGGTCGGGGCCGGCGCGGCGCAGAGCATCTATTATCTGCCGAAGAGCGATTTCTCGGTCGAGGTCCGCGCTTCGCGCGCTGTCGATGCCGGCTCGACGCGCGGGTACGGAACGCTGCAGACCATGGCCGCGACCGAGATGATGGTCGATGAGGCGGCAGAACTGCTTGGCATCGACCCGATCGAGCTTCGCCTCAAGAACGCGTTCAAGACCGGCATGAAAAACTGGCAGGGCGCCATTGCCGGTGAGGCGCTAAGGACCGAGGAGATCCTGGAGCGGGCCCGTGCCCATCCGTTGTGGAGGGATCGCGCTGCGAACAAAGCGGCGTTCGATACCGCCAATCCGGGTAAGTGCTATGGCATCGGTTTCGCGCAGGTGCAGAAGGATTACGGCACCGGAGCCGAGGCAGCGGTGACCACTCTGTCGCTCGATCCGTCCGGTCGGCTCACCATGCGCCAGAACGGCAATGATATCGGCACGGGCCTGACCACCTCGCAGGCGGTGATGGTCGCGGACATCATCGGCCGGGTGCCGGACGACTGCGCCTTCGGGATCGTCGACTGGCCCGAGATGCCTCTCGTCTCGACCGAGGAGCCCTATACGACGCCGCAGGACAGGGAGGACGCGCTGGCACGCATCCGCGCTGGACGCCCTCGTTTATTTCCCCGATGAGCGCCTCAAACAGCGCCTATTTCGTCGGCCACGCCACGCTGATGGCGGCGCGCGCGCTGCTGCGCCTGTCGCTCCGGCCGGCTGCGGTCGCGCTCTGGTCCAGTGGACCGGGCGGCGGGCGGGCGGGGCCGCTCGCTATCGATATGGCGGATCTGCGGATCGCCGACGGCAAATTGACGGCTGGAGGGATGGAGCCGCTCGCACTGGAACAACTCGCGGCGTCGGCGCACAGGCTCGGCCTAGTCACGGGGTCAGCGTCCATGTTTTCAACCGCTGGCAATGGGCCGAGGCGGTGTTCGATGTGCCGAACGTCGGCGCCGTCCGCTTGCCGGTCGACGCGCTTTCGGTCTGCTATGGCCAAAGCGCCACAGCTGGTTTGAAGGCGCTGATGACCTCCGGCGGCTTCCATTTTCTCGACCGGCGCCAGGTCTTCTATCCGCCGGTATGGCGCCTGAAGGCTGCCGTTATGTCCGTTATTATGAGGCGGTCCGTCACGTGATCCTGAGCAGGCCCGGCCTGGTACATGGCTGAGGTCCGGCGATGAGGCGTTCCTGGATATTTGGCCTGCGGCACGCATCAGGTCGACGTGCAGCCAATACGGGCGTTTCTGTTTCCGGCACCTGGGCGTGTCCCTTTTGCTTGCCGCGGTACGGTCAAATAGTTCTCGTCCGTGCCTGCGCTTGCGCGGCACGCCTCGCAAGAATATGCGGCTCGCGTCCCAATGTTGCCGAAGCGGTCCAGAAGAGCGTCTCTTTCTTGGCCCCGTTTCAAATCGAAGAACGGTTCACCGCTCATTTTCTGCTTTCGAGATCGCCGCATGGACCCAAGCTGGCACTTTCCCCTTGAGGGCGACTACGCGAGTCCATTCCTCGGGTGTCAGTCTGTTCTTGAGCAACTTCGCGTAGTGGACACCGTTAGCTCGGCCAAGGTGCGCGATTGCCCGGATGGCTTCGCCCGACCTGTTCTTTGGCAGGCTCGTGATCCAGGCGGGCGCGTGCTTGAGGCGTATTGTGCAGCGGTCAAGTTTCAGGTTCTTCGACTTTCCGGTCGTGAGAAAGACTGTTTGAACCGGAACTTGTGTCGTCAGGCCGAGCTGGTTCGCCGCCGTAGCACCGGTATTGACGACCTTCTCACCTGACAAGGAAGCGTACGACTTCACGACGGCTTCCACTTCCGGCAGCACATATCCATACGGCGTCTTCCTGTAGGGCGTGTACATTCCCCTGTAGACGCGCGCCAGTTCGCCCTTTTTGGCAAGTCTGCTCAGAGCTTGATCGGCTGCCGCAGGGTTTCCAGAGCCAACGAATTCCTTCGAAGTGAGCAAAGCACGTTCCTTGGCTCTTTTCGTACGCATTTGAACCGCCCGCGTGACCCCTTCCATGGCATTAGCTCCTGTCAGAGAGAAGATTCGAGTTCTGACCGAATTGTCTCTTATCGTATTGATTAGAAAGAACAGTTCAAGATCGGCTATGGCCAAATCTGGACGCTATATCCCATCCAAATTATGACGCGGCCTGCCTGTGCATAACCGGAAGTCTGAATTGAGCTTTTTTGGAACGGGATCAAGGCTGCCGCAGGTCTTGGGGCCGTCCTGCGTGGACGAATGAGGCATCCCGGGTCGGGCGACTGCGGAAGATGGCCCGAGTCATTGCCGCCTTCGCCCTGAACTTCAGGCCCGACGAGGTTGCCGATGATCGGCAGCTCCATGTCGGGGCCGCGGCTCAAGGTTTTTGGGAATCAAATCGCGACCATCTTACGGCCGCACCAAAGTCGAAATCGGCCAATTCGAGCTTCAGCGTCGGATCCACAGTTCCCCGTGTTTTCCTGAAGGTCTCGCCGAAGTCGTCTTCCAGAGCCACATTGGCCAACGCAAATTCGACGAGCTCGGCATCAGATGTCAATCCGGTTCGAGCTTTGGCCTTCTTAATTAGATCAGCACTCACCGCCCCGTAATTCTGCCGTCCTTCTCAGCGCGCAGGCCGGATTCTTCCGCCCTCTGCAGGACGGCGTTAATCCTGGCCAAGCGACGCATCTGCAATTTCTCAGCCAGTTTGGGAAGGGTTCTCGTTCGCTTGCCCACGGATTCTTGGCCGCGACGCATACGTACAGCTGTCTTCGTCATCGGGATTTCCGCAGGTCCCGTTTAACAAAAATCGATTTTAGCAATATAGCAGGCAAGGTGTTTTTTCAAATACCCAAAAATAAAACGGGTGTTGGCAGCCCCGGAGTTGCGTTGCTGAAGCTCTCCGAAGGGAGGGATGCCACGGCTGCAACCGACCCGTTGGCGGGGTCCACTCGGAGCACCAGGTCGTAGGCGCTCCCGGGCCAAGCTCGCAGCGGGAGTTTTCACCTCGTCCGAGCGGCCCGGCAGCGCCAAGTTGGCACGATTCGGGAGTGCTAGCACCGCGCCAATTCGAAGACCGGTGCGGCCTTGACCCTCGCCAGCACCTGACATACTTTCTATAAGCAATTTGCGTAGGGAACGCGTGTGCAGCCCGATGATATCGAACTCATTGTGGGCGCTGAAATTTCGGAGGACCCAGCCTCCTCTTTGATGTCGTCACGCCCGATGGCGTGCTGACGTGGAGATGGGCGACATCCTGCCCAATGTCTGGCTGGGCACGAGCATTGAAAACGCGGACGTCGTGAGCCGAGTCGACTATCTCCGCCAGGCACCCGCGACCATTCGCTTCATCTCCTTTGAGCCTCTGATTGGATCGGTTGGCACCGTCGATCTCCGTGACATCCATTGGGCAATCGTAGGAGGTGAAAGCGGCAAATTCGCTCGACCGATCAGGGAAGAATGGATCGATGAAATTTACGGCCAATGCCTGACGGCCGGTACCGCCTTCTTCTTCAAGCAGTGGGGAACCTGGGGCAAGGACAATAAAAAGCGTTCAAAGAAAGCCAACGGGCGTGAGTATCGGGGCCAGACTTGGGACGAGATGCCGACTACCCCGCAGGACGCGGTAGCAATGTAGAATAACATCCGGCGGGGGGAAGTTTAGGTGGTCGAAAAACGATATGAATGGGTCGACGGAGCAAAGCTGGAGGAACACTCTCGCCGCAAGCATAAAATATTGCGCGAATATGTCTTCGACTACCTGACGGTTCGCTGCAGGCTGCCTCAGCAGGAGCGCTTTCGCCTTGCTATCGTCGACGGTTTCGCTGGCGGCGGGCGCTACCAGTGCGGCTCACCTGGATCGCCGTTGATTTTCATCGAGGAACTGAAACGAGCCCTCGAGGCGGTGAACACGAGCGCGCCGTCCAAGGGCTTGGCGCTGTCGAAGTTGAATGCCTCCTCGTATTCAACGACGCCAGCCGCGAAGTCATCGAGCTTTTGAGGACGCACGTCGCGCCATGCAAGCGGAGGCAAACCAAGCCTGCCCAAAATTGCATTTACGCGTCGAGTATCTGAACGAGTTCTTCGAAGTCGCCTATCGGGCTAGGCAGGTCTACAACAATGTCCTCCACGACAACGCCAGCTTACAGGCACATTTCGGTCGGTCTGGCCTTAACATGCTGTCCTATGATCCAAAGCATCATGAAGGCATGCTCTATCTCTTCGATATCAGCGGTCGAGCTTCGGCGAAGAATCAGCTTCTCGGGGATATTCCACGCCTGATCACGGAATCCGGGGACGCCATGTCCGTCATGGACTTCCATGAGAGCATCCACAACATCACACCTGCACATGCGGACGATGTGCACGCGGCGATCATAGAGAATCCGGACCTTGAGGTCATAACCCCCGCTGGAGGTGAGCGGAGGAAGGCCAATACAATTGGCGTCGATGACGTGATCAAGATCAAGAAGCAGATCAGCTTCTTCCCAATGTTCTTGAACGCCGGGACAAAGGGCGGTGCCAAAGGATGACCGCGCGGCGTCGGGACCCGGAATCGCGCGAGTTCGAATGCCTAGTCGCGCGGATTGAGGCCGACGCCGGACCTCAGGGCCTGGTCGTTACGTCGCCGGATCGTCTTCGCTGCAAACTCACCGGTCGGATGAGAGAAGTGGATGCAAGCATTCGTGCTCGGGTCGGCAGCACCGAAATGCTTGTTACAATCGAATGTCGAGGCTGGCGAAAGACCCAGGACGTAACTTGGATCGAGCAGCTAGCCACAAAGAAGTCTTCGATTGGCGCGGATCGAACCATTGCCGTCAGTGTATCTGGCTTTTCCCCAGAGGCTCAGATTGTCGCGTCTCATGCGGGCATTTCGCTGCGGAAACTTTCGGAAATTACGGTTGCGGAAATCAACTCGACTTGCGACTGGACTTTGTGCTCTTTTGGCATCGGGCCTGTGCCATTGCACAGGTCGGCATCCGGAGATTTCGTTCGCTCGATTGGAAAGTTCCCAGTCCCCAGGACGTCGATTTCATTTTACCGGAGGATACTGACCCGCTCGCACCGATCTTTCGCAACACTGAGTCCGATACAACTTGGTCTCTAAACGATCTGTGGGACCAAATTCAAGAGGCCGCAGATCCGTTTGACGGCATTCATAAGGCGCAACCGCCTGCGTTCCGGACGGCATGCTTTCCTTATCCTGGCTCAGTCACCCTCACAACCACCAACGGCCCCTGCGTGCTCGGTGACGTCCTCCTCACCGTCGCACTTTGGACAGAGGCCGAGCAGATCACTCTCGATGAGGGGCACAAGGTCGAATACGCATCCGACGAGATGGCCGCGATCCAGCGCGTCGAATTCGCCTCGCGCCGGCGAAAAACGAACGATTGGCGCATCTCCCTCCAGATCCCAAAAGACTCCGAGGACACCGCCGATCTGCGATTGGGAGGCGATCGGTCTGAAGCCGAGAAATAGCGACACACATTGCATTTTGAAAAACGTCTACCGGTTTGTGCCCCCGCCCGGCCCTACGTATGCGCAGCAATCGGACAATCTGCTGTGAGAATCCTGGCCAGTGGCGTGCATCCCAGGGAGGGATCTCAATGAGTATCGCCCAGACAGTTCGACCGGTTCATTTGCGACCGGCCCATCGTCTCGGGTCGTAGTGGCTCTCGCTACGGCCGCCGCGAGCGATACTGGCCTGAACGTTGGACCCGATACGCGCTCTGGAGCAGAGAAGTGAGCTCGATCGGACTAGGGACGTGCTGATGGGGCGTACATCCACTCAGCGCGAACGCCTTGTCCGCTCCCCACAATCCGACAGTGGAAATCAAGCTGCTCATTGGCCCAAGCTCGCTGCTGAGGCTGCCTGGGGCATAAGGAATGCAGCTACATCTCTAATGACGTTCCCAAGATCACCCGGATCGTGAGCGACTTCTCCAACAAACGCGCGCCACTGTCGCTGCTTTTGCGCATCCTCGGCAAAGGCCGACGTCAGCGCATCGGGCAGGTCTTGAGGTATCGCCGTTCCGCGCCGCGCGAAGGTGGCGGCGATCGCTCGTGGCAACCTGTCGTCGTCGAAGGTGAAGGACCGGCTAAGAATCCAGATGTCGTAGAAGTCCTTCATCCTGCTATTCGCCCGCCCCAGCGCCACCATCGCCTGAAATTTCTCGGCAATGACGGTTTCCCGCGCATAAGCCCGCAGCCGGGGCATGGGAAAGTCGAGCATGGAAGGATAGTCCAGCTCTTCGGCACCAGGCTCCAGCGCATCGCCAAAGCCGATGTCGATCGTCAGGCTGACCCGGGCGCCGCTGATCGAGGCCGTCGTCCGCAGCCTGAGCCCACCATACTCCAGCTCCTCGCGAATGCGGTCGACCCGGAGTCGGTCAGCGTCGAACTCGACGCCATCGCCAGCGTCCTGCGCCAGGACCTCCCGAAACGTCGCCAGCATCGGCTCCGCGCTCGGATCGCCAAAACCCAGCAGGTCAAGGTCGCGGGTGCCGCGGTGCGGATCATCGAACCAGCTCATCATCAGCATCGCGCCCTTCAGCACGAAGCGGTCGGCGTGGGGTGACTGGCTAAGCCGGAAAAGCAGCCGCTCGAGGGCGAAGCGGGTCAGAACCAGATCGAGGGTCTGGCCACTTACCTTGGCGAGTTGCAGCAGACGTGCGCGCACTGAGGCGCCGATGTTCTTGATCTCTTTAGCCATTGGCAGTCAGCGCCTCGATATACGGCCGGATGACCGTGGCGACACCGCCACGCTCAGCCTGCCTGGCAATTTCGCCGGGCGTGGCCTTGCGCTGGCGAAGCGCTTCCTGGAGGCCCTCGATCGCCACCGACAGGCCGATCTTGTTGCGATATCGAAAACAGTCCGCGATTGTTTTGACAACCCCAAAGACCTTTACGGTCACGCCCTCGACAACATGAGTTTCGACGCTGTCGTTGAGCAGACTTTCGGTAAAACGCACGATGCGAATGGGTGTGCCGTCGGGTTTGGGAGCCCAGTCTTTCTGGCCGATGGCCAGCCATACCTGTCTCGGAAGCTGATCCGTCAGCTGGTGGAATGCCAGGGCTGACACAAGGCAGACAACGCCTTTGGGTACGCGCTTGGCAGCCTCGGCTAGGCTATGATTAGCGTCGAGCGGCGCATCGGAGAGCTGGTAGAGCCCGCGTGCGAGCCGGAGCACCTCCCCATCCCGTTCCATGCGACTCATCGTGGCCGCTGTTACGCCGGCGTTGCGAAGCTCCGCGAGACGCGCGATTCCGCGCACTGTCAGAAGTGCGTGGGCGATTTGGCGCTGGGGAGCGGGCTCTGGCATTGATACGAAATCTAGGAACTAAAGGGTTACAGTCCGAGGATTTGTATCACTTGTTGAGAATCAATGGAAGCCAATCGTCAGCCGCATTGAGCCTTGCGCCGCAGCCATGCTTTGAGCTCGCCGTGGACGGCGACGCCTTCGAGCAGGATATCGGTTTCCTTGGGACGTGGTCCATCGGGATAGAGATCGGAGCCATGGACAAGATGGATTTCATCCCCGTCGATGCTGAGCGTCCCATCGCGCGGCGACCGGCGCATGA
This sequence comes from Mesorhizobium sp. WSM4845, assembly GCF_055811455.1. Taxonomy (NCBI): domain Bacteria; kingdom Pseudomonadati; phylum Pseudomonadota; class Alphaproteobacteria; order Hyphomicrobiales; family Phyllobacteriaceae; genus Mesorhizobium; species Mesorhizobium sp. WSM4845. The sequence goes on from NZ_JBVVQA010000013.1 coordinate 124,765, forward strand.
AGGCCTCGGCCGTACGCCGCATCTTCGCAAGCCGGCCTTACCGCGCAGCCGCCGTTGTGCTGGGGCGTATCCGGTATGCACGTGTCGCAACAGATCCTTCAAAGAAAATCGCGGACTTTTAGCACTCTAAACCGCTGAGAATATGTACGTTGAGCCTATCATTTGGGCTGCGGGTCGAGACCGTGACGTATCGGAAACGATCTGCGATGCGGTCGGGCGTATTGACCTCGTCGGACGGCAAGATTGCCTCTGAAAGAGTGGGAGGACGCCAAATGGAGGAAGTCAATACAAGGAGTGCCGGCCGATGATGACACTGGTCAGGCGCCTAAAGGCCGCGGCTCATCTTGATCGACTTCGAATCCTGGGACTTTGTGCGCATGCGGACCTGACCGTCTGCGAGCTAGCAGAAGTTCTGAGTCTGTCTCGCGAGCACGTGGTCGCACACGTGCGCCAGCTCGCCAGAGCCGGCTTTCTTCTCGGCAACGAACATCGCCCCTGGCCTTCGTACCACCTCGAAGCAGGAGGCTCGGACGGCGGCTTGGTTCATTGTTAGTTGATCTCCTGCCCCACGGCGATGGCCATCACAGACAAGACCTACAGCGCCTGGAGGCGATACAGGGCGCGCGGTCCAAGGTGGCCGCCTGCTTGTCCTGAAACTTAGTCCCAATGGAGCGCGAAGCTGATATGAACAATTCGACTGGCGGCGCCATCGCGGAGCTTGACACTTGCGAGTGGCCTCACCTGGCTGTCGCAGATTCTCGCGTTCACGAGCTGCTTTTAAGACAGGAGCGCCAGGAGCGGACGACCCTCAAACTTATCGCCTCCGAGAACTTCGCGTCCTCGGCGGTGTTGGAAGCGACCGGGTCTATTTTCACCAACAAGTATGCCGAGGGATATCCCGGCGCGCGCTACTACGCCGGAAACGAGATTGTCGATGAGCTTGAGAACCTCGCCATCGAGCGATTGAAGGCGCTATTCGGCTGTGAACACGCCAACGTGCAGCCTTATTCCGGCTCGCCGGCCAATCAGGCTGTCTGTCGAGCGCTGTTGTGTCCGGGAGACAAGATGATGGGCTTGACCCTCCCCGGCGGCGGGCATCTGACGCACGGTTGGGCCGTCAACTTCTCTGGCACTGACTATCAGCGAGTTCCGTACGGGCTGCACGAAAAGACGCAGCAGATTGACCATGACCGTTTGCGCGAGACGGCCAAACGGGAACGACCGAAGCTCATTTGGGTCGGCGGAACTGCTTATCCGCGTATCTTTGACTATGAGGCAATGGCCGAAATTGCTTCGGAGGTGAACTCCTATCTGGTGGCCGACATCGCCCACATCAGCGGTCTCGTTGTCGCAGGAGTGCATCCGAATCCCGTTAGCCATTGCGATGTTGTCACCAGCACCTCTCACAAATCGATCCGCGGCCCCCGCGGTGGCTTCATCTTGTCAAGGAATGAAGACCGCCATCAGGCGCTCTACCATTCCAAAAGCAAACACAATCTGGCCAAACGCATAGACCGTGCCGTGTTCCCTCTCCTCCAGGGCGGACCGCATATGAATACGATTGCCGCGCTAGCTGTCGCTCTGCACGAAGCAGGGAATGCAACCTTCCGTGTGTACGGTCAGCAGATCGTCAACAACGCCAAGGCTCTGGCCCAGGCCCTTCTGGAGCGAGGTTATGAACTCGTCACGGGGGGCACTGACAATCACATGCTGATCCTTGATCTTAGGGACCGGCCGCTGTCCGGGAAAGCCTATGCCGAGCGCTTGTCGCAAGCAGGTATCATTACGAATTTCAACATGGTGCCGGGGGACCGGCGCCATCCCGCGCTCACCAGCGGCATTCGGTTAGGCACGCCAGCAGTGACGTCTGTGGGCATGCGCGAGGCGGAAATGCTGCAGATTGCCGCTTTCATCGACCTGGTTTGCCGCCAGCCCGATGATTCGGACGTCCATGCCCGCGTGCGCAGAGACGTTGCCGACTTCTGCGCTGCGTTCGACGTGCCGGGCATCTCCGACAGGTAAGACGGCCTGATCAACTGTCACATCTATTTCCAACGTTTGAAGCGAGGAAATCCCATGACCAGAAAATTCGTGTTCTCTTCCGAATCCGTCGGCGCTGGACACCCCGACAAGATGGCCGACAATATCTCAGATGGCGTGCTCGATGCGATCCTTCTCAAGGATCCCAAGGCTCGCGTTGCTTGTGAAGCGTTGGTGAAATCAGGGATGGTCGTTCTGGCTGGCGAGATCACCAGCCACGCGCAGATCGACTACAGCCAAGTTGCCCGCGATATCATTTTGGACATTGGATATGACGACGATGCGATCGGCTTTGACGGCCGGCGTTGCGTCGTGATCTTGGCCTTGACCGAGCAGTCGCCTGACATCAGCCAGGGCGTCGACGAGGGACGAGGGCAAGATCTCGAGCATGGAGCGGGGGATCAGGGCCTCATGTTCGGGTACGCGTGCAACGAGACCGAAACATTGATGCCGTTGCCAATCCAACTTGCTCACGAGTTGACAAAAAAACAGGCAGAGGTGCGCCAAACCGGACGCCTTGGCTGGCTTCGCCCGGACGTTAAATCACAGGTATCCGTCCGTTATGAGGGTTTGCGCCCGGTAGCGCTTGATACCATAGTCCTGTCGACGCAGCATGACGAGGAGGTCTCACAAGCCACGGTCCGCGAAGGCGTCATTGAGGAGATCATAAGGCCGGTCTTGCCCCACGACTTGGATACGACGGGGATAAGGTTCCTGGTCAATCCAACAGGCCGGTTCGTGGTCGGTGGGCCGCGCGGCGATTGCGGTCTCACCGGACGCAAGATCATCGTCGATTCCTACGGCGGTATGGGGCGTCACGGCGGCGGTGCCTTTTCGGGCAAGGACCCGTCCAAGGTTGATCGGTCGGCCGCCTATGCGGCGCGGTACGTCGCAAAAAACGTCGTTGCCAGCGGACTGGCGGAGGTGTGCGAGGTTCAGCTTGCTTACGCGATCGGTGTCGCCGCGCCGGTCTCTATCCTCGTCAATACATTCGGAACCGCAAAGATTGATGAAAAAAGGATCGAGCGCGCCGTCCTTGAGCTTTTCGATCTCCGGCCGAAAGGCATCATCAAGGCGCTTGATCTCTTACGGCCGATTTACCGCAAGACCGCGACATACGGACACTTCGGCCGCGAAGAGCCGGAGTTCACCTGGGAAAAGACGGACAGAGCTGACGACCTGTTGCGTGAGGCAGGACCGGCAGCTGCGTGATGCGCGGGTATTGGATGCGTCGGCGTAGGGCGACCCATTCCACACTCGCCAAAAACACGCCGGCCCCGGCGTGGCGAGAAGCCGGCTCGGGTTTTTGGCGGAGACACTGATGTCGAAATATGACCTGCTTTGCATCGGCAATGCCATTGTCGACATCATAGCCCAGTGCGACGAGGCATTCCTTGAGACGAACGGCATCATCAAGGGCGCGATGAACCTGATCGACACGAGGCGCGCCGAGCTACTCTACAGCCGCATGGGCCCGGCTATCGAAGCCTCCGGCGGCAGCGCCGGCAACACGGCGGCGGGCGTCGCCAGCTTCGGCGGCCGCGCCGCCTTCTTCGGCAAGGTCTCGAACGACACGCTCGGCGTAATCTACGCCCACGACATCCATGCCCAGGGAGTTGCCTTCGACACCAGGCCGCTCACGGGTGAGCCGCCGACGGCGCGCTCGATGATCTTCGTCACCCCTGACGGCGAGCGCTCGATGAACACCTATCTCGGCGCCTGCGTCGAGCTCGGGCCGGAGGATGTCGAGGCCGACAAGGCCTCTGGCGCCAAGGTCACCTATTTCGAAGGCTATCTGTGGGATCCGCCGCGCGCCAAGGAAGCAATCCGCCAAACGGCGATGCTGGCGCACGCGGCAGGCCGCGAAGTGTCGATGACCCTGTCGGATTCGTTTTGCGTCGATCGCTACCGAGACGAGTTCCTCGAACTGATGCGTTCGGGCACGGTCGATATCGTCTTTGCCAACAGCCACGAGATCAAGTCACTCTATCAGACATCGTCGTTTGACGAGGCGCTGGCGCAGATCCGCAAGGATTGCCGTATCGCCGCCGTGACCCGCTCGGAAAAAGGTTCGGTGATCGTGCGCGGGGACGAGACCGTGGTCATCAAGGCGACCGCCATCAAGGAACTGGTCGACACCACGGGTGCCGGCGATCTCTATGCCGCCGGCTTCCTGCATGGATACACGCAAGGCCGCGACCTGCAGACCTGCGGCGACCTTGGCTCACTGGCGGCCGGATTGGTGATCCAGCAGATCGGCCCCAGGCCACGGCAGAATCTGCGACGAGAGGCTGAGCAGCCGGGGTTGCTGTAGGGGGCATTTCCGCGAAGTGCTGCCCACCTTCCCGTTTTGCAGGCTGTCCAGACAAGCGCGGGTAAACGTCGCGTACCCGTCCGTGAAGGATGGCGGTTTTCTCCAAATTTCTGATTTCTTGAGGCTCAGGAACGTTGTCACACTTCGGGCCAGTACTGCCGGCCGATCATGATGGCCAACACGCCCTTTTTGACGAAGGTCGTTTTGAGCCGGGATCGTACAATTGACAGATTGCCCGAGCGACCAGGCACAGCCTGCGCAAACCGGAGAGTGGCGCAAATGGCTCAGCTCTACCCGCGACCTGCGACTTGGGAACACGCCGCAGGTGAACGGCTCACATAAACACATAAACATTTCTTTATACGTCATTGACAAAGGGGGCTGCTGCGATTGTCGGCGCGTCGTGGTTCTCCGCAAGGCGTTGCCGTAGCGGAGCTAAGAGGGAAGCCGGTGCAATGCCGGCGCTGCCCCGCAAATGTAAGCGGCGAGCCAAACCCATCAATGTCACTAGGGCGAACTGCCCCGGGAAGACGGGGCAGAGGCTGTGACCCGCGAGTCAGGAGACCTGCCACGGCCAACAACGTCCACGGGCGGGGTGTCTGGTGGCCGCGGCAGCTCGGCGTTGATGCCGGCCTGCTAGCGCCTTCCTTGTCCCCGCCCCAACCATCGGGGTATGGAATGAATGTTTCCCAGCAAGTTCCCATAGCAACGCTTGGCGTGCCGCGTATCGGTCGCCGGCGAGAACTGAAATTCGCGCTCGAAAGCTACTGGTCCGGAAAATCGTCTGCTGCCAACCTAGTGTCGACGGCCAAGGCACTGCGTGCCGCCAGCTGGAGCGAGCAGCACGACCGCGGCGTGTCGAAAATCCCGTCGAACGATTTCTCACTGTATGACCATGTGCTCGACACCGCAGCAATGGTCGGCGCCGTGCCAGCTCGTTACGGCTGGACGGGCGGCGAGGTCCCGCTTGACATCTACTTCGCGATGGCGCGCGGGACGCAAGGCGATACTGCGGGTTGTGGACACGCCAGTCACGGGCATGCAGTTCAGGGGCAGCGCGTAACCGCGATGGAAATGACCAAATGGTTCGACACTAACTACCACTACATCGTGCCGGAGCTGGGCGACGATCAGACATTCGCCCTCTCGCCGGCGAAACCAGTCGATCACTTTCTGGAGGCAAAAGAGCTCGGCATCCATACACGCCCGGTCATCCTTGGACCGGTGACCTTCCTCAAGCTGGCGAAGTCTCCCGACCAGGGCTTCAATCCCATAGCGCTCCTACCGCGCCTGCTGCCCGTCTACGAGCAACTCCTGCAGAGGCTGGAGCTCTCGGGGGCCGACTGGGTGCAGATTGATGAGCCGGCCCTTGTGCTCGATCTTAACCCGAACGAACGAGCTGCCTTCGAATTCACCTATGGGCAGCTGTCGAAAGCCGCGCCCAAGTTGAAAATTATGCTGGCTACCTATTTCGGGCCGCTGGGAAACAATCTCGAGACCGCGCTTTCGCTGCGCCTGGCGGGCCTGCATCTCGACCTCGTGCGCGCTCCCGAGCAGTTGGAGACGGTTGGTCGGCTCGCACCGAAGGATCTGGTGCTCTCACTTGGCCTGATCGACGGCCGCAACGTCTGGCGCGCGAACCTTGGCTGCCATTCTCGACCGCATCAAGCCGGTCGTTGCCGGGTGGCCGCTGGATCGCGTCGAGATTGCGCCTTCCTGCTCGATGCTTCATGTGCCGATGGACCTGCGGATGGAGACCGCGCTCGATGTAGACCTCCGTTCGTGGCTGGCATTCGCCGCCCAGAAGACTGAAGAGCTGCTCGTGCTGGCCCAAGCCTTGTCCGAAGGCAGGGAGGCCGTAGCAGGCGCGCTGAAGGCTTCTGAAGAGGCGACCGCCGCGCGCGCAATGTCTGCAAAGGTCCATGATCCGCTCGTCCACGGGCGCGTTAGCAGCATTGACGGCGTCATGAAGCAACGAAAGAGCGCATTTGCCAAGCGCTCGAGCATCCAGGCCGACACGCTCGGCCTGCCGCCGTTCCCCACGACGACCATCGGGTCCTTCCCGCAGACGCCCGAGGTGCGCAGGGCGCGCTCCGCCCATGCGAAGGGCCGGCTGAGCTATATCGACTACCAGGCCTTCCTGAAGAAGGAGACCGAGGCGGCGGTCCGTTGGCAGGAGGAGATCGGGTTTGGACGTGCTGGTACATGGCGAGTTTGAACGCAACGACATGGTGCAGCATTTCGGCGAGCAGCTGTCCGGCCTCGCCTTCACCCAGCATGGCTGGGTGCAAAGTTACGGCTCCCGGCTCGTGCGCCCTCCCATCATCTTCGGCGACGTATCGCGGCCCAATCCGATGACGGTTCTCTGGTGGCAATTTGCCCAGTCGCTGACGAAAAAGCCAATGAAGGGCATGCTCACAGGCCCAGTGACGATTCTTAACTGGTCTTTTGTTCGCGACGACGTACCCCGCGCCAAGGCCTGCTGCCAGATCGCACTTGCCATCCGCGATGAAGTGGCTGCCCTTGAAAGAGCTGCCGCAAGGGTGATCCAGATCGATGAGGCCGCGTTTCGCGAAGGCTTGCCCCTGCGGAAGTCCGACTGGAAACATTATCTCGGCTGGGCTGTCGAATGCTACCGGATCGCTTCGACGGGCGTAGAGGACGCGACCCAAATTCACCCACGTGTGCTATTCAGAGTTCAATGAGATCATCGACTCGATCGATGAACTGGACGCGGACGTCATTTCGATAGAGACGTCGCGCTCCAAAATGGAACTGCTGGACGCCTTCACCAAGTCCAAATATCCGAACGAAATCGGTCCTGGCGTCTACGACATTCACTCACCACGTGTCCCGGAGATCGGCGAGATATTGCATCTCGCCCAACTTGCCCGCGAGCGACTGTCGGACGGCCAATTGTGGGTGAATCCGGACTGTGGCCTCAAAACAAGGAAATGGGAGGAGGTCCGCCCTGCCCTCATCAACATGGTCGCTGCAGCACGCGCGCTAAGGGAGAAAGTGCAGGCGCAGGCCGCTGGGCCACTGTGACGGGCAAACATGTGACCCGCGGGCTTTGCGGATATTTAAGGCAGAAAGGACGCCATCGAAAGCCGCGCGCAAGTCGGTCGACGCGTGCGAGGCCCCCACCCTTGTCGTCCAGCCGAAGGTCCGCTCGACGACTCAGCGGCGGACAGGATCTGGAAGCACTTCTGGTCGTCCGAAGACGGATGATTTCGCCACGAAATGGAGGAAGGCGGCTTTGTCCATGAGCTTCTGCCTCTCACACCGCCAGCGGTCAACAGACACTTCACCGAGGGCGAACGATGCCGCCGGTGCACCGGCACATCGAGATATCGGCGGCGAGGTCGACCATCGAGAGCATCGGTCGCATGTGGCGGACATCGACAAAATAGCAATACCGCCTAACCGCAAGCTGCGACCATTCCTCATCGCTTGATTGAAACTTGGCTGCATCTGGCATGGCGCTTGCTCCGCTTCCGCTAAGGTTCGCTGGAACAGGTTTTCACGCGCACGGGTCGCGGTGAAGTGTTGCTCGACACAAAGGCAGCCGCCAACATTACGATCGATCCAAAGATCTCAGGATGTGCTCTCCGAGCCTACCTTTCCGTTGTTTAGGCTACCGGAGGAGCGGCGAGGAGTAGAACCAACCAAGGTGTAAGGAGCATCTGATGTCGAACATGATGAAGGCGCTGGTCAAGGCCAAGGCCGAGCCGGGCATCTGGATGGAAGAAGTGCCGGTGCCGGAAATCGGCCCGAACGACGTTCTGATCAAGATCAAGAAGACCGCGATCTGCGGTACCGACGTCCACATCTACAATTGGGACCAGTGGGCGCAGAAGACCGTGCCGGTGCCGATGGTGACCGGCCACGAATTCGTCGGCACGGTCGCCGACTTCGGCGCGGCGGTCACCGAATACAAGATCGGCCAGCGTGTTTCGGGCGAAGGCCACATCGTCTGCGGCCATTGCCGCAATTGCCGGGCGGGCAGGGGGCATCTGTGCCGCAACACGCTCGGCGTCGGCGTCAACCGGCCCGGCGCCTTCGGTGAATATCTGGCGATCCCGCAGCACAATGTCGTGCCGATCCCCGACGACGTGCCCGACGAGATCGCCGCAGTCTTCGATCCCTTGGGCAATGCGGTTCACACCGCACTGTCCTTTGATCTGGTCGGCGAGGACGTGCTGGTCACCGGCGCTGGGCCGATCGGCATCATGGCTGCACTCGTCGCTCAATGCGTCGGCGCGCGAAAAGTGGTCATCACCGACATCAACCCGGTGCGGCTGGCGCTGGCGAAAAAGCTTCGCGTCCAGCATGTGGTCGACGCGTCGAAGGAAAAGCTGCGCGATGTCATGCCGGCGCTCGGCATGACCGAAGGTTTTGACGTCGGCCTCGAAATGTCGGGTGCGGCACCCGCCTTCCGCGACATGATCGACGCCATGAACAATGGCGGCAAGATCGCCATTCTGGGCATCGCGCCGACCGGCTTCGAGATCGACTGGAACAAGGTCATCTTCAAGATGCTGCATCTCAAGGGCATTTACGGCCGCGAAATGTTCGAGACCTGGTACAAGATGATCGCGCTGGTGCAGGGTCCGCTCGATGTCAGTGGGCTGATCACCCACCGCATCGGCGTGGACGATTTTCAGACGGGATTCGATGCGATGCGCGGCGGCAGCTCGGGCAAGGTGGTGATGGACTGGCAGGGCGATTGGCCGATGTGACTTTGCGGAGGTACTGACGGGACGCCACCCTGGCTGCCGTCGATCTCCGCGCGAGGGGCATCGCTGTGCAAAAGCAGTGGCTCCTCCCCCCAACGTGCGCTGCTCAATCGTCGGCGTCGTATCGCGGCCAAATCGGCGACGCTCGTGGCAATTCGCCCAGATCGGGCAAGGAAATGCTCACAGGCCCGCCGCGATCGTCTGCTTTCCCACTGGCTAGGATCGAGGCCGAGGTGTTGTGGGCGTTTCAGTCGGTAAGATGGGATATGTGATCTCCGGTCGTTTTCCGGTCAGCGAATGAAGGAAGGCAACGATCCTATCGATTTCGATTTGCGTTAGCTGTTCGCCAAGCTGGGTGGTGCCCATGATAGCGACGGCCTCTCTCAGGTCCCAGACCTTGCCCGAATGAAAGTATGGCGCGGTGATTGCTACGTTGCGCAGCGGCGGCACGCGGAAAACATAGGAATCCTCTGGTACATTGGTGACGGCAAATCGTCCCTTGTCGTTCTCCGGCAGAACGTCGGCGCTAGGCCTCTCAACGAGGCCGAATGGATAATAGCCTTCCCCACCAATATTGACACCGGAATGGCAGGACGAGCAGCCCTTTTCGATAAAAAGGGCCAGGCCCTGTTTCTCTTTGGGACCGATGGCGGTCTCATCGCCATTGAGGAAGGCGTCGAAGGGGGCCGGCGTGACCAGTGTCGTCTCATAGTCTGCGAGTGCATTGGCTACGTTTTCGAAGGTGATGGGATCGGCTTCATCCGGGAAAGCTGAATGGAACCACTCCACATATTGCGGCATCGATCTGAACGTCTCGACCACTCGATGCGATGTGTTGGCCATTTCGACACCGGCCTGTATCGGCCCTTTGGCCTGAGCTTTCAGGTCTTCGGCGCGACCGTCCCAAAACTGTGATTTGTTGAAGACAGAGTTAAACACCGTCGGGGCGTTGCGCTGCCCCTTCTGCCAACCATGGCCAATCGAAGTTTCACGATTGTCGTCGCCCCCGGTGGCCAGGTTGTGGCACGAGTTGCAGGAGAAAACGCCTGAGAACGAGAGGCGTGGATCGAAGAACAGTGCATTGCCGAGGGCAATCTTCTCGGGCGTGCTCGGGTTGTTGGCGAGCGCCGGCGTGAATGGCAAGGGCTTGAAGGTGGCCAGTGCCGTTTCTCTGAGGTCTGGCGGAATGGACTGCGCAGCAAAAGCTGTGGCTGCCACAAGCGCAACAGCCACCGCAGGGAACAGAATTTTCATAAATGGAGTCCTTACGATGTGCACGGAAACCATTCTCCACATGCGGCTTGCGAACGCCCTGCGCTAGATCAGCGGATCGAGGGAATCGTGCCTGCCGACGAAGCCGATCGAGCGCCGGGAACAGGAACTGCGATTCATCGCCCCGACGGCGGATTCCAATGGTGAGCGCGCGCAATCGCTGTTGTTCGCCTGAGGGTTTGGTCGGTTCCGTGGCCCGTCGCCACATGCTGCCGCCACGCCAACCTGTTTCATACGCGCAAGCTTTTCTGCCCCCTGCGAGTGCACGGCTCATGGTGCTTTACAAGCTTTCTGCGTCTTCCTTTTGCAATTCAAACGGACGAGATCGGAACGGAAAGGCGGATACTGGCGCAGTTATGGGACAGCGACTACCAGGCAGATCAGTGTCACGACCGTGTGATGTGGTGCTATAGACCTCAATCTTGGACGAGCAACGAACAATCCTGTCGTGACATTTGTTGCTTTCACCGGAAATCACCACTAGAAGCGACGCTCCGCAGACCAATCCACCGGAGAGTTTCATGCCAGAAGAAGACTTCAAAAACATCGACAACCTCATCCAGCTTACCACAGATGTTGTCTCAGCCTATGTTTCCAACAATCCCGTCCCGGTGGCGGACCTTTCAGCCCTGATCGGCCAAGTGCACGAAGCTTTGAAGGGCACGGCGGCCGGTCGCGTCTCGGCACAAGAGCCGACGGTGTTGACGCCGGCGGTCCCGATCAGAAAATCGGTGACGCCGGACTACATTGTCTCCCTTGAGGATGGGAAGAAATTCAAATCGCTAAAGCGTCATCTGTCGACCCATTACGGGCTGAGCCCTAATGAATATCGCGCCAAATGGGGTCTGCCGGCGGACTATCCCATGGTCGCGCCGAACTACGCGGCTGCGCGCTCTGCCCTGGCCAAGACGATGGGGCTCGGCCGCAAACCGAAAGAGCCTGAAGTCTCGGCGCCGGAGAAGCGGTCCAGAAAGAAGGTACCAGCGTGACTTCCTCATCCAGACCCGCTGTGGGGCTGGCGGCTCGATCGGCATGATGTGAGCGAAACATCGAAAGGCGGGATCAAATCCCGCCTTTTCCTTGCACGGTGTGATTACACGGCGCGAAGCGGAATGGAATTGACATAGCGCAGAGACACAGGAGATCGCAGGGGTAAAAGGAGGACAGTTATCAACTTGGGAGGGAAACTGTTGCAGACTTCTATCCTGAAAAAACATCGCGAGGCTCTCCTGCCTTGGTACACCATCTATCCGACTGTGCCGGAGTTCTCCGCAGCGGTCGGCGCCGAAAGCTATGAGGAATGGCTAAGAGGTCTGCCGGCTGACGATCCGGTGTCGCTCTATCTCCACATTCCGTTCTGCCGATCGATTTGCTGGTTTTGCGGCTTCCCGACCACGATTGCCCGCAATCAGGGGCCGATCCTCAACTATCTGGACGTTCTGCGCAACGAGATCCGTTTGGTTTCGGAGAAAGTGCAGCAGGGGCTCGTCGTGAACGACGTGCATTTCGGCGGTGGAACCCCGACCCTGATCGGGGCAGCCGAGTTCCTGGACACCATAGAATTCCTGCGCCGCCGCTTCGCGTTCAGGGAGCTCGCTACGATCGCCGTCGAAATTGATCCGCGCACCTTCACGGTCGAGATCGCCGAAGCGTTGGGAGCAGCGAACGTGAGCCGCGCGAGCCTCGGGGTGCAGAGCTTTGACCCGATCGTCCAAAAAGCGATCAACCGGGTCCAGAGCGAGGCGCAGACGGCCGCTGCCGTCGAAGAGCTGCGCCGCCATGGCGTAAGCGGCATCAACTTCGATCTCATTTTCGGTCTCCCGAACCAGACGGTAGAGTCCTGCGTCCAGACTGCGGCGGCGACTGTCGCCATGCGTCCCAACCGGCTCGCGGTGTTCGGCTACTCCCACATTCCATCGGTGATAAGGAATCAGCGCCTGATCGAGAAGACTGCGCTGCCGGACAGCGTCGCCTGCGCCGAACAGGCTGCCGCCGTGGCAGAGACGCTGGTTGCGGCCGGCTACCGTGCGATCGGCCTCGATCATTTCGCCTTGCCGGACGACGAACTTACGCTGGCGCAGACCAGCGGTCGGCTACGGCGTAACTCGCTGGGTTACTCGGCCGACACATGCAAAACTGTGATTGGTTTCGGCGCGTCGGCTATAGGGCGGGTCGGCGAGGGTTACGTCCAGAACGAGGTGACACGTGAGTCCTACAGCCGGCACATAGCAGCTGGCCGTCTGGCGACTTCAAAAGGCTACCGGCTGACAGACGAAGACCGCGTGCGAGCCGCAATCATCGAGCGGCTGATGTGCGATTTGCAGGCCGATGTGCCGGCAATTGGTGCGGCCTATGGATTCGATCCAACTCGCCTTCTCGATTCGGCTGCTGATCGCTTGGTGAAGCTGGCCGAGGATGGGATCGTGGACATCGAAAACGGTCTCATCCGGGTGCGGCATGAGCATCGTTTCGTAATTCGCGCTGTTGCTGCCGCATTCGATGCTTTTGTCGACCGGGTTGTCCCATAAGCATAGCCAAGCAGCGTGAGGGGAGCCAACGCGATAAGCTCGTGCCAAACGGCACGCTCGTAAAACTGCCGCAGGCCCCGGTCACGGCACCCCTTGGCGGATTGAAGTGTTTGACCTTCCGAATGGAGGAGTGTGCGGCCGATAACGCATTACAACCTTACAACGGTGACTGGTTTTGCGAGATGTCCGGCCGATCGACATCTGTGCCCATGAGTACCACCGTTTCGCAGGCAAGAAACTGGGCGGGAACGACAAGTCGTCGGCGCGATGATCTCGTCCATGGCGCGCGGTATTACGTGTACATCGCATCAGGTTCGATGCGGCAGCCCCTTGTTCGTCAGTGATAAGATCAACAGTTTTGGGGTTATGGACGGAAACTACCCTAGCCTAGCCACAACTAATAGCGACGTGGGTACGATCCGAGAATTCTCAGGCCATCAATCTCCGGCAACGCGGCCAGCGCCGGGTGCGTCAAAACGTGTCCAGCGACATCCATGACATACTGATGGGTGTCTAGCCGCTCGCAGGTCGGACGCTGATAGACATTGAGAACGGCTAAATCGTCATTCGAGAACCTGTTCAGGACACAACTGAAATTTTGCTCTGAAACGCGGAGGTGAAGTGTTGTCCGGTCAAAACCTGTCGGCGCAGGGGTCCTGCGCCCGAGCACCCACCACCGCGTAGCGTTATGCAGCCCTTTTTCAATTCCTGTTCGCAATATCTGCAGATTGTACAGCTTGGCACCAAGCGCAGGACCAAATGCTGCTATCGAGGGAGATTTTTGCTCTGCCACGAAAGACGTCGATCCCCGACGGCTCTCTCGCTCGACATTGGGCATGTTCTCGTCGAGCCACCCGGCCACCTCCTGCAGAGCCACGGGGTGGCCCACCACCTTAGCGATCTTCGAGAAACTCGCATCCTTGCTGGCCATGAGGCTGTAGCTCAGGACCTTCGGGTACTCGGCAATAATCGTAGGAGACCTCAAGCTCAAGACTTGGTCGAGGTAGGGAGTGGCTCCGACCAGAGAGGTCGTAGCTGGGACGCATGCAACGTCGACGCAGCCATTCTCATATGCTTCGAACAATCCGTGGCTGAACGGAACGAGTTCAACTTGGTCACCAAAGAGGTCCAGCGAGGCTTGATGGGTCCAGGTCCCCTCAGGGCCAATGTACCCTGCCCTCTTGATCCAGGAGGTGTCGATCGCTGGAGGCTGGCTGAATTGCTCGTTCATTCCCCGGCACGCTCGATCGAGAATGCGATAAACATCTGCTGCGGAAAGTAAGAGGGCTGGGACCCGCCCCTCTTCGCTTGCAACATCGTGTGGCAGTAGAACTTAGCAGCTTGCTACAATCCGCTGCCCCAGTCGGCGGGGATCCGTGTTCTTGCCCGCTCCTATGGCGCGGTCAGTGGCACTTCTGCCCGGCTCTTGCCGGGCAGAAGCAGAAAAAGGTCAGCCAGCTTTGCTGAGACTGCCAGCGGATGATTTGCCAGTACGGCGGTCCTGTTCGACCTCATAGTTGATCTTCTGGCCCTCATTAAGGGTCGAAAGGCCCGCTCGTTCGACAGCGGAAATGTGGACGAAAACGTCCTGACCTCCGTTGTCAGGCTGGATAAAACCGAATCCCTTGGTGCTGTTGAACCACTTCACCGTTCCAGTCGCCATAGCGTATTCCTTTGTAACAATTCAATGTAGGCAGGCCATAAGCCAGGTCCGCTTCATATCCGAGACTTTAGGGCAGCAAAAGCTAAAATAGCAAAAGCCCGGTCAAATCGCTAAAGCGGCTCGCAAGCTCCATCATGACCGCCTGTCGCGGACAGCGTCTCCCGCGCTGGCGCTCCGAATGGCAAACACAAGTTCTGAAACGCTCCGGTAAATTCCAGAACCGCGTCTATCGCTGGTTTGGAGTCCTGTTAGGGACCTGCGATCGGCCGATGTGAGCAAGAGTACGCGGACGACCAGCAACTACGGGCGCGCGCTGACGCCACCATCTTCGCCGCTGTCCTAAGGGTAGTTCACGTAGCCACCTCTTTAAGCGGCAAGCGCCCCCCATTCGGCGGTGTCAGACGTCGGACAATGTCGGAGGTACGCAACAGAGAGACCGTTGAATCGCATCGCCGAAACGGCTTTCTCATCTGGCACGGTTCCTGCGGGGTCATGCAAAACACGCAGGAGAGTCGTCCCATGATCCCCACCCAGAAAAATGCCGCCCCACCTTTCGCCGACCTACTCAAAACTGACATCCGAGCCGGGCCTGGCAGCATTGTGAGGGCTCGTCTGGACCGGCGCTGCCCACCGATCCACCTTCTCCCAGTGGGGGCGACAGGGACGCGGCACCTTCAAATTGAGGGACAACTCACTTCCGTGCGAACTTTGTCCATCGCCCGGTCACCACAACCGAAGCCACCGTCTGCTTGGCTGCGGGGCGCACTTTTTGCGACCGCGCTGGCATTTCTGACGACCGCGCCGTCTCCGGCGGCCGCCTATGACATAGCGAATTTCCTGCTCGACAACGGCATGGAGGTGGTCGTCATACCCGATCACCGCGCGCCCATCGTCACCCATATGCTGTGGTACAAGGTCGGCAGTGCCGACGAGCCTCAGGGCAAATCCGGCATCGCGCATTTCTTCGAGCATCTGATGTTCAAAGGGACGGCCAATCACGGCGCCGGCGAGCTGGACCGCGCGGTGGCGGAGATCGGGGGCTCGCTAAACGCCTTCACCTCTTACGATTATACTGCCTTCTACGAAAGAGTGGCGCCCTCGGCAGTGGAGCAGATGATGAGCTTCGAGGCTGATCGCATGCGCAATCTCACCCTCACGGATGACGTCATCAACACCGAGCGGGACGTGGTCCGCGAGGAGCGTCGCTTGAGGGTCGACAACAATCCGGAGGCGCTTCTCGATGAGGAGGTCGTCACGACGCTCTGGCAGAGCCAACCCTACCGGATCCCGGTGATCGGCTGGATGCACGAGATCGAGAAGCTGGACCGCAACGACGCCGTGGCTTTTTATGACAAGTACTGGCCGAACAACGCCGTGCTGGTGGTGGCAGGCGACGTCGAGCCCGAGGCCGTGAAGGCGCTGGCCGAGAAGACCTATGGCAAGGTCCCGCGTGGACCAGATCTGCCGCCACGCGAACGCCCGTCTGAGCCGGTGCAGAACACCAGGCGCACATTGACGCTAAGGGATGGCCGCGTTTCGGTCCCCATCTTTTCCAGATATTGGGTGGTGCCGTCCTATCGCACCGCCGAGCCCGGCGAAGCCGAGGCGCTGGACCTGCTGGCACAGATTCTCGCCGGGGGCAACCGCAGCCGGCTGTACCAGGAGCTCGTTGTGAAGCAGGGCATAGCCGCAGCGGCCGACGCTGATTTCGAGGGCACCATGCTGGATGCTGGCAAGTTCAGCATCCGTGGCTGGCCGCGCGGCAAGGCGAAGCTTGCGGATGTCGAGGCCGCAGTCGACGCCGAGATAGCGCGCATCGCCAGGAACGGCATCACCAGCGACGAACTGGAGAAGACGAAAAACCGCTATATCCGCTCGTTCATCTTCGCCCATGACGAGCAGGCCGCCGTCGCTGGCATGTATGGCGCCACGCTTGCCACAGGCGGCAATGTGAAAGACGTCGAGGAATGGCCGGACCGCATCCGCAAGGTCACGGCCGATCAGGTTAAGGCCGTTGCCGCCCGCTACCTCGTGTCCGACCATTCGACCACCGGCTATCTCCTGCCCAAGGAAAATTGATATGATGACGAACCAATTCCGGGCCATTCCACAAGCATTGCCCTCTCCTTTTGGACAAGGCTGGCGCCTCGCCTCCTGGCTGGCCGTCCTTTGCCTTGCTATTTTCTTCCTCACCCTGCCAGCGTGTACCGCCCGTGCTGCGGCGAACATCCAGGAGGTGAAATCTGAAAAGGGGATCACCGCCTGGCTGGTGGAAGACCATAAGCTGCCGATCGTCACGCTCCAGTTCGTGTTTGACGGCGGCACCAGCCAAGACCCGGCCGGTAAGGAGGGGCTTGCCAATTTGATGACCGGCTTGTTCGACGAGGGCGCAGGCGATCACGGCGGCGACACCTTTCAGGTGCGGCTCGATGATGCCGGCGCTGAGATGAGCTTCCACGCACGGCCTGACGGCATCTATGGCTCAGTGCGCATGCTTTCCCAGCGCCAGGACGCCGCTTTCGATCTCATCAGGCTCGCGTTGAACAGGCCCCGCTTCGATCAGGAACCCTTTGACCGAATCCGCGCTCAGCTTCTCTCCGGCATTATTGCCAACGAGCGCGAACCTCACGCGATCGGCAGGGATGCATGGCGGCGCAGGCTCTACGGCGCGCATCCGTATTCGAGGCCGCCCGAGGGCACCAAGGAAAGCCTGGCCCGCATAACGCCCGCCGATCTAAGCGCCTTCCACAAGGCCGCTTTCGCCCGCGAGGGGCTGCACGTGGCGGTTGTCGGCGACATCGATGCCAAAACTCTGAGTGCAAGGCTCGACCAGTTGTTCGGCGATTTGCCTCAGAAGCAGGCGCTCGCCCAGGTACCTGATGTCACCCCGAAGCTCGGCCAGTGGACGTTGGTCGCATACGCCCTGCCCCAGACTTCGCTCCAGCTGGCGTTTCCCGGGGTCGGACGCAGCGACCCGGAATTCTATGCCGCGCAGCTGATAAACGATATACTCGGAGGCTCGCCATTCACCTCACGTCTGTTCCAGGAAGTGCGGGAAAAGCGTGGCCTGGCCTACGGTGTGTCCTCCAGTTTGGAAGGCCACCAGCATTCCAACACGCTTGTCGTGACCACGTCGACGCGCGCCGACAGGGCGGCGGAGACACTCGACCTGATTAGACAAGTAATCAAGGAGCTGGTGGACACCGGGCCAACAGCGGCCGAGCTCGAAGCGAGCAAAAAGTATCTGATCGGGGCCTATGCTATGAGCAATCTTGGTTCCTCCAGGGCGATTTCAGCCACGCTTCTCAGGCTGCAGCTCGACAAGCGCGGAATAGACTACATCCAGCACCGCCCGGCCCTCATCGAGCAGGTGACGCTCGACGAAGTCAGGGCGGCGGCGAAGAAACTGCTTTCGGTCGAGCCCGCCATTATGGGCGTTGGCCCGCGGCTAGCTGGTGCCCGTGACAGCGAATAATCTCGCGCTCTAGGAATAGTTGCTGAAGGACTCCGCCCACATACGTTTGGCTGATTCGACTATGGTGCGGCAGAATGCACGCCTTGATTTCTGCCTGCTCGCCCTCGTAGACCAGGTTCTCGCCCGGCGGTTCGATTGCCGAGCAAGAGACCGCCGAGGTTCCGAGAAGGTATTAACTTTCGCGTATTTGAAATACGCGAAAGTTCAATTCTCTTAACATCTGGAGCTCGGCATGCTAACTTTCCCGTATTTCACATGCGAGAAAGTTAGAAAATGGCCCTTCACCTCGTCGGGGAAAACATCGATAAAACCCGCAGCCACTATCAGGCTGAAACGGGCAAGCTCGTCCAGCTAATGCGCGGCATCTATGTCGATGCCGGGGAGGATATCGAGGCCACGATACTCAAACACGCCGTCCGCATCGCCAAATACCTGTATCCCAACGCTTACCTCTCGGCGGCGAGCGCTGTCCTTCTCGGCCCGACCCGCGATGGCCGTCTGTTCCTGAGCGGGCGACGAATACAGCGCACGCGCTTGCGCTCGCTGGAAATCATTCAGAACGCAGCTCCCGACTACCCATCAGTCGCTCAAGCGAATGTCGATGATGGCATGGGAGAATTCCGGATCGACGTCTCCTCGATGCGCCAGCGCTTCCTCGAAGCTTTCCGCCTGCGCAGCGAACACGCTGCATCCATCGATGAGACGATGCGCGAGACAATCGCGAACCGCCTCATAGAAGAATACGGCAGCGCCCAGGGCGCTGCCGACGCGACATGGGCGCTTGCCCGCGAAAACCAGTGGTATCGCGAAGGCGAGCACGCTGAGCGCTTCCTCCTCCGCCGTCCAGTGACCGCAGAGCCTGCGCGCAATGAAGCCGCGTTCGATCTGATCGTAGCGTGGCACGGCGCTCCGCTCGGCAATCTCAAACATGATGGTTTTGAGTGGCGCTGGAATCCAGACGATCAGGATGGCCCGCCACTTGTTCGCCAGACCACGCCGGGCAAGCTCCCTCCTTTCATTCTGTCGCTGCTGCCTGAAGGCTGGCTTGAGTCGGTGTTGAATGACCGCGACGAGCGCGCGACGCTGCGCTCGGGCAAACGCTACATGTCCAACATCACCATCGTCGAGCGTGCGAGCGATCTCTCCGCCCTGCCGCCCGACCTCCTGCTAACCCGGCTCACTGGCTTCACTAGAAATTCTATCTTCACTGGCCAGTATGCAGGGCCGGGTCGGGGCGATCTGGAGCAGAGCTTCGAGCGCAATCTGGCGCAGATTTTCGAGCGTACCGATACGCCCCGTTTATCGGGCGTTCAGATCAAAGCGCCGATGTTCCTCGATATCGACGGTACTCTCTCCCCCAGTACCGGCAAACCGTTCACCCACATCCTCAAGCCTGCCGGTACAGGTGGATTTGAGGCCCTGCCGGTTATCGAATGGCAGTCGCTCGCTTTGGGCAGCGCGGCCGGTTTCAAGACGCCCGCGACGGCGCTCGTCCCCATGCCTGACGGGATGCCTCCGGCGCTCCTCGTCGAGCGGTTCGACATCAGAACGAGCCTTGACGACAAGCGCCTTTTGGCGCTTGAGGATTTTTGCTCAGTGCTCGGTGTGCCCACGGAAGCAAAATACGACGGCACAATGGAGCGAATCGCGCGGGCACTAAGACCGCTATCGACCTCCCCCGAAGACGACGTCCTGCTTGTCCTCAAGCGATCCTTATTCGCCTGGCTGATCGCCGATGGCGACATGCACCTGAAGAACATGGCACTGCTGAAAATCGCAGAGCCCGGCAGCGCGCAGTTCAGATCAGTCCGCATGGCTCCGCTCTACGACGCGGTCACGACTCGCGTGTTTCCACATCTCGAAAAAGACCGGATGGCCCTCAAGCTGAACGACAAGGACGATCGTCTGCGGCGCGCCGACTTCAAGGCTTTCGCGAGCACGGCTGGCATCAAGGCAGTCGATGCGGATAGCAGCATCGACGATCTCGTTGCAGCCCTCTCACGCGCTCTCAACCACCTCGAATTGCCGCCGCCTCTATCAGACGGCTCTCAAGGCGCAAAGATGGCCGAGCAAATGCGCGCGATTGTCCACGAACGCATTGATGGGTTTGCGTAGATGATCGATCTACTGATACGACGGTTTCCGCTCTCAGACCCAAACACCTTATTGGCTGAACCGCCTAGCCATATAGCGTTCGAGTTTGAGCTTGCGCTTTTTCCCAATCCGGCCTCCCATCCGCGTCCAATTTTTTGACCCCCTTATGGACTGTGCGACGTCAGCGTTCGCCCGGGCGGAGCTGGTCAAGGTTGCGCAGCCCGGGCGGGCGCGGATCGCGCTTGGCAGCTGAAGGGTGATCAGGCGCGGTTCTTGAAGCGCCAGGACTCGTGGGGACAGGTGACAAGTCATCGATGCTGCGGACTTGCAACTTTTCTCTGTCGTGAAAGAACAAGTTCTTTATCAATAATCCAAAATTTCACATTGGAATCATAATTCTTGATGATGTTCCCATAGTCTTTCTGCGCGAAGGATCGTCACCCGTATGGGCCAAGACTCTGTTTCGCTGAAGGCCACGCAGGAGCTTGGCCTCTACAACGACGCGATGGGAGCCTTCTTGATGGCGCAGGTCCGGGCCATTGTGCAGGAAGCGGGCTCCCAGCAAAAACAAATCACACTGGGTAGAAGGACTCGGAAACGCCGCAAACCAACCCTGCAAAATCTCAGAAAACGGCAGGAATGCTGGAGGTTCGGTGAAAAACGAACGCAACCCTCTTCACTGCAGTCAAACCGCGAAGCCGATGGGGCGTCGTTGCGCGCGGCCCTCGATTTGCGCGTGTGCACGGGCAGGCAAGCTGACAATTACCGGTCGATCCCGGACCAGCCGCGCCAGGCGCTGCCATACTGCGCCAAGCGCAATTGGCAGCTAACGGTCGAATTTAGTTTGTCGAACCGGGTGCGAGCGGCTCCGATAACCGCCCTTTGAATTGCAGCGTGTTCTCGACATGGCAACGGTCGTCGGTGCGCCGTTCGACGTTATTGTCGTGCGTATCGGCGAAGCCGCCGCGCGAGCGCTGCCGCGAAGCTGCGCTTCCACCATTGCTCGATCAGTCCCACGGAGATTGCTTCCAAACTTCATGGACGGCATCCACGAGCGCTGCGGCTAAATCTTGGATATCGGTCTCGCTCATCGGGGTCGACAGCGCGCCAGAGCAATTCGGCGTCATCAGAAAACCCCGTTCCAGCATTGCACGGTGCACCTTTGCGAGCGCCGCCTTCTGCAACGCGCTCGGGAACGACGTCCGGTAGTTTCGGATCACTTCAGTCTTCAGGTGGAGCCGAAAGAGGGAGCTCGCGCCGGTAACGTGCGCGGGGAGTTCGCGCCTTCTGAGTTGCTCGATGACTTCACTGCGAAGCGTTTCGCCCATCTGGTTAAGGCGGGCCACGGCATCCTTCGTGTATGATTGCAGTGCCACCAGCCCAGCTGTCATGCTGAGCGGGTTTGCGCTGAACGTGCCGCCGTGGGACACGGCTGGCTTGCCCCTGGTGTGATCGAAGACCGCCATGTGCGACGCAGGCCCCGCTACGGCTCCAACGGGCAAACCTCCGCCGATGATCTTGCCCAAAGCGACCAGATCCGGCTCAAAGCCGAAGATGTCATGGGCGCCACGGAAACCGACGCGGTAAGAAACGACCTCGTCAACCACAAGCAGGATGCCGTAGCGGTTACAGCAATCCTGGATGACCTCCCGCAAATCCGCCTCTATCGGAACCATGCCCACGCGGGGAGCAACTGGATCGAGAAGGATCGCGGCGAGGCGCTCATGGTGTGCACGGATGAGCTCTCTGCACGACTTGGCCTCGTTGTAAGGAAGGACAAGGACATCCGCGGCGGTGGAGGCGGGAGTTCCACTGGCATAGAGCACACTGTTAGGCGACGAATCGCCCCAGTTGTCTGGTGCAGAATCAAGGCTCACTTCCACATAGTCATAGGCGCCGTGATATGCGCCCTCGAACTTGGCAACCATCGGGCGCCCTGTAATAGCGCGAGCGGCCTTGACAGCGAACATAACAGCCTCGGTGCCGGAGCTCGTAAAGCGGACCTGCTCAAGCTTCGGCGAACGCGTCGTGATTGCTTCCGCGAGCCTGGTCTCGCTTGTGGTCGGAAGCCCGAATGCGGTGCCGTCGTCCAGGACCTTGTGCAGCGCCTCGATCACCGGCGGAAAGGCATGGCCGTGAATGAGCGAGAAGGAGTTGTTTGCGCAGTCGAAGACCTTGCTGCCGTCCGCGTCAGTGATCCAGCTGCCCGCTCCTGCCACAGCATAGGGCGGGTGGGGAGCGAAGAACTGCGCAGCACGCATGCTGCCGCCGGGCGTGATCTTTAGCGCTCGTTGAAACTCCTCGCGAGATTTTGGCCCAACGACCTCTCCCCGGTTGTGGCCCAGCCCTGAAATGCGCTGCATGTCCGAACTCCTTGACTACCTTTGTCGAGATGGCGAGGCTCTAACTTTGATGCCATTTGGCGCTGGAGCGAGTTCTGATGGAGGTGCTTGCACCATCAACACGGATCGAGAATGCTGCCTACTTTCGTGGCGGAATCGCAGCTCGCCGGCACTCTCGGTGCCGCAACCATCACGCGAAACTGCGGCGTCGGCACGCCGGCATCGCGAGCTAGTCTCTTGGCGATGATCTTGTCGAGCGCTAGCCCATGCCGGGGCGGGCCGGATCCGGTGTACGGGATGCCCGCCGGGGCATGGCGGGAACGTGGGTGAGACCACTTCTCGCCCTGAATACCGTACGCATGAATACCGTACGCATGTTGGAGGCGATTCCCGAGGGCCGGGCCTGCGGATGGGCGGCATAAAACGCACGAGCGAAGCGAGCAGTTCTTTATCGCCGTCGCACCGCGGCGTCTGGTGGCCGCCATCTCGCAGTACCGCGGCGTCTGGTGGCCGCCATCTCGCAGTACCGCGGTCATGTTTTCGACCTCGCCGCGGTTGTCGACCTCCGGGCGCGGCTGTCCGAACCGATTGATCATGCCGGTGTGATCATGGATCTATACGACGACTACTCGCATCAGCTACTCCCTGAGTTTGCGCACCGTCACGTTCCGCAGTTGGTTGATCGAGAGGAACAACTCTCTAGGCCTCGGCCGTTAACTGTCACCGTGCAAGTGACGTACCACCGACGAGCGCGATCAAAAGGAGAAAACTACGCATTCGTGCCACGCGGGCGGGATGCCGGCGCGTCAGTTGTGTCGGGTTACGAACCTAAGACGTCTTCAATCGGACACGGCCGGATACAAGAACATGGAAGTCGTCTCCTGGTCTTCAAGGATGGAGGCCGAGCTTGAGACAACCAAGAAACATGCGATCGGCGCCTATGCTATCTACAAACTGGATCCCTCCAGCTCGATTGCAGCCCCGCTCGTCGAATCGCAGCTCGAGAAGCTCGGCATCGACAACACTCAGCGCCGCGCAGCCTGATCGATCTGGTCATGCTCGATCAAGTCAGGGCAACGGCGGAGCTGCTTCCGGCCGAGCCCGCCATTATGGTCGTCGGCCCTACGCTGGGGGCAAAGGATGAGCCCGGCAGCCCAGTTCGCGTTCCTGGGTGCGCGGGCGGAAGCCGATGTCCATTGTTCAGGTTGTCACTTAATGAGAACCGCAAGCCATCGACCACAACACCTCAAGAATTCTCCCCTTCAAGTTGAGTGGAATGGTCTACCAGCCATCAGGCCGAGGCCCTATAAGCAACCCTAGGCGCGGAATATGCACCGACGCCTGCCGACATACGATCCGCAGCGTTTAAGAGGAATTCAGTATTGCCCCTGTGCCTGCCGATGGTCCGCCACCTGAAATCCCCGGACCTGTTTGGCGCCATCGATCGCCTGCCGGCGCTCGGCACGCCGGTTAGCGAGCGGACATTCGAGGTCCTCAACCCGTCGAGCGGCGAAGTGCTGGCAGTACTTCCCGACATGGGTGTGGAGGAGACACGCGCTGCGATCGAAAAGGCCTACGTAGCGCAGCCTGGATGGGCGGCTCTGACCGCCCGAGAACGCAGTGACGTTCTGTGGCGATGGCATGAGCTGATCATCGACCACGCCGGTGATCTTGCCGCCATCCTCACTGCAGAGATGGGCAAGCCGTTTGCCGAAGCCAAGTCGGAGGTTTCGCATGCGGCCGCGTATCTGCAATGGTACGCCGAAGAAGCCAATCGCATCTATGGCGAGACGATCCCCGCACCCTCGACAGACCGTCGCATGCTGGTGATCAAGCAGCCGATCGGTGTGGTCGGCACGATTACGCCATGGAATTTCCCAGCGTCGATGGTGGCGCGCAAGATCTCGCCGGCCTTGGCGGCGGGCTGCGCGATCGTGCTCAAACCTGCTGAACAGACGCCGCTCGTGGCAGGCGCAATGTTCGCCCTCGCGCATCAAGCCGGCTTTCCAGACGGTGTCGTCAACCTGATCTATGCGTCCGAAGGTGCTGGCGTTGGACGCGAACTCTGCTCCAATCCCAAGATCCGCAAGATCAGCTTTACAGGCTCGACCGAGGTTGGCCGGCTGCTCATGCGCCAGTACTCGGA
Organism: Mesorhizobium sp. WSM4845; assembly: GCF_055811455.1. NCBI lineage: Bacteria > Pseudomonadati > Pseudomonadota > Alphaproteobacteria > Hyphomicrobiales > Phyllobacteriaceae > Mesorhizobium > Mesorhizobium sp. WSM4845. The sequence continues at coordinate 149,378 of NZ_JBVVQA010000013.1, forward strand.
CCAGATCAAGAAGGTCAGCCTCGAGCTCGGCGGCAATGCCCCTTTCATTGTCTTTGATGACGCCGACATCGACGCTGCGGTTGACGGCGCGATCCAGGCGAAGTTCCGCAACGCCGGCCAGACTTGCGTTTCAGCGAACCGCCTTTACGTCCAATCGAGCGTTCACGATGAGTTCGTTGAGAAGTTCGTGGAGAAAGTCCGGTGCTTGTCGGTTGGCGACGGCTTCGCCCCCGGAGTGGACGTCGGACCGCTCATCGACTTGAATGCTTTGGCCAAGATCGAGTCCCACATCGCAGATGCCGTTGCCAAGGGTGGGACAATTCGATGCGGGGCCGAACGTATCGGCAAGGATGGCACCTTCTTCAAACCCACAGTCCTCACCGAAATCTCCAGCATGATGGCGGTTGCGCAAGAGGAGACTTTCGGGCCGCTGGCGCCGATCATTCGCTTCCACGAGGCGGATCAGGTTGTGCGTGAGGCCAACGACACGATCTACGGCCTCGCCGCCTATTTCTATGCCTCGAACCTGAAGCGTGTCTGGCGCGTGGCCGAGGCATTGGAATATGGCATGGTTGGCATCAACACGGGGCGTATGTCTTCGGAAGCGGCGCCCTTTGGCGGGATAAAGCAGTCCGGCATCGGGCGTGAGGGTTCCCGCCACGGGCTCGAAGACTACCTCGAAATGAAATATCTCTGCATAGGCGGAATCTGATCTCTGTGTGGATGGACACCTCCGGCTCAGAATGAACCAAAGGGGTGATCGAGCGCTTTGGCGAACCTGCTTGCGGCTGGTTCGGGTCGTCTATCGCGACCCCGGCCTGCGCGCCTTAAGTGTGCATCTAGGAGCCCAGTACGTTGAACCGCCTCTGCGGCGACGAGCCAAGGCGCCGGTACCTGACGGTACGTTGCTCATCCTATCCAACCGCGGCAAGCATCTCATCTGTGCGGGGCGACAGCATCAAGAAGTACCCGGAGATCCACTCCGCCGACAGCTCACCCTTATATGGATATCCTGATAGGTTCGGCCGCAATCGCTCGTTTGGGCCTCATAAATGTCCCCTGTTAAAAGCTTCTTCGGAACGGGCAGGTGCCGATCACAGTTCGGCGCCCCAATTGCCTCATTTAGTAATTTTGTCCGATCACGTTCAGATAGGGTTGAGGGGCATTTTCCAACCCACGTTTTCGGCTCGCTGTCGTGAAATTCAAACACGGGATGAGCGCCCTTTCCGACGTGCTTGAATCGACGCTCGCCCTTGTCATAGCGCTGCCCTGTTGCCTTCCCTTCTTTGCAACGCCGGCCGCTGCCATTTTCTATCTTCACTCCTGCCAAGCATCAATACCCGGCCGCCGCCCCCAAAATGAAGTGTCTCGGGCTCTGCCTCAAAAAATGCCCTAAGTGGCAATACTCCTCTTCTGTTGCCGCGGCCCAAGCTCGGCGCCTAGCGCTTTTGAACGGGTCAGGCTCTTCGCGAAGGGACATCGCAGGCGCCCGACTGTTACCCTGACTTGGCGGAAACGCGAAAACAAATGAACGGGTAAACCACTCGCGGTCGGCGTCAATATTCGGTACTGAATCACACCTTGGGCGCGGGAGCGACTCTCGAAATCGTTCGATAGGCTGTCCGACCATTGGAAAGTTCGCCAAGACTCCGGCGTGTTTGCGTCCGCGGCGCGAGACAATGCTGGATCACTGTGGTGCCGTCAATCACGATGGTTCTGCAGAGAAACGTCTCGCCAGGTGGTTCACGCGAACTAGAACGCGATCGTCCATCAGATGCGCTGACACAGCGAATGTCGTCAACCCAACGGTGCAGCGCGTCCGCACGGCGAGCGGTTGCGGACACTTTTTACGCCGCAACCTCCTTATTGCCGCACAAGCAATTGAGCGCCCTTCGCGCATGGCTCTGAATCGCTACAGTCGCCGGTATTCCGGCCTGGAGAAGATACAGTGACATTAGACGTGCCCAGGCCGCGCATCCACGAGAGACATTGAGGGGTGAGATCCAATGATTATAGCGCATCTGCTCGACATGGACGGGGTCCTGGTCCGCGGCGGCCAACCGATTGCTGGCTCGGTCAACTATGTCGCCGGGCTAGTCGCCAAGGGTGAGCCGTTTCAGATCTTCACCAATAACTCGCGCTTCACGCCCGAAGATCACGCCGAGCGTCTAAGAGCGGTTGGCTTCACCGTGCAGCCAGAGCACATCTACACATCGGCGCTCGCCACTGCGCGGTTCGTGGAACTGCAAAAGCACGGATCATCTGCTTATGTCATCGGCGACCACGGTCTGGTAGAGGCCTTGCGGCAGGCAGGCTGCCGGATAACGGAGTTTGCCCCCGAGTTCGTGGTCCTCGGAGACACCACTTCGTACCACTACGAGCAGATCGCAACTGGCGCCGAGCTTGTGGCGAAGGGCGCGCGCTTTCTCGCCACCAATCCGGATGCGACTGGCCCGACCGAGCGGGGCTCCCATCCGGCATGCGGTGCAGTCGCAGCACTAATCGAGAAGGCCACCGGCCGCCAGCCCTATTTCGTCGGGAAGCCGAACCCCTTCATGATGCGTAACGCGCTCGACCGGCTCGGAGTGCGAGCTGTCGATACCATCATGGTCGGTGACCGCATGGACACCGACGTGCTCGCCGGGCTGGAATCGGGCCTGAAGACAGCCCTTGTGCTTACTGGGGTCACCAAACTGGCTGACATAGAGCGGTTTCCATTCAGACCGGACCACGTGGTCGAGTGCCTTGCCGATCTGGACCAGATCATAGTGAACCAATAAGCCGAACGCACCTCTACACGAAGACCGAACGCTCCCCCTACGTTCCGCATGGCGGCCGTCAACCTGAGCAATGATCGGGAGGAACAGCTGCCGCATCCAGAAAAGAAGTGATAAGCGTGACAACTTAGTCGAAGTACACCCATGTAGCCCAATGCAGGCGGGTCTTGACCCTATGGAGCAAGAGTCTTCGACCGAAGAGTCTCGCGCGCCGAAGTAGGCTACCAGCGAATGGGTCAGGCTGGCTGCGAGAAAATAGTAACAGTTTCAAAGAGATAGACGCTAGAGATCGCGCCTAAGATTTCGCAAATCGGTGCCAATGTGAACAATTGTGGGCTGCATGTAGATGGATTGGGGGTTCATTTGGCACAAATTGGCACCTTAGCCGAGCGCCCCAACCTGGTGCAACCCGTTGCAAAACCGCTTTCAGTGGCTGAGTGCGACCTACCATCGACGCTGCTGTTTCTGCCGGTTTTGCAAGCGCACTATCGAGGATATTTCTGAGAAGATTGCGAGCTGTCTTCTGGGATCGAAAGCGAAGCAGCAAAACGAAAAGCTGGGTCGAGGTAGCGGGCTATTCGAGTGTCGCCTCAGAACTCGGCGCATCTTCAACACCAAAATGAAGTGCAACGCGTTGCAATATGCTCGTGGATGTCAAACGCGCTGAAGTGTGACGGGTCGACGATACGTGGACACCCTCTCAAGAAGGAGGTGGGCATGTTGAGCATCGGGCGGCAAGAGTTCGCTCAGCCCTTCAGCGTCACGATGCGAGTCATCGGATAACATGAAAGAACGCCGAAAGGTGTTGCCGCTCACGGAAACAAAACGCGGGCAACGCCGGCAAGGTGGTGGCTAAGCCGGGCTCGCGATTGAGATCACGGGGCAGCTCAAGCCGTCCGACGCGATTACCTGTTCCGACCTGTTGCAGACCTTTCCTAAAGGGGAGATCAAGGGAAAATCATGACCCAAGAGCGACGTCCGACGGGCGACAGCTTTGCGCCCAATCCCGGTCGCTCACGTCTCCAGACCCTCTACTCGAAAGCGGCCATTCACCGCGTTGATCTAATGCCCGCCAAGGTTTGGCAAGGCTAATGCTTGCCTTCCCATTGTTGCTTGTAACAGCTGCGGCACTCCAGGATTTGGATCACATCATCCGCCAATGGATCTCGACCGATGTGTTGCTTCACCTGCCAAACCATCTGGGGGTGATCCGTATTAGATCGCCGCTCGACAATTCGTACCGATGAGTGATCTGGACGAAACGGTCGTCTTTTTGTCCGAACCGAACGACAGCAACATCGCTTGGTTTCAGGTGCGCAAATCGTCCGTCAACATCGAACAGCTTATCCAGGTCGCCGCCGTGGAAGTTCACATCGTTCACAGAGCCCTTCGGGCAACGCCAGCCCTTCCTCGTCGTAGATTTTTCCAAACTCTGGTTCGGGAAAAGACTTGGGGAAGACAGCCTCTCGGGAGAAACCATCTAGCCCGATTTCCCGCTGTCCCTTTTCTAAGCACACAAGCGTACCGGACACTGGAAACCCACCGACGAAGTCGACAAATATGTGTGGAACCTCATTCCAGCTATCGCCTTTATCATCGATCTCAAGCATATCCTCGTAACGAATGATGCCCTTTAGATGAAACATTATTGGCTCTTCTGACGCAGCCTTTCCAATAATTCCTGACAAGATCAGGCTTCTCTCGTTCTTCTCGGTCGCTTCCTGTGTCGCGCGTTCTATCGTATGGGTTTTCGAAGCACTATAGGTGGCTCAGCGAGATCAAAGGTCTTCTCCGACTCGTCAAAGTACGCATAGCACCGTTTCATCAATACGATCACGCCACGTGGGTGAAGTTCGACAACCTCAAAGCCCTTCCAACGGGGTCTTTCGCGAAATCCGCATACTTGGATTCATACGGATAGCGCCTGCCTTCGAGTCTCGTGCTAGAATCCAAGAGAGCGCGGGGCTATTTCCAAGCACTCGCACAACGCGGTTCTTGTTTGTGACTTCGGACCTGATTTCTGTAGCGCGTGATCTTCTGCGCAGGACGTTCGATATCCCGAAGAATGTGAATAGGATTCTATCGTTCTTCGGTTGATGGAGCTCGGTTTCGAGCGTCGCATTGCCCCAAAGATAGAATTCTAAGACGCCTAACTTGGTGAGCTCATCGCGGAAGGTATCGTAAGCCTTCTTCGAGGAGTTTGTCGCGGCAGCCAGGATATACCCGTATGGCGGATTGTCTGGAGCGATGTCCTCCAAGCTTTTCTATATCTTGCTAGGGAATTGCTTTTTCGCGCTTGCACTGGATCATCCACGCGTAGCCGTCTATTGGGCGGACAACCTCGTCACCGTCATCGTCAATGGTGGTTGTCGTGGCGCGTTCGTAGGCTCTGATATCAAAGCCGTCATCGTCCCGCCCTTGCCCGTGGCCTCTATCGTTTGCCATTCCCGGATGTCATAGATCAACTCACGGACCAGGTCCTCGAACGTTTGGGTCAAGGTCTTCGAAACGGATTGGGTTCGCTGTTCTTGTTGGTCTGGCTCTGCTCATAGTGAAAAGCAATAACACTCTCGGCGTTTTTTAGATACGCTCAATTCCCGCTGTACGCACGTCGCGCCGCGAAAGACGGGTCAATGGCAGGCTTGGGCCGGTCGAGACGGTGCGGGTTGCATAGATCAATGTCGGCATCGCAAACTACGTGTATCCTGATTATTGGACGCAGAGACTACGGCGACCGGCTCCCCACGAGCGGACTTCAGCCCCTCTGGTGAGTTGGCATGCTGCGCCAGCAGCGGACATCAGGACTGCCCCTCTTGCATATTGAGCCACTTGCATGATCTGGAAATTCTGATCATTCAAATTCCACTGTGGAATTGCGCGAGCACATCGTGCAGCACACTTGATTGATGTAGTTTGAAATGTAATCGAAGTTCTTTCGATGAGGACTTCAATTTGCCGCTAAGCAGAAAAAGACCTCCTCCCCCTCATTCCGGTTGGCGGAACGCGGTCAGGGGTGGGATCGACCCGAAGATTTCCATCGCGCACTTGAGGGCTTCGTCACCTATTGGCACCTTGCCCACCATTGCCTACTGGGTCGTTCGCAGCCAGCGTCATCGTTCACCCCTAGATGGGCTTGTACCCCGAGCGCTCACACAAATCAGCTCGGTGCCTTCACTGGCTGCCGTGTCCTTGGAACGCGAATTGGCTTGGGCGCTCGGCACTCTGCGGGCAGTGCTGAACAAGGTACGCCGCTACGTCGAGCTGCGTCAGAACCTTGAGAATTGCCTTCAGCAATCGCGTTACGAAGACTCAATCGGGTTGGTTGACGAGATCAACGGCGAGGTTTGTTGGTCGCTAGAAATGCTTTCGGCGCGCATCGCCTTAACAAGTCTGGTCCATGGACTTGAAGCGCAGAAGTCATGGATCGCGTCGCAGACATCGGGTGGTGCATCGGTCGCCGCCCTCTTCTATTCTTATTGGTTTGGGGTCCGTTCTGAAAACGACCAGAATCCGAGCAGGTTTCTTTCTGAGATCGCTGGACACATACATCGGGTGTGGACCGATGCCCCTGGCAAGCGCTTTCTCAACTACCAACTCGCCAACAGCGACATCGAGGACGGCGACGAAGCCGAGATGTTGGCGCAGGCTCAAACATTGTCGGTTTTGGATCTTTATGAATGCCTGGTCCACCTGGCGCGCGTGAGCGCTGCGGAGGGCCGCCCTACCGCTGGCCTACTCTATCAATACGTAGTGCCGCTGATGTCGGAAATTGGAGACATCAGGGTGCTCAAGCTTTCATATCTCATGGGCAATTTGGCAGCCGTGGACAATTTCGACGCAGTCGATTTCGAGTTCGATGAGAGGTTGATCGGCTTCGGCATCGAAGGACTTCCGGCTGCAGGAAATCTGCACCAGGTTCATTTCGCCTCAAACCTGGGGTTTGCTCCCAAGGTCGAAAACGTCTCCGAAGACTTGGCGGCGTCCATCGCGGATGTACAGTTGCGCCCCGAAAAGCTGGACACTGCTCGAGAGCATATTCTGCGCCATGCGGTTCTTTTTCCTCGTTTCAATATCGGAGAATTCGCCACAGCGATATCAAGGCTGTCGGACACTCCGTCTTCGCTGGCCGACGCTTCCACCCAACGACGTAGGTTCATGGCCAACAACGACCACGACCCTACCATAATCCCATACCTTCCAGATCCGCTGGTGCCTCACTACGCCGGGGTGCTGACGACTTCGGCAGGATGCCCGGCCCTTGTGGCCAACTTTCACCGCTTCGATCCATCCCTTCAACCTGGCGCGATAGAAGACCGCTCTCAAGCTTGGTGGACGATGTCTGTGCTGGCACGGGCCAAGGATAACCCTTCGATGGTGGAAGTGCTGAAAACGGCTCGATCCGGAGGTCTTCCGGCTACCCGGCTCGCAACGTGGTGCGAGATCGAGGGACTTCTGGCGTCGGGCAGGATCAACTCGGCTGTGGACCTAGTCGCCGAGCTCTATCGACGTGACAACGGCCTTCTGCAATGGCTGCCGCTCGAGCGCCTCGCCACGCGCCTCGATGATCAGACCGTTGGAAGGTATTCCGGCTCCACGAACATGGCGCTGGCAACTTGGCTTCTGGCCGAGAATTTCGACCGTGAATTCAGGTCTTCACTTTCATACGCGGTCGAGCGGTTCCTCGATGACAGTGGCGTGCTCCGCCCTTCAGAATTGCAACCGAGCCGTGTCGACAACGTGGATAAACTGATTTTTCTGCTGTGGGCGATCTGCACGGAGGACATGCTGAGCCTTTCGCTCACCTACGGGAACCAGTTCGAGCTGGATGAGGAACGGCTAGCAATCTTGGCAACCCTCAAATCGTTGTCATCAGAACGGACTGAAGTCTACGACGAAGAGATCAAGCTCATCCTGCGCCGCCAAGAGGTGGTTAAGGCAATCAAGTCCCTGGATCGAAGCAAGATTTCCATGGACGAGGAGCTGATACGGGACTGGGCCCGAAAAAATCTCAGAGGCAAGTTCGATCGCTTCCGAGCCCTTACCGAAGCGGGAATGGAGACCGTCTCGGATAAATATTTGCTGGAGATGCTCGATCGTCTCGCTTCGGGGGCTTCGGATACCAAGCCGTATGAGATACCCGACAATGAGGTCTCGGCGTTGTTCGCAGAAATCCTAGATCAGCTCTGCCGGGAAAGCAGTCTCAACAGCAGGCATGGCATCAACAGCTATCTGAGCTTGAGGATACGCCATGGCACCATCTCGGGCCAGCTAAGACGCCCTTCACAGGAACAGCACCTTTTGACCAGCGTATCATCCGGGGGATCCTACGCGGCGAACGACCATTGGTACGAACTCCTCGAGCCATTGGTAGGCCATGACAATGCGGACCGGGTATCCAGAGGTCTTGGCGCTTTCTCCAAGAAATACGACATGCTCGTAGAGCGGTTCTCCTCCGATTTCGTGCAGATACGGCGAGTGGAGAAGCCAAAGGGACTTATCAGTTACCGTTTTGCCGACGCGGTCGTCATGGGGTTTTCTGCGGAAGCGCAAAGCATCCTCGAATTCGACGAGTTCCTAGATACCTTTTTCGAAATCTACTGGGCCCACCTGGGCAACGTTCTCGGGACCGTACAGACTTACATCCGCGTTGATCTCAGGCAGGAATTCGATTTGTTGTTCGACGAATTGGGGCAACACTTCATCGAAGCAACGAACGCTCCGAGCCTGCCCATGCTGAACGATGCTCTCGTCCGCGCGCGGACCGGGGTCCATGATGCACTCAACGAAATGGCGGAATGGTTCGACGTGCCTCAGGCCGTGGAGAGCGCCCCGCTGCGGATCGACGTCCTGGTGGAAATCGGCAAGCAGATGGTGCGTCGCCTCAATCCCAATTTCGACCCCGATGTTGAGCTGTCAGGCCAACTCGATATGCCAATGACGAACGCTCTCACCGTTTTCACTGACGCGCTCTTCATACTTTTCGGCAATGTGGCGAAACATGCGGACCTGGACCGTCCCGCAGTCAACATCGAGTTCGAGCAAATCGATCCTGGCGTCTTGGAGTTAACTTTCCAGAGCGAATGCCGTGACATATCCCGCCATCGACGGGCCATAGAGGAGGCGATGACCAAGCTCAAGAGCGCCGATGTCTCCAAGGACGTCAGTGGAGAAGGCGGTACCGGCTTCCCCAAGCTCGCCAAAATCATGGCGTTCTCGGTTGCTCCCGATCCGGTTGTGTTCGGAGTTGACGAGGAAAGCGGACGATTTTTCTGTAAACTGAAATTCAGCTTCCGGTTCATTCGCCAGCCCACAGAGGAGCGAGATCATGCGGTTTTTGGTAGTTGAAGACGACGAGAACAAGCGGCGCAGGGTCCTTGATTTCCTCAATTCCTATTTCGCGGACGACGAGGTGATACACAGCGCCTCGCTTGTCACAGGGTTGCGTGAGGCCAAGCGCGTGACCCCCGATCTCGTGATCCTCGACATGACGTTGCCGAACTACGATTCCAGCGGGCCGGACCCGGATGGGCGTATGCATGCATTCGGCGGAAAGGAATTCCTGCGTCAGATGGCCAGGATGTCGGGTAGGAGCAAAGTTATCGTCCTCACTCAGTTCGAGAGCTTCGGCGAAGCTCCCAACGTAACGGGGCTGAACGACCTGGATGCCGACCTCAAACTGAAATTCCCTGAGCATTATGTCGGAGCAGTCTACTACCATGCTTCGATCAACGAATGGGAGAAGAGTTTGAAAACGATGATCGAAGGCTTGGAATTGAAATGAAAGTCCTGATTGTTGATGATGACATCGCGAAAGCTGCTGCGGTTTCCAAGGTGCTGCTTGAAGCGGGCGTGCCGTCTACGGATGATATCGCGCATGTGACGAACGCGTACGACGCTAGCTCGGAAATGCGCAGAACCCAGTTCGATTTGCTCATTCTGGACCTCATGATACCTAAAGCCAGACTGGCGGAGGCCGAGATAGATGGCGGCCAGACACTGCTCCGCGACATCTTGGCTAGGGCCACTTACCTTAGGCCCCGGTACATTGTCGGGCTTACGTCGTACGACGATGCCCGCGACCAATCCGAAGCGGACTTCAACAATGGCCTCTGGTCCATCCTCAAATTCGACACCAAGTCCGCCGATTGGATCGATCAACTGACCAGCAAGGTGCGATATATCAAGTCCTCGGTCGAAGCGGCCACGTTGGGCCAAGATTACGACTACGACGTTGCATTCGTCTGTGCGCTCGCCAACCCGGAGCTCGAAGCGGTATTGGCACTCGACTGCGGCTGGAAAGAGCTCCAACGTGTCACCGACCCGACTAGATACTGGGTGGGAAGCTTCACCGTGGAGGGAAGGACATTCAGGTGCGTCGCCTGCCACGCCGCTCAGATGGGGATGGTGGCCACGTCGGCCGCGGTCTCGAAAGTCTCCGCCGCCTTCCGCCCGCGCCTCGTCGTCATGACGGGTATATGCGCAGGTAGGGAAGGTGATATTCAACTCGGCGACGTCGTCGTGGTCAACATCTCCTGGGACTACGGGAGCGGCAAGTTTCACAAGAAGGAAGGGGAAGCGCTCCGTTTCGCTCCCGATCCTGTTCAAATCGCTTTGGATCCGATGCTTCGTAAGCATGCTGAAGCTATCAAGGCGGATGAAGCGAGGTTGGACGAAATTCGCCGAGGATACACGAAGCAGAAGATCAACAGCGTCTTAAACGTCGAAATCGGGGCGATGGCGTCAGGGGCGGCCGTACGGGCTGATGATGGATTTTTCGAAGAGCTCGCTAGCGCGAAGCGAAAAGTGGTGGCCGTCGAGATGGAGGCTTACGCCGTCTACGCAACGGCGGCGGAGATGCCAGCACCAAGGCCTCTCCCGTTAGTAGTGAAGTCCGTCTGCGACTTCGCCAATTCGGAGAAGAACGATACTTACCAGGACTATGCCGCCCATACGAGCGCAGTCTGTGCATTGGAAATCGTGAAGGCGTATCTGGGAGAACGAAATTCCTGATCTGATAGCTGTTCGATAAATCGCGAACCCGGTCGTGTGATAACATGGCGACCGCTTCGGGCCGAAGAACGAACCCGCTGCGCGGGAGGGCGCCTGCGGTTGAGGTAGAGATCAGGGACCGGTCGTCGCTCCTGCATTGAGCGTTGTTCGGCGGCGGCAGAGCATGACGGGCTTCTTCAACAAGGAGCCTGACCATGACCCATCCCGCTCTCGATGCACCTATCAGTCCACTTCGTCAGCGGCTGATCGACGACATGAACATGCGGCGTTTCTCACGGGAGACGCAGCGCAACTATCTCCGCGATATCGGACGCCTGGCGACATTCCTCGGCCGTTCACCAGACACAGCGACCGCCGACGACCTGCGTCGGTTCCAGATCGAGCAGCAGGAGGGTTGAAGTCGTCAGACCGGCGCGTCATCGCGAAAGCAAAGACCTTACTGCTTACGCGCTATTGCCACCCCTGGCTGGTGGGCGCAGTCTTGCTTATAGGTTTTTGAGAGGGATGTCACATGATCCGAGCGATTGGTCTATCGGTCGTTTTTGGCAACGACCACAATGTACTTTGTGTCGGATCGCTGCAGTCGAGAAGCAAGCCCGAGCGGCCTCCAGCGAAGGTCGCATTGTTGTCATAGCGGGCGATTTCAACACTTCGTATGAGACCGGGAAGGTTGGCAGGACATTCGACGACTCCAATCTCGCCAACTACGGCTGCGCCAAAATGCCCTTTCCAGTCAACGCCTGCGTCGCTGGTGATGGTTATGACGACACCCTGCCTATCCTTGAACTGGGTCTGACCGGGGGCGCTCCGTGGAAGGTTCTGACCAAGGAACTTGGCAGGACGTACGATGATGACGCGTTTGCTGACAGAGCGATTGACCACATCACCGTTCCGGCCGCCGTTTCCTCGAAATTCGAGGTGGCCATAAAGTCAGTCTATGGATCTGACCATTTCGCAGTGATGACAACGTATTCTGATGGCAACTAGCAAGACGCTCACGGCTTAGACATACGGCCCAGGCCGTGTGCCGTCGTGCAACGCGACTCCTGCACATTGTAATCCGGCGCGAATTTGCGCTGGAAGACTAGGTGCTGGGCACGAATGCCCGCTATCCAGTCCTTCCGCTGAAAAGCAGTCCGACAGCTTGCGTGAACCCATCTCGCCGTTAAATGACACGTGTCGCGATGGCTGTTTCGGGCGCCAGGAGCGCACGTTGACTACGGCGCAAAAGCGACGCCCCCCTTGTTCTAGCATTCCACTGCATGGTCCAGACGTCGGGATAGCATCAAAGGTTGACCAGGCCCACCGTAGGACTGTCGACAAACAGCGCGATTTTGCAACCCGTATGCGAGATTCTACACGTGAAAATTTGGCTGAGACTTGGCAGAGCCAAAGGTCACGTGAAAACCATTTAAGATACCGCTGCCGCTGCCCCGGCTGAGGGACGCAATGATGCCACCTACCCGAAGGGAGAGACCGGCAGGCCGGCATAGACGATGGCAAGCGATTTGCGCAGTCGCCTAGCGCATAAGGCCGGCCGCCCGCAGCGCATCCTCAATGATCTTCTTCACGCCAGGCTGGCCCAATTCCGTGTGACGTGGGAACTGATGGATGGCAGTCGGCTATGGGGGCTTCGTCTTCGCTTCTTTCTATTTGGCGCCGGTGACTGGGGCAGTGGCCGTTGGATACCAGCCAGATGCGTTCGCTGCGACACTCACGCCCGACACCGCCTTCGTTTCTGTCATGGCTGCGAACAACGAGACGGGTGTCGTTCAACCCATTGGAGTTTTGACCGATATCGTCGCCGCCTCGCTCCGGAGGCAATCCTACACATGGACGCCGCGCAGGTTGTTGGTCGAATACCCATCGATCTGACAGACGAGTTCGTCGAAGTCGATCTGCTCTCCCTATCGGCGCATAAATTCCAAGCCCCGAAACGCGTGGGCGCGTTGTACATTAGGGAGGGGTTGCCCTTCGAACCGCTTTTTTATGGTGAACAGGAGGACGGGCGACGGCGCGAACGCTGAACAGCGAAGCAGCCGCCTGACTGGCCGTTGCCGCGAAACAGGCGGCTCGGCGGCTGCGTGTAGCGAGTGGCATCGAAGCGCTTCGAAACAACTTTGAACGGGAGCTGGCAATCCGCCTGCCGCAAGTACGTTTTATTGGGATTCGAGCACCGCGCTTTCCAAATACGTGCTCTTTGACCATCGCGTGGTGTGACGCCGATGCGATTGTCGAGCGCTTGGCGATGCGCGGAATCTGTCTCTCCACAGGTTGCGCCTGCCGCGCTGGCGCCACCGATCCGTCGCATGTGCTGCGACGATGGGGTCAGCTATGAAGATGCTAAGCCTACGCTGCGAGTGAGCCTTTCCACATTTACTCCAAAGGCGGATCTTGAGTTGGCAATGGCCGAAATAGTCGCTGCCGTGAATACGGAGCCACAACGACCGCGCTCGAAGTCTGACAATTCTTCAGCACCAGTTCGCATAGCCGGACGCGAAAGGTTGCGCCTCTAATTTGAAGTTCTGAACGCGAGTAGGTCTGAACACGGATGCCCGGCAGGAGACTGAGCTCGCTGCCGGGCCGGGTACGCCTTGGGAGGTGGCGTAATTCAGCGACTCTCGTGATGGTGGGAACCACTCAGTCCGCTTGTTTTGATGAATAGCATGCATGTACTGTGCCAAGGCAAAAAGCGTATAAACACCCGAGAGTCGGCTTCCTCTACGTTGCGTACTCGACATTGTCGGCTATCGGACAATACCGAACATGCCTCTCGGTTTGGACCGACGCCTGACCAGAGCGCACCCGCAAGGCCGTTCGCTGCCCTGTCCGACCGGACCAACTGATGGTGACATGGTACGCTATCTGCGAACTGTTCGCCGGCTGACGCACAGGGCGGACTGTCACTTTTTAAAGAAGGAAATCTCTGTACCCTCCATTCATGAGGGCGCGGCCACGCGAGACGGCGCGGCGAATGCGGTCGCGCAGATGATCGCGAGGATCCCTCCAGTCGGCATGGACGCGCCGTTGACCAACCAGCGCTTCGGCGAGCTCACGATGTGACGCCCCAGCAAGTGAGCCGTCGAGCGCACGAAGAACGAAGGTCAAACGCGGACCGCGTCTTTCCGGCGGAAACAAGCGGGCGGGCAGGTGTTGACCCAGACTTAGAGCATTGAGGCACTCGAGCGCCCTCAGACGGGGCTTCGAAAGCATCGCTGGCCAGATCGCCTCGGTGCGGAGGCAAACAGGGCGCAAGATATCCGCGCCAGAGACGGCGAGCTGGAGCGTATGTTCCGCATTGCGAAGAAGAACATGCTGGCCCTTGTCGGGCGCCAGCAGGACCGTCGCACGACATGGCAACGCCGAGAGTTCGAGCGGCAATGTCGCCGAGGATGCGGACAGCTGTTCTGCAATGACCGGCAGCACATGGACGCACCAGAGCGGAGACCAGAATACGAGCGAATTTCGCCCATAAGACTCGGCGAAACAGGACACCCCAGCGCGACAGGTCACCGGCCAACGCGACCACGTCGAGAAAGGGTTGGTTAGACAGAGTATGGGCCTGCTGGCGCGCAGCGACCAGATCACGCTGGAATGCTGGGTTGCGGCGCAAGAACTCCCAGGCCCACTCGCGCGGCGTCAGACCAGCGGTGTAATCATATGATCTTTCATCGCGCCAATCAGCCTCGTCCGCGCCAGTCACGAGAACTGTAGGCACGACTGTGCTCCCCTGCCCGCCCCCAGGGGGGTCGAAAGTTTATGCCACTTGGCAAAGCACCGGCGCCGGGGCCACCAGACCCCGATGACGCCATTTGGTCGAAGAGTGTGCCATTGGCACCTTGGAGGGCAGAAGGCGCGCGCAAACAGCAAGAACACCGTCGAACCCGCGCAGCGACAGCCAGCGCGGCCTGAGCACGCCAAGGATATCGGTTTCGTATCGGTGATCGGCTCATCCGTCCCGTTCAAGAGGTTCCTTGGAGACGTAGTGGCGTGGCGGTGGATTGCACGCTGCTTGTGGGAAAGTTGTCGTAGCGCCGGCGCTATAAGCTCAGTCATGGAGGTCTCCTCGGGGGAATTTCCGCCATTGGAGGCCAAGTTCCGCGCTATGGCAGCCTGTATAGTTGTACAGGTTAAGCCGACAGCTCAGTGGACCGCAAAACGAACCGGCGAGGCGCGCAGATCGCTTTTTGCCGGTGCTCACGCCGAGCTTTCTTTGCGGACGGTATGGAGATCGAGCGCGGCCGGGGCCCACTAGCGCCTGCTGCAGCTGATTCTTCCAAGCAGACTTGCCCCACGCTGCCTTTGGTGCGGGCGCACAACTCGCAGCGTCAGCCAAAGACCGCCGATCGTTGGCCGTCTCACCGAGATAGGATGCCGAGCCGGAGCTTCCCTGTTCCTGACCCTTATACCTTGCATATCGGACGGCGGCCCGACATCAGCCCAGGTTGCCATAGGGACGAGTCCCATGCGTTCGCCCGAATGCAGCTTGGTGACTTGATCGACAGACTTCAAGAATGCAATCAAGGGAACGGTGCAGGCCAAGATTGCGGCAGGGCTTGGGCACCATCAGGTCGCCCAAGCGGCGCCCAGCCCTTTTCCTGGAATCTCCGGTTTTTTGCCGCTGGACCACAGCCCAGCCACTCCTGCTTGAGTGCTGCACGGTGTCACCGCTCGCGCCGGAGGTTGATCCGGTGATTACGGGGTACGCTCGTTGTCGCATTCGCGACGATGTCTGACATCTGACACAGCGCTGCCAGAGCGATCCCATTGTTCCGTAAGGATTTCCCAGTTGGCACGACGGTTGCGGTCCTATGCGCAAAAGCACTGCGACGCCGCACCGACTGGGAAGAACTCATCCATGATCGCGCTTTTCGAACATGCGGGCGCCGCCGCAAACATTGATCCTTCTCGAGCAGGCGAGAGCCATTGCTCCTTCATTCCTCAGGTCTTTCGGACATGAGCGAATTCGATTTCCGCCCAACGCTGAATGCGCCCGACGATGACCCCCATCTTTGGCTTGAAGATGTAGAAGGCGAACCGGCACTTGCGTGGACCGCCAGCCAGTCGGCAAAGACCCTGAAGCACTTCGCGGGAACGCAGTTCGAGCGCGACCGGGCGGCCCTGACAGCGATTTTCGACCGTCCTGACAAGATTCCCACCATCTGGCGCCGTGGTCAGTACCTCTACAATTTCTGGCAAGATGCCGGAAACCCGCGCGGACAGTGGCGCCGGACCACCCTTGCCGCCTACATGAAGGCGGATCCCCAATGGGAGCTACTGGTCGATCTGGACGCCCTCGCGGCGAGCGACGGAGAAGACTGGGTCTGGGGCGGCGCGTCGATCGAGCCGGAGACGCGCGAAAGAGCCGTCTTGCGCATGTCGCGCGGCGGCAGCGACGCGGTCGTGCATCGCGAATTCGACCTGAGCTCTCTGAGCTTTGTCGCCGACGGTTTCAATCTCCCCGAGGCCAAGGGTGACATTGATTGGCTCGACCCCAACACGCTTCTGCTTTCCAGTGCGCTTGGTCATGGCATGGCCACCCGCTCCGGTTACGCGCGCACCGTGCGACTGTGGAAGCGTGGCGCGGATCCCCTCACCGCGCCGGTAATCTTCGAGACCGGTTCCGAAACCCTGGGTGTGTCTGGCCATCTGGACCGTACCGCCGAGAGCGAGCGCGTGTGGTTCATCGAGCAGCTGGCCTGCTTCGAGCAGATCGTCCGCATTGGCGATGAAAGCGGGCCGAAGATTGAAATCGACCTTCCTAAGGACGCCTGGTGGGGTAACTTCGGCGATTGGCTGGCGGTAAAGCCGCGCACAGCATGGACGGTAGCCGGGACGACCTATCACGCCGACGCGCTGATCGGCATCTCGCTTTCCTCTTTGCTGGCCGGCGAACGCCGTTTCAGTACCCTGTTTGAACCGGACGAGAGGCGCTGTCTGCAGTCATTCTTCTGGAATGACGGGAAGCTCATTATCGCCTACCTGGCGAACCTCGTTCCGAGATTCGAGGTGTTCACGCCGGGCCCGCAGGAATGGACGCGCCGAGCCCTGGACACCGTTCCCGTGCAAGGGACTGTTCACCTCTGGTCACTCGATGCCGCAGATCACGAGACCAATGGGGAGGTTCTGGTCGGGGCTCATGATCCAATCACCCCGCCGCAGCTTTTCCTATTCGATCTCAATGCCGCCCCGCCTGTCAGCGCTTCAGTAATCCTGAAGCGCAGCCCGGAGAATTTCGACGCATCCGGCCTGGTGGTCACGCGCCACGAGGCAGTATCGATCGATGGTGAGATGATTCCCTATACACAGGTCGGTCCGGCGGATGGGAACGGGGATGCCCCGGTTCATCTCAGCGCCTATGGCGGGTTCGGCATATCGCTCCTGCCCTCCTACAACTCCTCGCTCGGCAAGCTGTGGCTCGAGCGCGGCGGCACGTGTGTGGTGGCGAACATCCGCGGGGGCGGCGAGTTCGGCACCCGGTGGCACGATGCCGGGCGGAGGGAGGGCAAGCGTCTCGCCCATGACGATTTCGCCGCCGTTGCCGCCGACCTCGTGCGAAGGGGCATTACGCTGCCGAGGCGGATTGCCGCCGAGGGCGGCTCAAACGGCGGTCTGCTGATCGCCAACATGCTTACCCGCTATCCTGAGGATTTCGGCGCGCTGTTCTGCACGGTTCCGCTTATCGATATGCGCCGCTACACCAAGCTCCTGGCGGGCGCGAGCTGGATCGACGAATATGGCGATCCCGACAAGGCTGACGATTG